>JBCCZA010000019.1:0-27549 GCA_039188455.1 Planctomycetota bacterium
GAAGGGTGAGATGTCGAAGGTGTTGAGGACGCTGAAGTCGCCGATCTCGACGTTGTCGCGGATGCCGCCGCCGTTGACGAAGGCGAGGTCGGGGGCGTCGACGCCGAAGTCGCCGGCGTTGTCGTTAGCGGCCTTGAAGATGCCGTCGGCGACGAGGTTGCCCAGGCCGGCCTCCTCGGCGCGGATCACGTCGCGGTCCTCGTTGCCTGGCAGCAACTGCGACGAGGTGGCGATGACCTGGCTGCTCAGGCCGTCGACAAAGGCGGTGACGGGATCGACGACGTCGGACTGGATGCCGGCGTCGGCCGCGAAGCCGAGGTTCTCCTGCGGGTTGGAGGAAGCGTCGATGCCGATCAGGTCGCCGGTGGTCGAGTCGAACTCGAGGGTGACGCGGCCGAGCGTGGAGTAGCTGCCCGGGCCGGTGACGATGGGCGTGCCGGCGTCGGTCGTGGGGTAGTCGGCGACGGGCATGGCGGTCGGGTCGGTGTCGACGATGCTGACGGGTGCGCCGAGGCCGTTGACGTCCGTGGGCGACGGGGCCGTGGTCGTGGCGAGCAGCTCGTCGCCGCCGCCGGCGACGATGAGGTCGATGTCCGGGCTGAGGCTGGGCACGAGCGCGGCGTCGGAGCCGATGCCCTGGAGGTGGCTGAGCAGGATGATGTTGTCGACGCCGCCGGGCTGGCCCTGAAGGGCGGCGACCTCGGCGTTGATCGACGGCGCGAGGTCGTTGATCGTGACGTTACCGGGGCTGGTGATGAAGGGCAGGTTGGTCGTGGTGGCGCCGATGATGCCGACGCTCTTGGTGCCATCGCTGGTGGGGACCTCGACGGTGGTGGACTTGAAGATGTTGCTGCCGACCTGCGCCTGCAGTTCGGGCTCGCCGGTGAAGTCGAGGTTCGAGCTGAGGTAGGGCACGGCGTTGCTGGTCTGCGCACCCTGGATGAACTCGGCGAGCACGGAGGGCCCGGCGTCGAACTCGTGGTTGCCGATCGCGGCGGCGTCGTAGCCGATGGCGCTGATCGCGCGGGCGTCGAAGAACGTACGGCTGCCGGGGGCGCCGGAGTTGAGGCTCGCGGCAAACTCGGGGCTGGGCAGGAAGCTGTCGCCGGCATAGAGCGTCACCACGCCGTGGCCGAGCCCGGTGTAGAACGAGCGGGTGTCATCGACGAGCGTGGCGAACTGGGCGACGTTGCCGAACGAGCCCTGGCCGAGCAGGTCCGACTCGCCGTCGTTGTTGTGCAGGACCGTGATCTTGTACTGGGCCTCGGCGGGCATCGCCGCGAGCGCGACCGCCGAAAGACCGATCGCGAGCGTGAAATGGCGTACTGACATGTTCTCTCCTCCTGAGTCGCCGGGACGGCTGCGCCCGGCCGCGTTGTCGCGCCTCCGCGATGCGTTGAGTCAGAAATCAACCGATCCGCGACCGGGTACGTGCGCAGTAAACCGGGCCCGGATCGGTGGATCGTGAGCAATGGGTCATAATTCGGCGCGGCGTTCGTGACGAACGTTCAGGCCCCGCCACGTTGACACCCCGCCCGGTCCGGGTACAACGTGGCTCGACCAGCACGGAGGTCGTCGGTCGCCGCGTGGCGATGACTGGAGGGACGTGCTCACCCCGCCCGCTCGGGCGTCCAGGAGCCTTCCCATGGCCGAACGCGTCCTCCCCGCTGAACTGCACAACCAGATCGTCGCCGCCGCCTACATGGCCCGCGGCTACACCGCCGACGAGGCCGATCAGGCCGCCCGCTTCTGCGAGCTCGCCGCGACCCACGGCATCAAGACCCACAACGCCCTCAAGGCCCTGCACCTCGACCACCTCTTCGGCTCGGGCAACACGACCAATCCCGGCTGCGTCCCCGGCGCCGCCATCGACAAGCTCCCCTCACGCTTCCCCGCCGCCCAGAAGTGGAACGCCAACAAGAAGCTCGGCCAGGCCGTCGCCTTCGACGCCATCGACGCCTGCATCGAGATGGCCGACCAGTACGGCGTCGGCATCGTCTCGGTCGACCAGGCCTTTCACTACCTCTGGGGTGGCGGGTACGTGATGGACGCCGCCAAGCGCGGCTACATCGCCTACACCAACTGCACGGCCGCGCTGGCTGAGGTCGTGCCCTTCGGCGGTAAGTTCCCCACCCTCGGTACGAACCCGCACTCGTTTGGGTTCCCGACGCAGGACGCCGTGGGCTTCCCGATCGTGATCGACTGGGCGACCAGCACCGTCGCGATGGGCCGGGTGCAGCAGTTCAAGCGCGAGGGCCAGCAGCTCCCGCCCGAGGCCGCGGTCGACGCCGACGGCAACCCGACGACGGACCCCAACGCCGTCGCCGCCCTGCTGCCGTTCGGCCGGCACAAGGGTTACGGGCTGTCGCTGATCAACGAGGTCGTCGGCGCGCTGATCGGCGGGTCGCTGCCCACGCTGCGATCTCGCCCCGAAGCGATCCCCGCCGGCGTCACGGGCGAGAAGACGACGCCCAACTTCTACTTCCAGGTCATCCACCCCGCGGCTGTCGACTGCGGAGCGTTCGCGGCAGGGCGCGATCAGGCGGCCAACATCAAGTCCGTGCTGGACGACGTCATGGGCCACGGCAACGCCGCGAGTTCCGGCGCCGGCGGCCGCGCGATCCTCCCCGGCCAGATCGAGGCCGATTTCGCCAAGCGCACCGCCGCCGCGGGCGGCCTGCTCTTCACTGACGCCGAGATCGACGAGTTCAAGCAGGTCGCCGACGAGTGCGGCGTCGCGTTCGACCCGTCTGCCTTAGCCCAGCCCCCGGCTTGACGCCGCCGCGACGCCGGCTCACTCCGCGTCCAGTTCCTTGATGCGGATGTTGCGATACCGCGCGGTGCCGCCGGTCTTCCAGCGGTTCCACTTGCCGCTGGGGTGAACCTGAAGTCCGATCGAGCCGCGATCGCCGAGGGTTTCGCGGGTCTTCTCGGCGTCCCAGGCCGACGGCGCGTCCCAGTTGCGATCGTTCGAGTCGCGCATGTGCCGGGCGCCGAAGGTCGAGCCATCCAGCTCCATGACCTTCACGCCGTTGATCCAAGTGGTGACATTGGGCTCGTCGCCGACGCAACGGATCTTGAGCGTGTTCCACTCGCCGGGCTTGAACGTCGCGTTCCACGTCCCGGCGTCCATTGAGTAGACGAGCTTGTCGATCTCGACGCCGTCGTAGTTGTCCCGGGCGAGGATCTCGCCGTCCTTCTCATACAGCACGAGCGGGCGGCACATGAAACCGCCGATGCCCGAGCCGTAGACGAACCCGACGCTGCCATAGCCGATGTAGTCGTTGAGGATCTGGATGGCCTGGCCCTTCTCGGTGCATCGGATGAAGATGCCCGAGTCGCAGCCCCAGTCGGTCTGCATCTCCAGCTCCAGCTCGAAGTCGCCGAACTGACGGTCCGTGAGCAGCAGCGCGCCGTTCTTGTTAGGCAGCTGGTAGCAATGGATCGCGCCGTCCTCGACGAAGAAGTTCCCCGGCGCGCCGTGGTAGTTGTGACTCTCGGGCACCTGCATGATGTGCCAGCCGTCGAGCGTCTGACCGTCGAACAGCGACTCATAGCCCGCGTCGTCGGACTCCGACTGCGCCCCGCACAGCCCGGCGACGCCAATCATCAGGCACAGCAGCAACGCGAAGTGCTTCATTGTTCAACGCTCCAATGAGGCTTAACGCGGGCTCACGCCGACCAGAGGTCCTCGCCGTACTCCCAGCCCGGGCGGACTTCGGGCTTCACCCAGGCGTTGAGTTCGGGGCGGTTGATGATCCGAGCGTTCTCGGCGTCCCACTCGATCTTGCCGCCATGCCGCATGACGATCGCGCCGAGCAGAGACATCGCCGTAAACGGTGCGGAAACGTCGAAATTCGAGCCGGGCTCGGGGCCCTCGCCCTTGATCGCGCGGACCCATTCCTTGTGAGGCCCGCCTTTGATACGGGGGTACTTGGGCTCGATCGCGCCGGATTCCTTGAGTGCTCTCGTCGCTTCCTTGCTGGCAAGGCGCGGCTTGTTGGAGCGGTTGTCGGTGTAGCCGACCTGTTTCTCGCCGATGTAGAACGTCCCGCTGCCCGGGATGTCGTCGCCCCAGTCCCAACCTTCGGGCTTCTCGGGCCGAAAGGCCTGCCGTCCGTTGTACCAGTAGAACGTGCAAGGCGCCTTATCGCCTCGGCGCTCGAAGTCCCAGCGGATACGGTTGGAATTGGGGACGGTCCATTCGTCCCCGCCATCGACTTCTTCGAGCTCGACGGCAACGGGGTCGTAGAGATCCAGGATCCAGACCGGCGCGTCGGCGGTATGCGGGATCCAGTCGCCCACCAACCCGTTGCCGAAGGCGTAGTGCCCCCGCCAACCGAGCGGGTGATACGCGCCGTTGTAAGGCAGGTCGGTGACGACCGGGCCCTTCCACAGGTCCCAGTTGAAGTGGGACGGGATCGGCTCGGCCGCGGGGGGCATGGCCTCGGTCCGCATGAAGAAGTGGTTGTTCTCCGGGTTGCCGTCGTAGATCTTCCAGCCCGGCCCGCCGAAGTAGGAGTGCACCTCGGTGATCTGCCCGAAGACGTCGGCCTCGTACCACTCACGCATCTCGCGGATGCCGTCGTGCGTGTGGCCCTGGTTGGCCATGTTGGTGACTACACCGTATCTGTCCTTGGCTTTCTTGAGCGTCAGCGCTTCCCAGACGTTGTGGGTCAGCGGCTTCTGCGTGCAGACGTGCATCCCGCGCTCCATGGCCGCGATCGTCGCCACGAAGTGCGTGTGGTCCGGCGTGTTGATGCACACCGCGTCGATCTCGTCCTCCATCTCATCGAGCATGACCCGGAAATCCGCGAACTTCCGCGCGTCGTTCAGCTGAGGAAACTTGTCGGCTTTCTGAAGGAACATGGTCTCGTCGACGTCGGCCAAAGCCACGATGTTGTCGTCGACCGCGCCCCACATCGCGTGACCGGCGATGTTGCCCGCCCCGACCAGAGCGATGTTGAGCTTGCCGTTAGCCGATCGGACCGGCTGAGCGCTGGCGCGTCCGGATAGGACACCCGCCCCGGCTGCGGTGGCGGCCGTGGCGGCGGTGGTCTTCAGGAAGCTCCTGCGGTTCATCGAGTGAGTCATGACGCATCATTCCGAGAAAGAGAGCAGGTAATGGTTCAGAACAACGTCCCTCTGCGACTCAGAGGTTGGCATCGCGGCAAACCGCGGGAAACGCTCACGCCCATCGGCTCACGCCGACCAGAGGTCCTCGCCGTACACCCATCCCGAGCGAGCCTCGGGCTTGACGAATGCGTTGAGTTCCGGCCGGTTGATGACACCCTTCTCGGGGTCCCACTCGATCCGACCGCCGTGACGGATCACCAGGGCGCCCAGGAGCTGGGTCACGGTAAACGGGGCCGCGAAGTCGAAGTTCGCGCCCGGCTCCGGGCCCTCGCCCTTGATCGCCTTGATCCACTCGGTAAATGGGCCACCCTTGATGCGGGGGTAGACCTCTTCGGGGTAGCCGGCTTCCTTGAACGCCCTCATCGCCTCGCGATCCGCGAGGCGGGGCTTGTTGGACCGGTTATCGGTGAAGGCGGCCCGCTTATCGCCCAGGAACAGCGTGCCGGCGTTGGGCAGGTCGTCGCCCCAGGTCCAGGACTCGGGTGTCTGCGGCCGGTACTTGTTGGGCGGGCCGTTGTGCCAGTAGAACGTGCAGGGGGCCTTGTCGCCGCGACCCTCGAACTCCCAGCGGACGCGGCTGGCGTTCGGGACAACGATGTCGTTGCCACCCTCGACCTCTTCGAGTTCCACCGCGACCGGGTCATAGAGATCGAGGATCGAGATCGGAGCGTCGGAGATGTGGGGCATCCAGTCGCCGATCAGGCCGTTGCCGAACGCGTGATAGCCCCGCCAGGTGAGGGGGTGATAGACGCTGTTGTAGGAGAGGTCCGTCACGACGGGGCCAACCCACAGGTCCCAGTCCAGGTTGCTCGGCACGGCCTCGGCCGCGGGGGGCAGCGTCTCGGGCTTCTGCCAGAACCTGCTGGGCTTTTCCGCGTCGGGCGTGGTCCACCAGGGTCCGGACATCCAGCTGTGCACTTCGGTGACCGGTCCGAGCATGTCGGCCTCGTACCACTCGCGCATCTGTCGGATGCCGTCGAAGGTGTGGCCTTGCACGGCCATGTTGGTGACCACGCCGTACTTGTCCTTGGCCTTCTGGAGCGTCTGGGCCTCCCAGATGTTGTGCGTCAGCGGCTTCTGCGTGCAGACGTGCATGCCCCGCTGCATCGCATCGATCGTGGCGACGAAGTGCGTGTGGTCCGGCGTGTTGATGCACACCGCGTCGATCTCGTTCTCCATTGTGTCGAGCATCACGCGGAAGTCCTTGAACTTCCGGGCTTTCTCGATCTGCGGGAACTTCTCGGCGTGCTGCGCGAACTTGTTCTCGTCGACATCGGCCAACGCGACGATGTTTTCGCTGTTGCATGGCCCCATGGCCATGCCGGCGATGTTGCCCGCGCCGATCATGGCGATGTTGAGCTTGCTGTTGGGCGACTGAGCGCGGGCAAGACCAGGCAGCAAACCGGCACCCATCGCCGTGGCGGCGGAGGCCTGAAGAAAGACGCGGCGATTGACGGCATGATCCATAACGACAGCACTCCGAGATTGCGTAAATGAAACAATTTGGGGGCGTAATCTTATCCCAGGCCGGCCCATCTCTTCAAGGCCAGTGGCCCCGAAAGTCAACAAGAACCCGCCAGGGCAACGCCGCGGCCTGCCCTTCTCGGAGCCGGCGACGCGGGCAACGCCACCGAACGGCTCTCTGGTCTTCTCCAACTTCACCTGCGGCCCGGTGAAAACCCCATCACCCGCGACCCGGCTTCGCCTCGCCGCTTCTGGCTCTCGGCGGATTCTCGCGATATCGCTGCTCTCCGCTTGCCGGGGGTGCCTCCCCTGGGCCATGTCTTTCAGCCGGATCGTCGACAGTCACCATGGGCACGGCTTGCCCTCGGGCCCGACGAAAGCGCCGGTGTCGTCCATGCCGAGCCGGGCGATGGTGCCCGTCATTGTCGCCACGGCTGCCTCGACGGTGTGCGTCGCGCCTTCGCCGCCCATGTCGGTCTGCACCCAGCCCGGGCTCATGGCGACGATGGCGATGCCCTCCGGCCGGAGCTTCTCGGCGAGGCGGCGCGTGAGGATATTCAGCCCGCACTTGCTCACGGCGTAGGCGTCGAGCGGGTTGTCGGGACCCAGGTTCAGCTCGGCGGACGCCATGCCCGAGGTCATCTGGATGACCTTGCTGCCTTCCTTCAGGCTGGGCTTGATCGCCTGGACCACCATCGACGGGCCGACGGTGTTGACGTGGAAGTGCCGCGTGAAGTGATCGAACGACCAGTCGCCGAACGGCTCGCCGAGCGAGACGCCGGCGTTATTGATGACCAGGTCGAGCGTGATCCCGCCGGCGACGAGCCGTTCGCCGAAGGCGTGGATCGAGGCTTCGTCGCCGGCGTCGAGCGACATCACACGCAGGTGGCCGTGCGTCTCGTCGATCTCGGCCAGCGCGGCGCCCGGACGATCCCGCCGGGTCGTGGCGATCACGTTGCTTCCCTGACCGACGTAGTGCCGAACTAGGCCCAGGCCGATGCCCCGATCGGCACCCGTGATCAAGGTCGTGGGGGTGGGTTCCATCGGCGCCCTTTCAGGAAACGACCGCCGCGCATCGACACAACGCTGGGGAGACCGGCGCAAGCGGCTTGGTTAATCGATCGACACCTCGCGGATCCAGGCGTCGCTCCGGCGGTCGCGATGTTTGCCGGGCAGGCGGGTGAGTGGCATGTCGAGCGTGTCGGGGAACTCGACGAAGACCGCGGCGATGAGGCGCTCGGCCGGGGTCGCGCCGATCTCGTTGAAGAAGCCGGGCGAGCCGAGCGGGCCGCCGCTGGACCAGTACGTGCCCATGCCGTGGGCGGTGAGCAGCAGGAGCAGGTTCTGCACCATCGCGGACGCGGCGGCGAGGTGCTCGTCGTCGACGGCGACCTGGGCGGGCGTGGCCTGGCGGTCGGGGTCGCGGAACTGCGGCAGCCAGGTCGCGAGCACCAGCGCGCCGCAGGCCCGCAGCATGGCCGGCACCTTGTTCGTCGGCTTCATGTTCGGCGACCACTCGTCCAGCCGCGGCGCGAGACGCTGGCAGGCGTCGTGCCACAGCACGTGCGCCCGCCACGGCTCGGCCAGGCCGTCGACGTCGCGGGCGTAGTGGAACGGCGCCCAGCCCGCCGTGCGCAGGGCGTCGAGCACGACGGCCCGGTTTCGCTCGGCGGCTTCGGGCGTGAACGACACCGGGGCATCGGCGTCGCCCAGCACCTTGAGCGTGCGGCGCGAGCGGATCGTCGCGGCGACGGCGTCGGCGGTCGAGTTGGGCTCGGTCATGTCCGCTGCAAACTACTCGACCGCGTCCCGGCCGTCAGAAACGCCCCACCCCACGCCGCTATGCTCAGCCCATGGCAAACGAGCACGACCACGACCTCCTCATCCTCGGCGCCGGCCCGGGCGGCTACGTCGCCGCGATCCGCGCGGCCCAGCTCGGCATGAACGTCGGCATCGTCGACAAGGAAAAGGCCCTCGGCGGGACCTGCCTGCGCGTCGGATGCATCCCGTCCAAGGCCCTGCTCGAATCCTCCGAGAAGTACGAAGAGGCCGGCCACGCGCTCAAGGCCCACGGCGTCGACGTCGGCTCGGTCAAGCTCGACCTCAAGGCCATGCTCAAGCGCAAGGACGGCGTCGTCGACCAGCTCACCAAGGGCGTGGGCATGCTCATGAAGAAGAACAAGGCCAAGGTCTACAACGGCTTCGCCTCGTTCGCCGATCCGCACACCGTCGCCGTCACCGACCCCAAAGGCAAGACCAGCCACGTCACCGCCCAGCGGATCGTCATCGCCACCGGCTCTAAGCCCGCGACCCTGCCTGGTGTCGATCTGGACATGGACAAGGTCGACACCTCGACCGAGGCGATCGACTACGACGCCGTGCCCGAGCACCTGGCGGTCATCGGCGGGGGGTACATCGGGCTCGAGCTCGGGTCGGTCTGGCGTCGGCTGGGCAGCAAGGTCACGGTCGTCGAGTACCTCGACCGCCTGCTGCCCGGAATGGACGCGGGGATCGCCAAAGAGGCCCACAAGATGCTCAAGAAGCAGGGCCTGTTGTTCGAGCTCAAGAGCAAGGTCACCGGCGTCAAACCGGCCGGCGACAAGATGGTCATCGAGCGCGACGGGGGCGACCCCATCGAGGCCGACCGCGTGCTGGTCGCCGTCGGTCGAAAGCCCATGACGGACGGGCTCAACCTCGAGGCCATCGGCGTCGCCACCGACAAACGCGGCTACATCCCGGTCGATCACGACTTCAAGACCAGCGCCGACTCGGTCTACGCGATCGGGGACGTCATCCCGACCGCCATGCTCGCCCACGTCGCCGAGGAAGAGGGTGTCGCTTGCGTCGAGAAGATCGTCACCGGCGCCGGTCACGTCCCGTACGACGCGATCCCCGCCGTGGTCTACACGCACCCGGAGATCGCCTCGGTCGGGCAGACCGAAGAACAGCTCAAGGACGCCGGCATCGCCTACGCCACCGGCAAATTCCCGTTCATGGCCAACGGCCGCGCCAAAGCGATCGCCCAGACCGACGGGTTCGTGAAGGTCCTGGCCGACAAGGCGACCGACCGCGTGCTCGGCGTGCACATCATCGGCCCCCACGCCGGCGACCTGATCGCCGAGTGCGCCACGGCCATGACCTTCGGTGCCTCCAGCGAGGACATCGCCCGCGCCTGCCACGCCCACCCGACGCTGAGCGAAGCCGTCAAAGAGGCCTGCTTCGACGTCGAAGGGCGCGTCGTGCACATGTAAACCGTGCACATCGTCTTGCGGCTCGGCTCAATCCGACGAGGGACCGCCAAACCAGCAAGCCGGGAGCGGCAACGGGCTCGCCGGCGTGTTCTCCACGTCCAGCGGGTGCGGGAATGTGCGGGCGTAGTCCCGGGTCTTCACGCGGTCGTTCCGCAGGAACGTGAACTCCATGTACGTCGGCATCGCCACGCCCTGCACCACCACCGGCTTGAGCATGTTGTTGGGGTGGATGTGCACGCAGGTGTGCGTCTGGAGCATTTTCTCGATCGCCCGCGACACCACCGAGAAGTACGGCGCGTGCCACCACTGATCGATCGCGTGCAGCTCGCACACGATGACGCGGAAGCGATTCAGGATCGACCGGGGCGCGTGCAGGAACACCTCGTACTCGTACCCCTCGATATCCATCTGCAGCAGCAAGTCGCCTGGTGCGTTCGCTGCCGGACCCAGCTCGGCCAGCGACTCGGTTACCCACCGATCGAAGGCGTCGAACTCGGTGCCGTCAAAAGCGCCGATGAACTTCTTGCGGAAGTGAAACCGCTCGTGATCTTCGCCCGGCCCGTCAACCGAGGCGTCGGCGAGGAAGACCTCCATGCCGCGCGTCGCGCAGTCCATTTCGAAGCCCGAGAGGTCGCTGACGCCCGGCGAGAAGCAGGCCGCGATGCCGTCGAGGTCGTCGGGCACCAGGTACCCGCCGTCGCCGAGGTAGACGCCCTCGTTCGTGGTCGGCCCCAGCCGGATCAGCGGGACACCCGCGTCGATCGGGTGCAGGGATTCGATGAGTGAGACGAGCCGATCTTTGGGGGTCAGCCGGCCGGGCATGAGGCCCAGACGAGCGGAGGCCTCGGCGAGCGAGCGGGTGACGGCTCGCTTGGCCGACCATCTGAGTTTCGTCATCGACGATGGCATCGGCGGGTCCCGGAGCGGCGGCATGGTCAATGTCGACCGCACGGCCGTGCAAGTTTAGCCCGGTCGACACGATCCCCAAGACGGCAAGCAAACGGCTAATCGGGGGGGGCGGAGGGGTCGACGTTCTCGCTGATGCGTTCATCGAAGGCGTGGCGGCTGTAGCCATGGACGCCGGCGGTCGCGTCGTGCACACGTGACGCCGAAAGCAGACGATACACTCCCCCCGCATGGCCAAGATCATCTGGTCTTACTGGGAGAACCCGCCCGGCGGCTCGGTCAAGCCGCACGTCAGGCTCTGCCGAGCCACGCTGCGCGAGCACCTCGGCGACTGCGAGTTCAGGCTGGTCACGCCGGACAATCTCGCGGACTACCTACCGGACCTGCCGGCGAACGTGCACCGCATCGAGCGCGACGAGAAGCCGGGCCAGCCGTGCATTGCGATCCGCGCGGGCGTGCTGCGGGTGTTCCTGCTCGAGAAGTACGGCGGCATGTGGCTGGACGCCGACGCCGTCGTGCTCCGGTCCCTGGACCCGGTGTTCGATCGGCTTGAGACGCACGAGTTCGTCGGCATGCGCCGCACCAGCTCGCCGAGGCAGCACGTCGTCAATAACTTCTTCGCCAGCCGAGCCGGCGGAGAGATCATCACCGAGTACGCCGACACGCTGCGCGAGCTGGTCGAGCAGAAGCACGTCTTCGTCTGGAACGAGGTCGGATCGTTCGCGCTCACACCGATCGTCGATCGCCAGCTCGACCGAGTGTTCCTCTTCCCGGAGAAGGACGTCCACCCGCTGGTCGCGGGCAAGCAGCACTTCTACATGCGCGAAGACATCGAACCCGATGAGGTGATCGACGGCGACACGCTGACCTTCATGCTCTTCCACCGCATCTTCGACGGCGAGAACCCGCGGGTCGGGCGGGGCCTGCTCGACGCGACGGTCGGCGACCTCTACGACAGCGACATGCTCATCTCCAAGGTGCTCCGCCGTGCGCTGCCACGCGATCGCTACCGAGAGCTGATGAGCTCGGCGGAGGGCGCTTGACCCCTGGGCCGCCCCGAGCCACGCGGTTCGTGATCCTCACCATGGCCCGCACCGGGTCTTACATGCTATCCAGCGCGCTAAACTCGCACCCGCAGGTCGCCTGCTTCGGCGAGCTGCTCAAGCGCAACCCACTCAACGAGATCGACGTGCTGGACTTCCCGCAACGCCGGCACGACGCGGCCGAGTGGATCGAGCGCCGCCACGAACGACCGATCGAGTTTGTCGACACCGTACTCGACGCCGCCGATACCGAGGCGTCGTGCGTCGGGTTCAAGCTGATGATCCCTCAGAGCCCGGCGATGCTGGATCGCGTCTGCGAGGGTGAGGCATTCCGGGTCGTCCTGCTCACTCGCGAGAACGCGCTGGCGTCCTACGCCTCGGGGCGTATCGCGCGGGCCACGGGCCAGGGCGTCGTGATGCGGGGCGACGAGGTGATCGCCGCGAAGACGACGTTCGACGCCGACGACTTCGAGCGATTCCGCCGGCGACGCGCCGCGTTCTTCGACGATGTCCGCGATCGACTCGGCCCGGACGGCGCCCTGGACATCGAGTATCGCGAGGCGTGCACCCCAGACGGCATGGCGCGCGTCGTGGCTTACATCGGGGCGGACGCATCGGTTGCGATCGCGGCCGGCACCGAGCGACGCAACTCGGGATCGATCGCCGATCGTTTCGACAATCCCGACGCGGCGCGTAAATACCTCGAAAAGATCGATCGCTCAGCCTGGCTGACTGAGGGCTAGCGTGCGGCGTCGATCAGTTTCGCGGGACGGGGATGTTGACGTCCTGGGCGATGTTGTCGCCGAGGTGGTAAGAGTCGATGGTGACGCCGGGGGAGACGAGGAAGTAGAGGTAGAGCTTATCGTTGCCGGTCATCTCGTAGGTCGGGATGGTCGACGCGTTGTCGATGGGCCCGTAGGCGAGCCGCATGCCGCCGGTGCCGCGGCCCTTGTCGACGACCCAGGCGTTGGGCGTCCACTCGTTGCCGTTGGTGTCGCGCAGCCAGATGCGTTGGTTGCGTTCGGCGGCGGCGAGGGCGGCGCCGAAGGCGGCCTGGGCCTGGCCTCGAGCGACCTGGAGCCGGAGCATGCGCTGGTGGCTAGGGACGAAGAACTCCTTGACCGTGGTGCGGGCTCCGCCGCGTCCGCCGCCACGGGCCGTGCCGCCGCCGCCGGTGATGGCGCCGGAACCGTTGTTCTGGATGCTCACGTCGGCGCTGTTGGCCGCGAATGTCCAGGGCAGGGCCTTGCTGATCCCCAGCGCCTGGGTCGGGTCGATCGGCTCGGCCGCGGCGGTGGCTTCCTCGCCCCCACCCTGGGGCACGCCGCCGAGCGCGGTGACCAGCGCGTCCGGCTCGCTGGGCTCATCGGGCACGGCGTCGCTCAGGTCGAAGCGCGTGTTGCGGATCAGCACGAAGCTGGGGGTCTGGTTTTCTGGGATCAGGAAGGTGAAGACCAGCGGCTCCTTGCGGGTGGAAAACGCGTAGGTCTCGGCGTCGTTCCACGGGCGGTAGACGCGCCGACCGGTCGCGACGTCCTCCTGCGTGATCGCGACCGGGCCGTAGACCTCGACCGGCTTCTCGAGATCGTCGGCGTCGGTCACCAGGCGGACCTGATTCCAGAAGACGCGGGCGGTGGCATCCTTGTCGTAGGTGGTGGCGACGCCGGCGTTCTCCCACGTGGTCTCTAGGACGACAAGTTGGTAGCCGCTGCGCTGGTAGCGATCGCCGAGGGTCGAGGCGATGGTGTCGGGCATGCCGGCGACCTGGACGGGGTGGGCCAGGAGGGAGGTGATCTCGACGTTGTCGGGGTGAGCGGTGCGGGAGGCATTCTCGTCGAGGGGGAGGCGGGTGAGGTGCGCCTGCTGGGCGACGTCGGGCTGGTAGCGAGCCAGGGGCGTCGATGTGCCGAACGCGCCGCGGGACATGTAGTTGTAGAAGCCCTGGGTCCAGCGATCGACGGGGACCCACAGCTTGCCGCCGCCTGGATTGGGGCCGACGCTGCCGGTCGCGTTGGAGACGGCCAGCGGCTGGACGCCGCCGAGGTCGGGGGTGAAGGGCATGAACCCCAGGCCGATGATGACCAGGCCGGCCGTGAGCACGCCGGAGATGAGCCCGAACGCACCGCCAAAGACCCAGCCGACGATCTGCTGGTGCTGGACGTTGCCGCGGATCAGCCGATCGCTGAGCAGCCGCAGCAGCGTAAGAAAGAGGGCAAAGGGAAGAACAAGCCCGATCGCCCAGGCCATCGGCGCGACCGCCGAGGCGAGCATGCGCGACGCGAGCGGCTCCCAGAGGCACAGGGCCATGGCACCGGCGACGATGGTGACGACCAGGTGCAGCAGCGAACTGAACAGGCCCTGCGATGCCCACCAATAGGTGATGAACAGGAGAAACAGGATGAGGATGATGTTGAGCAGCATGGCGCGGCTTACTTGGCGGCGGCGGCGGACGGGCGCTTGGGCGGCGCGGCCTTCTCGCCGAGGGCGCGGGTGACTTCCTTGATGTCGGTGAGGCCGGCGACGACCAACGCGAGCCCGGCCTCCTGAAGCGACCAGTGCTTCTGCTTGCGCAGGTGCAAGCGCAGGCCGTCGTAGTCTTGCGCCGCGATGAGGCGGCGGGCGTCGTCATCGATCGGGAGGATCTCGAACACGCCGGTGCGCCCTCGGTAGCCGATGCCTCGGCAGGTCGGGCAGGCGACGGGCTTGTCTTTCATCACAACTTGGCCGGACGCGTGGTAGAGCGTCGCGACGCGGTCGGCCGGCAGGTTGAGCTTCTTAACGGCCGCGGGGTCGGGCGTGTAGGGCGTCTTGCACGTGTCGCAGAGCTTGCGGATCAGCCGCTGCGAGACGGCGGCCGAGAGCGATCGCGCGGCGCGCTTCGGATCGCCCACGGCCTTGACCCAGGTGCGGATCGCCTTGAGCGCGTCGTCCGCGGGCAGCCCGACGTAGAACCGGCACTCCCCTCCGTCGTTCGCGATGAGCCGCGCGGCCTGGGCGTCGGGCAGGCGGTTGGTGCCGACCACCGCGGGGTCGGTGCGGAGGATCGCGGAGAGCTTGGAGTGGTACTCCTCGGCCGTGGTCCCGGCCGGCAGGCGGTTGTGCGACACACCCTCGATCTGGAAGACGTCCTCGTCCTCGAGCGTGACGATCGTCTGCGTGTACGGGTCGTGCTCCATCATCATCGCGTAGAGCGACGTCGTCAGCCCTTGGCCCGAGGGGGACGCAAGCAGGACCACGCGGGACTCCTCCTCGACGACGCCGGCCAGCGTCTCGAGCTGAGGCGGCAGCAGGCCGAGCTGCTTGACGCCCATCTGCGTGCGTTCGCCGGCGTCGACCAACAGGCTCATCCGCAGCGCCTTCGAGGAACCGGAGGTCACGGCCGTGAGCGTGTGCCTCCCAAAGTCGTCGGTGTCGACGTAGACGTCACCGGTCTGACGTCGACGGCGGTCCTCGAGGTCCAGCCCGGCGCTGGCCTTGACGTAGTTGATCAGCGCCATGCCGGCCCGCGGCTCCATCGACTCCTGCGGGTAGGACACGCCGTCGATCTGCGCGACCATGCGGGCCTTCTCCGCATCGACGGCGATCTCGATCGACTCGGCACCGCGAGGCAGGGCGAAGTCGATCACCTGAGCGAGCGTCTGGTGCGCGGCGGCCTCGGGCGTGTCGCCGGCCGGCACCTCACGCAGCCCGCCGTCCTTATCCAACAGGCGGAGCGTCGCGGCGCTCTGCGTCCGGGCCCGCTCTCGCTCGTCGAGCCTCTGCTTGAACGAATCGAGATTCAGCGACCACCGCTGGTTCTCGGCCACCTGCGTGTTGCGGTACGCCGCGTAGCCGACGAGCGAACCGCCCATCAGGATGATCGACAGCAGATAGCCGACGATGAAATACGGGATGAGCAGGAACAGCGCCATCGCGGCGATGCCGATAATGGCCAGCCCCAGATTGACCCAGAACCGAGGCAGGTGGAAGTAGGCCGCGTCTTTGTCGATCTTGGTCACACACCACGCCCAGCCGAGGACCACGGCGAACCAGAGCAGCGGCGTGATGCCGTTGACGAGGAAAGCGGACTGAGCCAGGGAGAGTTCGGGCATGGGCGAGGCGTCGGGCAGAGACGAGGCGACGGCGGGTCCGATCAGGTGATGCCGCGGAGCCGCATCTTGACTTCTTCGGGGTTGGCCGCGTTTTCGATCGCGACCTTCTGGTGGATGTACTCCCGCTCGACCAGGTCGATCAGGCTGTCGGTGTACGTTTGCATGCCCGCTTCTCGGGACTCGCGCATGACCGCGGGCAGCTCGCCTTCGCGACCCTCGAGGATGTACTTCCGAGCCGGCGGGGACTGCAGCAGGATCTCGCAGGCGGGCACGCGGGGCAGATCGGGCTTGAGCGTCGGCAGCAGCTTCTGGTAGACGAACGCTACGAACTGATAAGCGAGGATGTTGCGGATCGCCTCGCGTTCCTCGGCCGGGAACAGGTCGTAGATGCGGCTGAACGCCTGGGCGGCCGACGAGGCGTGGATCGTGCCGAAGACCAGGTGGCCGGTCTCGGCGGCGCGGAGGGCGGCCTCGAACGTCTCCTTGTCGCGCATCTCGCCGATCAGCACGACGTCGGGATTCTCACGCACCAGCGCCCGCAGGCCGGTGTCGAAGTCGGGCAGGTCCAGCCCGACCTCGCGCTGGTTGATCATCGCCTTCTTGTCGGTGAACAGGTACTCGATCGGGTCCTCGATCGTGAGGATGTGGCAGGCCCGGTCCTCGTTGATCTTGTCCAGCAGGGCCGCGATCGTCGTCGACTTGCCCGAGCCCGTGACGCCGCAGAGCAGGACCAGCCCCGCGCGGGCCTCGGTGATGTTCTCGATCGCGAGCGGCAGGTGGAGCTGCTCGACGGTGAGGATCTCGTTGCTCACACGGCGGGCGGCGATGCCGGATCGGCCGCGGGTGCGGAAGATGTTGACGCGGAAGCGGTGGATATCGCCCTTGATGTCGAAATCGATCCCCATGTCGATCGAGCCGAACTCCCCGTAGTGCTCCCACTGGGCCGGCGAGAGGGAGGCCTCGATCCAGTGCTCGAAATCGGCCTCGTCGATCGGATCGACGTTGATGCCCTTGAGCTTGCCCTTGAGGCGGAGCTGGGGCACATAGCCGGCCCGCATCAGCAGGTCAGACGCGCCGAACTGCACGGCGGCGTCGAAGAACTTCTTCAGGCCGGTGTCCGCCATCGACCGGCGGTCATCGATGTGATCGACGACGGTCGTCGGCTTGTGCTCATGGCCGTGGTGCGTGTCGTGGCCGTGGTGGGCATCGGCGACGGGGGCTTGCGTCACGAATCGCTCCAGTCGAGCGGGGAGAAAAGACTGCGGAAGACAACGCGTCCCTGTCGTGCCGCGCGGCGGCCGCATCGGCCCTCCTGGCCGCGTCGACGAGTGTACCACACGTCGCAGACCCGATTTGCGTCAGATCGTGACAGCCGTCGGCCGAGCCCGGAAACGCTCAGCGGCCCGCCGCGGTCACGAGCGGCTTGTCGAACCGCAGGAGGATGAACTCGGTCGGGTCCGGCTGGCCGGGGGTTCGACCGGAGCTGAGGGGATAGTTGTTGTCGTTCACGATCAGCAGCGTGCGGTCGTCGACCATGACCACGCTCTCGATGGTGACGAAGGGGAACCGGAACAGCGTGGTGCCGTCGCCGTCGAGGTCGTCGGGATCGGGGATGTTCAGCAGGTCGGCGACGAGCCGCTTGCTCTCATCGCGCGACCGGCCGCTCCAGCGGTAGATCGCTTTGACCCGGGCCGCGTCGCCCTGCCGACCGTCACGCTCGATGACCAGGTACTCGGGCCCGGCGGCGATGAACTCGCCGACGGCGTGCCCCTTGGTCAGCGGGTAGCGCACGAAGGACGAGCCGGCGAACCGGCTGTCGGCGTCGACCCACACCGCGTCCGGCGCGAGGTCGGGGTAGAAGTCGAACACCCGGCCGTTCTTCTCGAGCATCGGCCGAAGCGCCACGCCACCGCCCACCTCGCGCATCGCCATGCCCTCGAACCCGGCGCTGCGCGGCAGGTCGACCGCGTCGGACGACGGCCGCGGGTGGCCGGGCGACTGGAACCCCGCGCCCGGCACGCCGACCAGGTCCACCGGCGGCGCGAGCAGCCGGCCCTCGGCGTCGACGTGCAGCAGGAACGGCCCGAACTCGTCGCCGACCCAGAACGTGCCGTCGGGCAGACGCACGAACGACTCGACGTCGAAATCGGCTCCGGTGAGCAGCCTGCCTTCGCGGACCTCGCGGGCGACGGGCGTGTCGCTGCCGGGGTACGTCGCGCGGTCGGCGACGATCGGCCAGGGGATGCGACCGTCGGGATCGCTGAGTGTGAAGGCAGGCTTCCAGGCGACCTTGCCCGTGCCGCCCTCGGCCGTCTTGAAGTCCGGCCGAACGCGGTAGACACGCAGCAGATAGTCCGGCGAGTTGGCCTTGCTGCCGAAGCCGTTGTCGCTGAGCGCGAGGAACTCGCCGGGCGTGTTGGTGGCGATGACGCTGGAGAAGCCCTGCACGGGCTGGCCGGCGAACGGGACGGGGCGGCCGTGGGTCTTGGCGGGATTGAGCAGGTGGCCGCTGGGCGGGCCGGGGGCGAGCGTGTCGGGCGGGAGGCTTGCGAAGCCAATGAGGCGGCACCCCGGCTTGGCGTCGCGGTCGGCCGCGGATTCCGCGGATTCCGCGGCGTCCGTGCCAAGCGCGGTGAACGTGGCGAACGCCGCGAGCGTCGTGAGCAGTGCCGTCGTCAGCCGCATGCGTCAAACCTCTTGCACGGTCAACGGGTCAGAACGATCGAACGGGCAGCCCGGCGTCGGCGATCGCTTCGCGCGCCTGGGCGATGGTGTACTCGCCGAAGTGGAAGATGCTCGCGGCCAACGCCGCATCCGCCCCGCCGCCGTCTGCGTCGCGCGGCCGAACGACCTCGGCCATGTGCGTGGGCTCGCCGCAGCCGCCGGACGCGATCACCGGCACGTTCACCGCCTCGGTGATCAGCCGGGTGATCTCGAGGTCGTAGCCCTGCTTGGTGCCGTCGGCGTCCATGCTGGTCAGCACCAGCTCGCCGGCGCCCAGCTCGACGACACGCTCCGCGTAGCTGACGGCGTCCAGCCCGGTCGGCGTCCGCCCGCCGTGCGTGTGCACCTCGAACACGTAGCTGTCCCCGCCGGGCGTCGCGGCACGATCGAGCCATGTCGACGCCGTCGCCAGCTCCTCGACCGGCGGGCCGACCCACAACCCGTCCGCTTCGCGCTGCGCCCGCCGCAGGGTGAAGTCGTCGGCCGGCACCCGCCGCGGGTCGATGTTGACGACCGTCGCGCACCGCCCGAACCGCCCCGCCGTCTCGGAAACAATCTCCGGCCGGACGACCGCGGCCGTGTTGATACTCACCTTCTCCGCCCCGGCCTGCACCAGCCGGGTGACATCGTCGATCGTGCGGATCCCCCCGCCGACCGTAAACGGCATGAAGCACCGCTCGGCCACCCGGCGGACCATGTCGGCCGTGATGTCACGCTGCTCGTGGCTGGCGGTGATGTCCAGGAAGACGAGTTCGTCCGCCCCCTGGGCGTCGTAGGCCTCGGCGATCTCGACGGGGTCGCCGGCGTCGCGGAGGTCGACGAAGTTCACCCCCTTGACCACGCGGCCGCCGTGGACATCCAGGCACGGAATGATGCGGTGGGCGAGCATCCGATCAGGTTATCGGCCGGTCGGCCCCGCCCCTTCAGCACCGCCGGCCACAACCCCCCCGGCCGAGGGGCTACGCTTTGCGCCATGCCGAGACGCACCCTCATCACCGGCCTGGGCCCCGTCTGCGGGCTGGGCCTCGGCCGCGAGTCGCTCTGGGACGGGCTGATGGCCGGCCGATCCGCCCTGGGCCCGCTGACCGCGTTCGACCCCGCCGGGTTCGACTGCCGCGTCGCCGCCCAGGTGCCCGACGGCTTCAAGGTCCGCGACTACGTCCCCAAGACCTACCGCAAGGCCACCAAGGTGATGGCCCGCGACATCGAACTCGCCGTCGCCGCCGCCCACCTCGCCGCCCAGGACGCCGGCCTGGCCACCAAGGCCACCGCCCCCGACGACGACCCCACGCACCACCCCGACCGCGTCGCCTGCCACATCGGCGCCGGCCTCATCGCCGCCGACGTCGACGAGCTCACCGCCGCCTACGCCCAGGCCCGCAACGACGACGGCTCCTTCAACATCAACCAGTGGGGCGAGCACGGCATGCACCAGCTCACCCCGCTGTGGCTGCTCAAGTACCTGCCCAACATGCTCGCCTGCCACGTCACCATCACCCACGACTGCCGCGGCCCCAGCAACACCGTCACCTGCAACGAGACCTCCGCCGCCCTCTCCGTCGGCGAGTCGCTCCGCGTCATCCAACGCGGCCACGCCGACGCCTCCTTCGCCGGCGGCGCCGAGTCCAAGCTCAACCCCATGGCTTACCTCCGCCAGCAGTTCACCGGCCGACTCAACGCCGACCACAACGACACCCCCGCCGACGCCGTCCGGCCCATGGCCGCCGACGCGGCCGGCACCGTCATCGGCGAGGGCGGCGGCATCCTCATCCTCGAGGAAGCCGACGCCTTCACCCAACGCAACACCGACGGCAGCGCGACCGCTTACGCCGAGATCGTCGGCTTCGGCGCCGGCCAGACCGTCCACCCCGCCACCCGCAACACCACGCCCGACCCCGACGGCCGAGGCATCCAGGTCGCCATCCGCTCCGCCCTGCGCGACGCCGAGCTCGCCCCCGACGACATCGACCTGCTCGTCCCCTTCGCCCTCGGCCACGACGACTGGGACACTCCCGAGCTGAACGCCCTGCTCGCCACCCTCGACCAACCCAAGCTCGCCGCCACGCCGATCGCCTCGCTCAAGCCCAACGTCGGCAACACCGGCGCCGGCACCGGCGCCCTCGACCTCGCGCTCGCCGCCCTGGCCCTGCACCACCAGACCCTCCCTCCCTCGCTCAACCGCAACAGCCCACTGCCGCCGCTTCAGCCGGGCAACGCCGACCCCATCGACGCCGACCTCACCCACGCCCTCGTCCTCTCCACCGGCTTCGGCGGCCAGTGCACCGCAACAATCCTCAAGCGCGTCTAAACCGCATGCCCGCCGACACGACCCCATCGATGGAGCGAGGCGCCGGCATTGACCCCGCCGTCGACCGCGTGCGCCGCGAGGTCCACCGCCGGCTCCGCGAGGTCGAACGCGATCGCAACCTGCGCGTGCTCTTCGCGTGCGAGTCCGGCAGCCGGGCGTGGGGCTTCGCGTCCAACGACAGCGATTTCGACGTGCGGTTCATCTACGCCTATCCCGTCGAGTCCTACCTCCGGCTGAACCCGCCGGCCGACGCGTTCGACCTGCATCAAGACCAGGACTTCGACTTGGCCGGCTGGGACATCCGCAAGACCTGCGAGCTGCTCCGAAAGAGCAACAACGCCCTGCTCGAATGGCTCGACTCACCGATCATCTACGAGGCCGATCCCGAGATCGCCCCACGCCTGATCGCGATTCGGCAGTCCTGCTTCTGCCCCAAGAAGTCGACGTACCACTACCTCAGCCTCGCCGGCGGCGTCTTCGGCAAGTACATCCGCGGTGAAGCCGAACCGATCCGCAAGAAGTACCTCTACGTCCTGCGCCCCTTGGCGTGCATCGTGTACATGCAGACGCACGACGCCCAGCCGCCCACGCGGTTCGACGACGTGCTCGCCGCGATCGACCTACCGCAAGACGTGGCCGACGCCGTTGCCACGCTCGTCGCGGACAAGAAGAACGATCACGAGCTCGGCCGAGGCCCCGCCGACACGCTGCTCAACGCGTGGGTCGAGTCCACCCTCACCGCCGGCGAAGCCTTCGCCGAAGCAGCCGAGCCCCGCCCGCTCGACACCAAGCCCCTCGACCAGCTCATCGCCGACGCCATCCTCCACCCCGCCGACTGACTCACTCGCCAAACCACCTAACCACCCAACCACCCAACCACCCAACCACCCAATGCCCAACACCCGCATCGTCATCACCGGCCTCGGCTGGGTCACGCCCCTCGGCCACGACATCGAGTCCGTCTGGCGCAAGCTCCTCGACGCCACCTCCGGCGCCAAGACCATCGAGCACTTCGACGCCACCACGTTCCCTACGACCTTCGCGGCGCAGGTCCTCGGCTACGACTGGCGAGCCCTGGTCAAAGGCCCCGCGCTGCACGAGGGCATCGGCCACAACACCAGCTACGCCCTGGGCGCCGCGTCACAAGCTTGGCAACACGCCGGGCTCGACCAATACCCGGGGCTGGACCACGACCGCCTGGGCATCTACCTCGGCTCGGGCGAGGGCTCGCTGGACTTCGACGCCTACGTCGGCTCCTGCCTGGCCGGCTGGGACGACGACGCCAAGGCCGTCAACACGCCGAACTGGGCCGCCCACGCCACGCAGGCCATGACGCCCCTGGTCGAGTTCGAGCAGGAGCCCAACATGCCCCTGGCTCACCTGGCGCTCGAGTTCGACGCCCGAGGCCCCGCCTCCAACTGCCTCACCGCCTGCGCCGCCTCCACCCAGGCCATCGGCGAAGCCTCCTACCTCCTCCAACGCGGCGACGCCGACGTCATGATCACCGGCGGCGCCCACACCATGATCCACCCCATGGGCGTCACCGGCTTCAACCGGCTCACCGCCCTCTCCAACCGCAACGACGAAATCGCCACCGCTTCGCGCCCCTTCTCCGTCGACCGCGACGGCTTCGTCATGGGCGAGGGCGGCGGCATCCTCATCCTCGAGACCCTCGACCACGCCCTGCAGCGCGGCGCCACCCCCCTCGCCGAGGTCACCGGCTACGGCTCCACCGCCGACGCCTATCGCATCACCGACATCCACCCCGACGGCCGGGGCGCCGCCGCCGCCATGCGCCAAGCCCTCGACCACGCCGGCATTCAGCCCAGCGACATCGACTACATCTCCGCCCACGGCACCGGCACCAAAGAAAACGACTCGATCGAAACCCGCGCGATCAAGAAGGTCTTCGCACCCGACGACGACGTCGCCGCCGCCCCGCCGGTCTCCAGCATCAAGTCCATGCTCGGCCACCTCATCGCCGCCGCCGGCGCCGTCGAGGCCATTGCCTGCGTCCTCGCCATCCGCGACCAGGTACTCCCCCCGACCATCAACCTGCACAAGCCCGACCCCGAGTGCGACCTCGACTACATCCCCAACGCCGCCCGCAAGGCAACCGCCGACCAACCCATCACCCACTGCCTGAGCAACAGCTTCGGCTTCGGCGGCCAGAACGACACGCTCGTCATCCAGGCGATCGATCCATGAATCTTGCTATTGAGGAAAAAGGCTTTTCTGACCACCAAAGTCTTCATTCTCTTCGGCAATCTGCCAGAACTTTAAGCCAAGATCGCTTTGGGAAACATAAACAAGACGATAGAGAGGCCGGCCGTTCATCAGAATCGGTTTAGTTTGAAATCTGTCATACTCTAGCTTTGCAAGTTGATCGCGATAGACCTCTGAAAACATAGTCCTGACATGCGCTGCGTCTCGATTCTGTAATTGATCCCATCGGTCTCGCCAGTTTGAGTCGAGACCGAGAAACCTATCAAGAGGACTGCTTGGGTCTGGATAATAGTACGCCTCAACATTACGAACTATGTCCATGTCGTCAGCAAATAAGATCAAAAAGTCACAACGACGAGAGGACGCAAGCTTGGCGATGGTGTCGTACGAGATACTAAGCGAGTAAGGGTCGACGAAAACAACGTTAAGAGAACCCCGCGGAATCGCATCAATGACCTCACTCATACAGTGGTCAACAGGCTTGTTGATGATATGAACAATGCCTTCAAAGCCCGAATGGCTCATTCGCGTATCTAGTGCTTCGGCTCGTTCAGTGTCTTGTTCAACAAGTATCAACCTATCGAACCGCTTCCTGCACATAGCAGCGAGCATCGCAGAGCCGGGATAACGCTTAGTCACACCGTTACCCGTGTCAACACGACAGACGCCCGCACCTGCAAATAGGTCGACGTAGTGATACCCGTCGAAATTTGGATTCCCAATCATGGCTTGAGTGAACTGCGCGAGGTAGCTACCCAGGAAATACAGCTTTTGTCGCGTCCAATGGCCGCACTCGTACTCGAGCAGATTGTCCTGAGCCTCGGCATGCGCGACTGCAGAATCCCACAGTTCTCTCCCCCAGTTACGCGGCTTCTTAGGCAACTAGCTGACTCCCCTCGGCAAACCTTGGCATCTGATCCCAAGTACGACCGTCCAGTCTACGCCCGGTCGCCTTCTTGTTAACACCGCCCCACTGCTTGAAGAAGAACGGCACGCCACGCTCGATGCAACGATCGCGAATCTGGGCAACCCAGGCCGCTTCCATCGGCCGAGCTCCCGGCCCAGACTCGCCTCCAACGATGACCCAGTGAATCTTTGTGAGCGGCAGGCGAGGGATCGGTCCCAGCAACGGCTCGACCGAGAGGAATCGGACGTGTGCCGGGACTCGCTGCAGTTGCCGGACACGATCGACCACCGCCTGATTCTCGACGCTCGTGCCGAACCAGATGTTCGACGACCACGAGAGTTTTGCCGCGACCTCGGCCGCTCGTTCCGGCCGCTTGGTGAGTACTTGATAGGTGTGCTGCGGCGTCTGATTCATCACATCGAAAACTCGCCGCATGAACGACAGCGGCACCTCGGGGTGGAACAGGTCGCTCATCGAGTTCACGAACACGATCCGCGGCAGCCGCCAGCTCAGCGGATCGTTGACCGCCGCTTCGTCAAGGTAGATGCTGCCGTTCCATCGGCCGCGGCGATCCACAACGCCGCGATAATTGGCTAGTCGACCCTCTGCACGGCCCTGAGCCTCGTTGCTCTTCGCGATCGCCACGAGCCGCTTGGCCATCCGCTCGGCGTAGCAATTGGCGCAGCCGCTGCTGACCTTGGTGCAGCCGACGACCGGGTTCCACGTGCAGTCGGTCCACTCGATGGATGAGGATTGCGCCACCGGACTCCTCTCAAATACTTACAATAACCAAACATTTTCCAGCGTCAACGGATACTGGCAATTCCATCGGCCAACTACTGCGATCCGGCTGAACGGTCGCCGGCCGGCGCAAGCCGCAACACGTCCTCGCGGTATCCCTTGAGGTCGTCCGGGAAGCTGTAGTACCAGCTGGCGTCCTGGCCGTCGGGCGAGTCCTCGCGGGCGGCGTGGCGGAGCTCAAGCAAGCGATCGGCCGGTGTGTTGCCGTGCTTGAGGAAGAGGATGATGTCCGAGCTGACGTACGGGTTGTGGGCGAAGTAGTCGTGGCCGAAGAAGGACAGCGAGAAACCCTTCTGGGCCGTGGTCGCGTCGATGGCGTGGATGTTGTGCGAAGCGAGCACGGCGTCCAGCGTGTCGGGCACCTCGTCCGCGTCGACCGTCATCTGCGGCTCGACCAGCCCGTCGATCTCGATCGGCAGCGGCACGAGCCGTGACGCGAAGCCCAGCCGCTCCTCGCCGTAGAGGAACCGTGACAGGTTTAGGGCGTTGTCCAGCTGCGAGAAGTAGATCGTCATCCCCTGCGTCACGCGGGCGGCGCCGTCCATCGCGGCCGTGATCGCCTCCTCGCGGCCGATGTCCGGCGCGGCCAGCACGACCTGGCCGATCTTCAGCTTGGCTTGCAGCTCGTCGTCGGGCACGTAGGCGTTGATCAGGCTCAGGTGCCGCAGCGTCTCCATCACGACGAGCGTGCCGGCGCTGTGACCGATGATGTCGATCTGCGTGGCGTCGGTCTTGTCGGCCAGAAACACCAGCAGCGCCCGCAGCTGCCGCAGCACGTTCCGCGACGTCGCCTTGTCGACGAAGTACGACGCGACGCGCGCCTTGGACGGCCACTGGAACGAGATCATCGTGCCGTCGGTGCCGAGGTAGTGCGACAGCTCGCCGGAGCGGCAGAGGTTGTCGATGAAGCGGGTGTTGAAGCCGTGGACGTAGATGGTGATGGTCGTCGAGCCGCGTCGGGCGAGCTCGTCGTTGATCGCGTGAGCAAAGGCGTCGTCGCCGAAGCGGGTGCCGGGCTTTTCGTGGGTGAGCAGGCGGATGAGGTCGTCCTGCTGATCGAAGCGGTCGTCGCTGTCGTCGTCGCCGTGCACGCCGTGGCCGAGGATGCCGTAGTTGACGTACTCGTCGAACGAGGCGTCGAGCAGGACGGGCTGGTCGCGTTTCTCCTGCAGCGACAGATCGAGCACGTCCTCCGCAGGCATCGCCTCGCCGATCCGCACCGGGACTCGGCCGAGGTGGAGGGATCGGCTGAGGTCGGTGGTGAACCGCTGGTCGAGCTGCGTCGCGTCGGGGTTCTCGCGCCGGGCGTGAGCGACAAAAACCGGCACGTCGATCCGGTCGGGCGCAACGCTGGCGGCGAAGTAGCCCGGCTCTTGCCCCTCGAGCACCGCCGGCGTGGTCATCATCTGAATGGTGCAGCCGCTCGACACCACGAGCGCAACCGCGACGCTCGCCTTGATCAACGTTGCACCGACCAGCCAACGAACACGCATCGCTTCCCCATCGACATCAATTGAGACACAGGCTGTTACCAGAATAACCGCCGGCCTTGCCGATCGAGCGTCGGCGTGTTCTACTCGCACGACACACCCGGACGCCTCGCGCGCCTCACTCATCGGGAAGGAGTCAGACCCCATGCTCAAGCCACGCCTCGCCCTCGCGCCGGCCGCCGCCCTGTGCGTCGCGCTCTTCGCCGCGACCGGCTGCAGCTACTACGCGATCAACGAACCGACCAGCGACCGCACCTACTACACCACCGAGTACAAGCAGCTCAAGGGCGGTGCCCTGACCTTCACCGACGCCGCCACCGGCAAAGAGATCACCATCCAGAACGCCGAGGTCGAGAAGATCGAGGAGAAGCAGTACAAAGCCGCGACCGCCAAGAACTGACACCGCGGCAACTCCGCACACCTGGGCCGGTACCCGTTTCTTACGCTTGACCCATCTCCGTCCAGCGGGCATAACGCATCGATTGCCACGCCGACGTGGCAGAACTCATCTCTCTCCGTCCCTGAGTAACAGCATGAAACTTGTCCCCACGCTCTTTGCGCTCTGCTGCGCCGTCTTCGCCTTCCAAGCCCACGCCCAGAACGACGGCGACGCCAAACAACCCAACATCCTCGTCATCTGGGGCGACGACATCGGCATCTGGAACATCAGCCACAACAGCCGAGGCATGATGGGCTACAAGACGCCCAACCTCGACCGCCTCGCCTCAGAGGGCGTCGCCTTCACCGACTACTACGGCCAGCAGTCCTGCACCGCCGGCCGCGCCGCGTTCATCTCCGGTATGGTCCCCGTCCGCTCGGGCATGACCAAGGTCGGCCTGCCCGGAGCAGCCGAGGGATGGCAGGAGTCCGACATCACCATCGCCGCCGTCCTCAAGCAGCAGGGCTACGCCACCGGCCAATTCGGCAAGAACCACTTCGGCGACCGTGACGAGCACCTGCCCACCAACCACGGCTTCGACGAGTACTTCGGCAGCCTCTACCACCTCAACGCCGAGGAAGAGCCGGAGAACCGCGACTACCCCGCCGACTACGTCATGCCCGACGGCCGGACCTTCCTCGAGACCTACGGCCCGCGCGGCGTGCTCAAGACCAAGGCCAACCCCGACGGCACGCAGACCATCGAGAACACCGGCCCGCTCACCAAGAAACGCATGGAGACCGTCGACGAGGAAACCCTCGCC
>JBCCZA010000020.1:0-26821 GCA_039188455.1 Planctomycetota bacterium
AGCGTGCTCATCGCGACCGTGTCGATCTCCAGCGCCCGCGCCATCGACACGCCGACCTGCTCGGCCAGGTACGTCGTGACGTACACGAACATCATGTAGAACCCGACGTTGGCCATCAGGATCAGCCCCGCGATCCGCAGCATCGTCCGCCACTCGAGCCGGAAGGCCTCGATCAGCGGCACCTTGCCTTCCGACGCCTGCGTCGACCCCGGCGCCTCGGTCATGTGCCGGCGGAACACGCTCGCGAACCCGGCGATCCCCACGCCCAGCAGGAACGGCACTCGCCACCCCCACGCCGCCAGCGCCTCGTCCGACAGCACGGCCGAGATCAACGCGCCCAGCCCCGAGCCGATCAAAAAGCCCAGCACCGCCCCGACATTGACCCACGCGCCGACGAGCCCGCGCCGCCCGGCCGCCGCCCGCTCGACCAGATAGATCACCGACCCCATGTACTCGCCGCCGACGGAGAACCCCTGCGCGATGCGCAGGACCGTGAGCAGGATCGGCGCCGCCACGCCGATGGTCGCGTAGCTCGGCAGGCAGCCGATCAACAGCGTCGACGCCCCCATGAGCAGGACCGACGACTGCAGCACCAGCGCCCGGCCGTGCTTGTCGCCGAGGTGCCCGAAGAACATCGCCCCCAGCGGGCGGGCGAGGAACCCGGACGCGAACACGGCGAACGCCGCGATCACCGACGTCGCCGGGTCGTCGGCCGGGAAGAACTGCTGGCCGATGACCGCGGCGAAGAACCCGTACGACGCGAAGTCGAACCACTCGAGGACGTTGCCGACCGAGCCGGCGAGGATCCGCTTGCGTTCGCTGGAGGAGGCGGTGCTCATGCCCCACCGAATCTAGCGACCACGCCCGGCCGCGCGAGCCACGAACCGTCGATCACCACGCCGGCCCGGTCGGCCCGTCCACGCCCGATGTCTCCGGCGGCCCCCAGGGCTGCGGCGTCGGGTGGCTGGCGGTCAGGTCGATCTGCATCAGGCGTGGCGGCGCGTCGCCGAAGCCGTCGTCGAACGCGAGGAACAGCAGCGAGTCGTCGCCCAGCCACACCGGGCTGAACGGCCCGGCGGACTCGTACGCCATCGTGTACGGCGGCGCGTCGTCGTCGATGCGGTACACGGCCAGCCGATACCGCCAGCGCTCCGTGTCGTCGTCGAATTCGCTGGCCACGCGGAGCAGCCGTCGGCCGCCGGCGGACACGCTGGACCCGATCGACAGGTGACCGGTCTGCTCGTCGCCGAGGCCGACGTCGTCGTCGCGGAACACGCGGCGGCGGTTGTTGTCGAGGTCGATCAGCACCGACTCGTGCGCCCCGTTGACGGCGGTGCGGACCAGGACGCACGGCCTGCCGAACGCGGGGATCAGGTCGACCCAGGCAAACGGCGGCCGCCCGGACAGCGCGTCGGACACGGAGAACGACTCGAAGTCGTTGCGCTCGAGGAAGGTGCGTCCTTCGCCGGTGAGCAGGTCGCGGTACTGCAGGCTCCGCTCGACGCGGTCGCCATCGATGTGCCGCTGCAGCGCCAGCAGGCCGGGCCGATCGGGGACGACCCATGCGGCTTCGAGGTCGTCGGGCGCGCGATAGGTCGTGACGAACTCGCCCTGCGCGTCGTAGACGCGGTACTCCGTGTCCCCCGACGCGCCATCGCCGTAGTTGCTCGCCTCGAGGATCACGCGCCCCTCGCCGGCCGAGTACGTCCCGACCGCCCAGTTGCTGTCGAACGCGCCGAGCTGTTGCGTCGTGTCGGCGGCGGGTTGATCGGGGCGGCCAGACACGTGCATCACGCTCGGACCGTCCTCGCCGTACTCGAGTCGCGCTGTGTACAGCCGCCTGGCGTCTGGGTCCCACGCGAGGAACTGATGCGTCGCCGACGCCTCGGCGGTCCACGGGAAGTTCAGCGTCTCGCCGGTGTCGATGTCGATCGCGACGATCGAGAACGCGGTCTGGCCGTTGACTATCGAGGGCCGGTAGCAGAACAGCAGCGTGCGCCCATGGTGGCTCTGCCAAGGGCTGGCGCCGGCGACAACGGCGGGCTGCATCACCTCGGGCACGTTGTGCAGGCGGTTGCCATAGGCGTCGAACAGTTGGATGCCCGAAACGCCGAGCAGCTGCGTGGTCCAGCCGGCGACGTGCCGGCCGTCGGGCGACGGATCGAGCCGGACCACGCTCGTCGCGGTCAGTCCGCCGGACCACGGCCCGGGCGCGACGATGCCGGCCGTCACCCCGCCGACGACGAGCGCGACGAACGCCATGGCGACCGAGCCGATCGACCACGGCCACCAACGCAGCGGGCGATCGTCGTACGGGTTGCGCTGGAGGAAGACGAGGTACGCGCCGGCCAGCAGGATCGCGAACACGCAGACGCCCACGACGGCGACGCCGACCGGCCCGGGCGCGATGCCGAGCACGAACAGCAGCGTGCCGATGGTGCTGACGCCGATCACGGCCACGATCGTGACGACGGTCAGCACGATCCGCAGCGCCTTCGGCGAGCTCACGGTCACGCCGACGAGCAGCCCGATGGCGTACGAGATCAGCAGCGCCGGCCCGCCGAAGCTCAGCAGCGTCGCGATCGGTCCCAGGCCGTACCGCGTCTGCATGAACGACAGCAGTGAATCCTGCGCGTCGAGCGTGTGGATCAGAGACGGCGTGAACAGCACCGCCGCCATGACCACCGCCGCGAACACGATCGACGAGCCGAGCCCCGACGCGAGCTTGATCCACCACATCGCGTGGCGGTTCACCGGCAGCGTGTACAGGAACCGCGCCGCGCCGGTCGTGAACTCCTCGCTCCACGTGCCCGCGCCCAGCGACGTCGGCACCGACACCAGCGCCACGAGCAGCGCGATCCCGATCGCGAACGGCCCGAGCACGAGCTTGGCGGCGACCCCCAGCGCCAGCAGCCAGACAAACGTCCACAGCATGCTCCGCCGCGACTGCGCCCACTCGATCCACGCAAAACACCACACGGTTTAGCCTCCCGGGACGCGCTGCGGCGCGGCCATCATCTCGTCCTCGGGCACGGGGTTGCCCGTCGTGAGGAACCTGAACATCCGGTCGAACGTCGGGTCGCATTGCCGCGACGGCCGGGCCTCGGCCAGCCAGGCCTTCGCCTCGGGCGCGTGGCGATCGTCGATCAGGCACTGGCGGCCCGACGGCGTCGGCACGCACACGCCCGGCGGCGGTGCTTCCGTGTCGGCATCGACGGCGACGAACAGGCTGCGCTCGGTCACGTCGCGCAGCGTCCCGCGCCACGCGATGCGGCCGTGCGCGATCACCGCCACGTGCGTCGCCGCCGTCTCGATGTCCTGGAAGTTGTGCGACGACAGCAGCGTCGTCACGCCGCGCTGCGTGCGGAGCTCGTCGAGCATCTCCAGCAGCTGGAACCGCGAGCCGGGGTCGAGCCCCGACGTCGGCTCATCAAGCACCAGCAGCTCCGGCCGATGCGCCATCGCGTACAGCAGCTTGGACTTCGTCACCATCCCCTTGGACATCGACTTGAACTTCTTCTTGGGGTCGAGGCTGAACCGCTCGGCCAGCTCGCCGGCGAACGGCTCGTCCCAGCCGTCGAAGGTCATCCGCCCGATCCGCCGCAGGTGACGCACCGACATCCAGTCGTACGGCGCGTCGGCCTCGGAGACAAAGCCGGCCCGCCGGCGGACCTCCCGCGGCTGGGCGTACGGGTCGATCCCGAAGACACGCACCGTCCCGCGCGTCGGCCGAAGCAGGCCCATGACGCACTGCAGCGTGGTCGTCTTGCCCGCGCCGTTGTTGCCGACGAGCCCCCAGGTCTGGCCCGGCAGCACCGACAGCGACAGCCCTGCCAGGGCTTGCGTTCCCGGATAGTCGTACTCGAGCCCCGCGATCTCGACCGTGTGCGCGCTCATAACCGAGCGCCGAGCATACCACCGGTATTGATCGCGTCACCTAATCAATATTTCGCCCACGGTCGGAAAAAGGGGGTCGGGAGTCTTTTATGCCGGCCGCTCACGCCTCGGCCGTCCACGCGGCCGCAGCATCGCCTCCAGGTCGAGCCGATCCGCCGTGCTCGCCATCGACGCCGCGTCGCCCAGCGGACGGCCTCGCCCTACCGACAGCCGCACCCGCGTCAGGTCACGCTCGGCCTGCCCGGCGTTCACCGTCCGCAGCCCCCCCGCGGCACGCCCCCCCCGACACCGGCCAGCCGGCCAGCAACGCCCGCATCTCCGCCGGCCGCTCCGCCAGGCTGCACCACGGCCAGCCCACCGCCCGCTCCACCAGTCCCGCCCGCAGTGCGTTCTGCTCGGCGTACCGCGCCACCGTCAGAAAGTGCTCGTCGCCCTGCACCGTGAACGATTTGAACCGCCCTTGATAGACAGGTCCCGTCCCCGCCGACCGCCGGTGCGCGTGCCAACGCTGCGTGTGCGTCACCGCCAGCAGCCGCATGAACTCCAACAGCTCGTCGTCACGCTTCGGCCGAAGCAGCAGATGCCAGTGGTTCGACATTAGGCAATAACAAAACGACTCCACCCCCGGCACCCGGTCCGCCGTCTCACGCAGGACCTTGAGAAACGCCTCGGAGTCACGATCCTAATGAAACAAGGTCATCCAGACCCCTTTTCCGACCCCAAGGAGCAAGAGTTCCGCGGGGCAGCCGCCGATGATGTTGATGCACGACCTTGATCTGCGGTTCATGGGCCGGAGCTTCGATGGGTTGTTGAAGACGATGGGCGTGCCGGTTCAGCCGTTGAGCCCGGGGGCACCGAATCTCAACGCCCATATGGAGCGTTGGATACGCAGCATCAAGAACGAGTGCCTGGACCACTTCATCGTCTTTGGTGAGAAGCACTTGAGGTATCTGGTGGATGAGTACGTGGAGTACTACAACACGGTCCGGCCTCATCAGGGCATCGGCAACGAGACCATCCCGCGGCTGAAGCTAGTGACGGATGAACCGCTGGGTGAGGTGGTGTGTGAGACCCGGCTCGGTGGTCTGCTGAAACACTATCGCCGCGCGGCATAAGAGTTCTGGGAACGATCAACCAACATCTCAGCATTTGCTTTTTTGCTTTCTGCTGCGCAGAAAGCAAAAAAGCGGTCAATCAACGACAATCCAAAATGCCAAAGAGCAAGTGAGAAGCGTTGCTGAGCCGAGAATACTGCAAAACGATCTACTTGGCCCCTACGCCTACGGGCTTACCAAATCTTAAGGAAGCAACGGCATCGCTCCAAGATACTAATTCCTTTGAAGGGCTAGAATATAAATTGATAATCCCGGATATTTCAATTAACTGCTCATGCCTAGACATTTGAGATTCACCAAAGGTAGCGGGGTCGCAGTTATCAATAAAAAATCTAGTCAAGGCCGCAGCCAATAAGCTTGATGGCTGCTCAACAATTAGTGGTGTTTTGAAAATTTCGATCCAAGGCTCAGCCTCGCCACCAAGTTGGCTGTATGCAAGCAAGCTCCGTATACTCGCTGCATGCACGGGCTTTTTCAATAATAATTGCATTCGAATATAGGTTAAGTCCAAATGCAAGGGCAATAAGTTAAGGTCGCCACCAGACCGAGATTTGGCGATAGCGCCGCCTGCAAGGCAGCTCTCCGAGCATTTTAAAAATAATTCGGTGTCGGTCGAGTCATTCAATATGCTATTAGACAAAGCCCCAATTTCAAGGATTTTCGCAAGATCGTAATACGTAAAGAAGCTGGTTTCTGTGTCGTCTTGCGATTTGGCATGATATATAACTGTTGCTTGAGAACCCACGTAATCAAAGAATCTAAACGCAAGATCTGGGTTCTCATTCGCGAGCAGTACTTCTAATCCAGATAAAAAGTAACCTCTAATCGCGGCAAATGGCGTACTTGGCACTTGTGTAAAGCTAGCGTCAAGATTATTCCCAAGCCTGATGTAGTCTGACTTGAATTGAAAGTACCTTGTCTTCCAATATTCAGCGAGTTCGGGTTGTTGCAATTTGGATTCGCTCATAAAACTACCTTAGAACAATACTTGTCGTCTAGCGTTCATCTGAATCTTAGCAACTTCCTGGCTGCTCCGGTATTGGCTCTCGAGCAACATTTGCAACCCGGAAGCCTCGATCTCACCTTGTAATCCGTATCGCGTGGCTCTGGGCCTGATTCATAAGCCCTAGGTCGCTGGTTCGAGTCCAGCTGTCGCCATTGCCGCCTTCTTCGCCGCCGCGGTTATCGGCTCACCAATTGGTGTACGAGCCGTCGGGCCGGTGGAAAGTCGGGCATTCCCACGGCTGATAGGGGTGGTCGGCGAGCGCGGCCTCGTTGACCTCGACGCCCAGGCCCGGGCCGTCCGGCACCGGGTAGCAGACGCCGTCCAGCCGGGGGCGGACGGGGATGACATCGTCAGCCATGAACCGGAACTCTTCGGTCGACGCTTCGCGGCACTCGAGGCTGGCGAAGTTCGGCACGGCCGCGGCCAGATGCACGGCGGCGGCCGTCGAGATCGCGCCCAGCGGGTTGTGCGGCATAAGGTCGATGTACCTCGCCTCGGCCATCGCCGCGACTTTCAGCGACTCGGTCAGGCCCCCGACGTTGCAGATGTCCACTCGGCAGAAGTCCATCAGCCCGGCCTCGAGGAACGGCGCGAACGACCACTTGCCCGCCAGCTCCTCGCCGATCGCCAGCGGCGTCGGCGTCAGGCGGCGTAGCTGCGCGTAGGCCTCGGGCGACTCGGTGCGGATCGGCTCTTCGAGATAGTCAAGCGTGCCCGCCGGCAGCCGCTGACAGAACTGCGCCGCCTCGGCGACGGTGAGTCGGTGGTGGTAGTCGATGCCGAGCTCGAAGTCGGTCCCGCACGCCTCGCGGATCGCCACCAGGGCCTTGGCCGTCGGATCGATCGACTCGAACGGCAGGTACTCGGCGTGCGAGTGGCTCTCGAGCCCGGTCGGCGTCGGCTCGCGGCCCGGCGGGAGGATCGGCAGCGCGCGGATGCTTGTCCACCCCTCGCGACGCAGCGTGTGGACTTCCTCGACGAGTTGCTCTTGCGTCTTGCCGAACGTGCTCGCAAAGCACGGCACGCGGTCGCGCTGCTTGCCGCCGAGCAGCTGATACACCGGCACGCCCAGGTGCTTGCCCACGAGGTCGTGCAGGGCGATGTCGATCGCGGCGATCGCGGCGACCAGCGCGTTGCCGCCCTCGAAGTACTGGCCTCGGTAGAGGTCCTGCCAGATGCGGCCGATGCGCATGGCGTCCTGGCCGAGCAGCCGCTGGCGGTAGTGGTCGAGCGCCCCGAGCACGGCGAACTCGCGCGACGACAGCCCGGCCTCGCCCCAGCCATGCAGCCCGCCCGCCTCGACCTTGACCAGCAGCTGGTTGCGATGCCCCAGACGCACGGCGTGGCCCGCGACCGCGGTGATTTCCAGTGGTTCCATCGCCCCGAAGATACCCGGCCCGGCACGGCGACTCCCGCGTTCAGCCGGCCTCGGCCTCCCGCGCCGCGCGGATCGCCCGCAACGCCGCGTTGAACTCGACGTTCGTCGCCCGCTCCCGCACCGCCCACTCCCTGACCCACTGATCCTCCGACCACGGCTGCTCAAGCCCCGCGATCGGCCGACCCGCGCCGGGCAGGTTGTCGAACTTGCCCTCCAGCATCGCCTGCTCGATCGCCTTCTCGGCCCGCCGCCGGATCGCGCGTTGGATGAGGGTCGGGTCGATGCTCATGCCCGAAAGCCTACGCGAAGAGGATCCAGTAGCCGACCACGAAGACCCCGATGTCCACGATGGCGTGGCTGAGATACGCCGGCCAGACCGATCGGTATCGGGCGTACATCCACGACCACCACACCCCGCCGATGCACACGCCCAGCGTCGCCAGCAGCGCGATGACCAGGCCGTAGGGAATCACGACCGCGATGAAGTGGTGAACGCCGAACGCGAGCGCCGCCAGCACGATCGCCGCAGCGACGCCCACCCGACTCAGCTGCGCCGCCGAGCCACGCAGCAAGCGCTCGAACCGGGTGTACACGAACCATCGCCACATGTACTCCTCCATCAGCGCGTTGAAGACCGTGATAAACGCGGCAAGCCCCAGGTACACCGGCAAGCTTGTCAGCCCCAGCTCGGCGACGGCTTCGCGAGCCGCTGTCTCGTCGATCAGGTGTCGGCCGACCAACCAATACGCCGCGATGATGATCCCGGAGATCACGAGCCCGCTGACGGCGCCCACGACAAACCCGCCCTGCCGCGGCGGCGACCACGACAGGCGTTGCCGATCGACCGCGAGCAGCCAGATCGCCGGCAGCAGATAGATCCACGCCTTGGCCAGGAAATAGCTCGCCTTGCCCATCGGATGGTCGCCGAGCCACAGCGGTAGCAGCACACCCAGCGTGGGCACCGGCACGAACAGCAGCAGCGCCACCGCCGCCCACCCGCGACCGCTCCGCCCGGCGCGCTCAGGGACATCTCGTTCCGTCAGGCCCCCGGCGTCGCTCATCGCGGCGGCCCGGGTGCGATGAACTCGGCCTTGCCGTCGCCGGGCACGATGCCTGCGTCGGCCGCCTCGCGGAGCATCCGCTCGACCGCCGCGCGACCCTCGTCGCCGTAGTCCAGCGTGCGATCGTTGACATACATCCCAACGAACCGATCGGCCAGCCCGCGATCCAGCCCGCGGCCCCACTGCATGGCGAACGACACGGCCTCCTGCCGATTCGCCAAGGCGTGGGTGATCGAGTCGAGCAACACCCGCGCGATCGTCGGCCCCTCGCCGGCGTCGACGAGGTCACGCCGGATCGCGTTGCCCCCCAGCGGCAGCGGCAGCCCACGCGAGTCGCACCACCACTGGCCCAGGTCCTCAACGAGGTGCATGCCCTCGTCGGCGTAGGTGATCTGGCCCTCGTGGATGATGATGCCCGCGTCGAATTGGCCGGAGGTAACTGCTGGAATGATCTGGTCGAAAGCAACCGCCACAAACTTCACGCCGCCACCAAGACGAACTAGCTCGTCCGATTTGACCAATCTCGTTGTCGGGTCCAGACCGTGATCCACCATACGCAACAGCGTGGTCAACCAAGCTGAGGTTCGCCAGCCAGGCACAGCGATCGTGAATTGCTCGGCACCGCCTGACTCTCCGGCACGATCCAATATCTCGTTGATTTCGGTTGGCTTGGCGGCCACGATCATCGGTCCGTACCCGTCGCCCATCGACGCCCCGCACATCGTCAGCGCGTATTGGTCGGCGACGTGGGAATACTGGTGGATCGACAGCGCGGTGATCTCCAGCTCGGCCTTGGCCGAGCGTTGGTTGAGCGACTCGATGTCCTCGAGCAGGTGCTCGAACGCGTAGCCGGCCGTGTCGATCTGCGGCGTGTGGCGGGTGCCATCGGGCGCGGTGAAGTTGGCCAGGGGCCACCACATGAACGCGTCATCGGGGTCGGGCGAGTGACCGAGGCGGAGCGTGCGGGTCGGGGCGGTCGTGCTCATGCCACGATGGTAGTCGCCGGCCGGCGCGGGACGGCCCGGCCGACCGCGATACGTGGTCACCGCCCGACGCCCTCCCGGGAGCCCGAGATGACCGAGTACATCCTGACCCACAGCAACGAACACGAAGCCGAGCGGCTGAACCGCATGGCCAGGCTCTTCGACCCGCAGATGCACGTTGCGTTCGACCGCATCGGCGTAGGGCCGGGGTGGCGGTGCCTGGAAGTGGCCGCCGGGGCCGGGCATATCGGGCGATGGCTGGCCGACCGCGTCGGGGCCGGAGGCCACGTCGTCGTCAGCGATATCGACACCTCCCTGTTCGCCGACGCGACGGGGCCGAACCTCGAGGCGAAGCAGATCGACCTCCGTCAAGACGACCTCGGCGGCGGCTACGACCTGGTCTGCGGCCGCGCCTTTCTGCACCACCTGCCACAACGCCGCGAGACGCTCGATCGGCTGGCCGAGGCGCTCAAGCCCGGCGGATGGCTGGTCCTCGTCGAACCGGACTTCCACACGGCCGCCGCCAATGACAACGTCCACGCCCGGGCGCTGTGGGAGGGACTCACCGCGTGGGGCGCGGACCAGAGCATTGACCACTACGTCGGCCGCCGGCTGGGTGGGTGGATGGTCGACGTCGGGCTCGAGGCGATCGAACTGCGCGGCGAGACGATCCTCTTCCAAGGCGGCACCGAAACGTCGAAGTACTGGCGGATGACGTTCGAGCAGATCGGCCCCAGGCTGCTCGCCTCGGGCGTTGTCAGCCGGGCCGACTACGACGCAACGCTGCGGCTGTGGAACGAGCCGGCGCACTGGAACTGGCCATGCCAGTTGATCCTGGCATCGGGGCGGAAACCGATGGCTTAACTCGTCACCGCCGGGAGTTGGGCTGTCAGGCAGTGAAAACTCCCGCCGCCGACGAGCAGGGCGCTCGATGGCAACGCGATGACGTCATGCTGTGGGAACGCTCGCCGCAGCACATCCGCCGCGCCGGCGTCGGTCGATTGACCGAAGGTCGGCATGACGACGCGGCCGTTGGTGATGAGGAAGTTGGCGTAGCTCGCGGCGAGCGGCTGGGTGCCGGCCTCAAGCATGTGGTCGGGATAGGTGAAGGTCGGTGGGTCGGGCACGGGTATCTCGATGACCTCGATGCCGAGCGGTGTGAGGTGACGACGGGCCTGCTGGATCAGCGGGGGCACGCAGACCGCGCGGTCCGCGGCGGTGAAGCGCAGCAGGTTGTCGATGTGGCCGTCGGTGAAGTCGCCGGGCAGCGACGCGTCGAGGACGACGAGCGTCTCGATCCCCAGTGTGTCGCGCAGCGTGCCGGCGAGGTCGTCGCGCGTCAGGCCGGGGTTGCGGGCGTTGTCGAGGGTGCAGGCGCGGGTCGTGACGGTTAGGCCCTGACCGTTGGTCTCGATCGCGCCGCCCTCGAGCGCCAGACTGTGGGTCGTGCGCGGCAGACTCAAGGCATCGGCGAGGCGCTCGGCGACATGGCGATCGAGGTCGTGCGGGAACTTGCCGCCGTAAGCCGTGAAGCGGAAGCAGCGGGCATGGGTCACGCCATCGCCGTCGCGGGTGAACAGCGGGGTCGTATCGCGCAGCCAAGCGTCGTCGACCGGGATGCCGAGTTCGGCGATGGCTGTCACCGGCGTCACAGCCCCGATCGCGTGGACCAGGCCATCGAACTCCCGACGGGCGGCGTCCAACGTCTCGGGCGTCGGCCAGGTGTCGGCGTTGGCGGGTCTCGCGACCAGCACTCGCGTCTGCGGCTCCCACTCGGCGGGCAGGCGTGTGGTCAAGGCTCCGACTCGCCAAGCCAGCGACGGGTGAGCCCGCCGTACAGGTCGATCCGCCGATCGCGCAGGAACGGCCAGGCTCGACGCTGACGCTCGATCAGTTCGAGATCGATATCCACCACGATCACGCCCTCGTCGGCATGCCCCATCTCGCCGAGCATCGCACCATCCGGAGCCACGACGCACGAGCTACCCCAGAACGTCGTGTCGCGTTCGACGCCCACACGATTCGCGGCCGCGACATAGACCGCGTTGGCAATCGCGTGCCCGCGGTGCATCGTCCGCCACGCGTCATGCTGGGCCGAGTGCTCCGCTTCCTCGTCGGGCGCCCAGCCGATCGCCGTCGGGTACAGCAGCAGCTCCGCCCCTTGCAGCGCCGCGAGTCGGGCCGCCTCGGGGTACCACTGGTCCCAGCAGACCAGCAGGCCCACGCGAAGAGGCCCGGAGTCCGTGTCTAGCGTCGCCACCTCGCACGCCCGATCGCCCGGCGTGAAGTAGTACTTCTCCCCGAAACCCGGGTCGTCGGGGATGTGTGCCTTGCGATACGTCGCGACGACCTGCCCATGCTGATCGATCAGCAGCGACGTGTTGGCGTAGACACCCGCCGCGACCCGCTCGAACGCCGTCGTGTTCACCGCCACGCCGGCACGCCGAGCCACGGCACTCAGCCACGCGCTGGTCGGCCCGGGGATCGGCTCGGCCAGGTCAAACACCTCAAGCGACGGCTCGACCGGGAAGTAAGGCAGCGTGCACAGCTCGGGCAATGCAACCAAGTCGGCCCGCTCGTCTACAGCCGTATCGATCGCGCGCTCCACGCGAACGCGCGCCTCCGTCATCACATCCGGCACACCAAATTGAGCGATCGCCAACCTCACACGCGACACCCCTTCTTCGGGCCACCAACAGCATCTCTCACCGCAGCATCGTAACGGCGGACTCGCGCGCACACGGCATTCGCAATGTGCACCAATCCACCCATCGATTTCTACCGCTCATCCCTGAAATTCCCGATCGCCCAGACGCCAACGTGCGCGCAAGCCCTTCCTCTCGCCCCAAGGTGTGACCTTACCCAACCCGTCACATTTTCGAGTAACGGCAAACGGCACGGTAAAGCCCGGCGACCTGCTCGCGATCGAAAACACGGCTGGCGTAGTCGGCGTTCAACGGATCGAGCCGTACCAGACGCCCGTCGTCTTCGAAGAACACGCGCTTGAACGTCGACTCGTGGTCCGGCTCCAGCCGGGCAAAGCAGTCGCAACCATCGGTCACGTCCGCAAGCGGCGAGAAGATGATCACATCTCCCTCGCGATAGTCGGGCAACATCGAGTCGCCGACGACCGTCGCGGCAAACGCATCGGGGTCGTCGACGCCGGGCGCGTCGACATAGGCATCGGCGATCCGCGCGGGGTAGTCGAGGTCGGTGAAGTCGGCCGGATAGCCGGCCGTCACGCGATTGATGAGCGGCACGCGCGAGGCCGATCGACCCGAGCCGTCGATGGGACCCGCCGGGCCGATCGCCCGGCCGATCGCGTCCGACAGCGCACCGCTTGCTCGAAGCGCGTCGAGGCTCACACCCCGCCGCGCAGCTTCGGTGAGCCAACCCGCCAGGTCCATCGCCCGGTCGGCCCGGGCTTTCTCAACCGCCAACCGAGATCGGACCGAGGGCGGGGACCGCTGCAGGTCGGCGGGGTCGGCCAGCCGTCCTGGGGGCAGGCCGAGCGAGGCCTCCAGCCGGCCAAGCGCCGCGCGAGACGGCAGCGCGTCCAGCCGGCCGTTCTCGAGCATGGACAGATATGCCGGCGAAAGCTGGGCCCGACTGGCCAGTTCGGCCAGCGTCAGCTCGGCCGACCGCCGTCGATCACGGACTAATCGCCCCAAACGGGACGTCGCGTCATCGGCGTGGGCGTCGCGTGTCATGCTTTCGTCACCAATTTCAATAAACGTTGAACATGCTCTTGACGGCGGCCTTCCGGGCCCTTCAAATACCTAACACATACCGTACTTTTACCAGATGTGAGAGAGGAGTCAAGCGTGCCGAGCCCCCATTCCGTTGAGCTGGCCACCGCCCCCGACAAGCAACGCCGGCTCGACCAGCGCCGGCAGGCCGACCGGCTCGTCGAACTGGCGGCCGCGCTGGAGCCGACCGACCGCACGCTGATCGAGGCCGTGTACCGCGATGGCCGCTCCATCCGCGACATCGCCCAGCTCATGCGATTGCCCCGACGGACCGTGCAGGGCCGCGTCGATGGCCTAATCCGCCGACTGAATGACCCGCTGTACCAATTCGTCGCCACGAAAGGGGAGCTGCTGCCGCGGGCGTGTCGCGTGGTCGCGCGTCGCGTGATCTGCGAGGGCCAGTCGCAGCGCGAAGCCGCCAGGGCTTCTCGGCTCACGCTGCACGCCGTCCGAAAAATCCTCACCACGACCAAAGGCTTCGCCGAGATGTCCGCCATGTACGGCCGACACCTGAACTGAGGTCCGCCACCGCCACGATGAACACGCTCCGACTCCAACATCGCGTGACCACCGCGGCCGAGCCCACGCCCCGCGTCGGCGAACTCGCGGCGATGTTTGGGCTTGGGCTCGATGCCGAGCGCACGGTCGACATCGTCCCTCCGATCGAGCTCGAACTCACGGTCGGCCGCGTGGTCTTCCTCACCGGCCCGTCTGGTTCGGGCAAGTCGACGGTCCTTCGGCTCATCGCCGAGCAGCTTCGCACCGAACGCGTCATCGATATCGATCGCGTCGTGGTGCCCGACGGCTCGACGCTGACAGAACTATGGGACGACCCGCTGGCGGATGTGCTCCGCCGGTTGAGCGTTGTCGGGCTGGCGGATGCGTTCATGATGCTCCGTCGGCCCGAGCAGCTGTCGGACGGACAACGCTTTCGGCTTCGTCTCGCCACCGCATTGCGAGAGGCGGAGCGGATGTCGGTCGCCGCCGAGCGTGATGACAACGCGTTCCCCGTGCTTCTCGCCGACGAGTTCTGCGCGACGCTTGACCGGGCCACCGCTCGCGTGATTTCGCAAGGCCTCGCCAAGTGGGCCCGGGCCAGCGGCGTCGCAATCGTCGTCGCCACGACGCACGACGACCTGCTCGAACCGCTCAACCCCGACGCGCTCGTGGCTCAACAGCTTGGCGGAGCCATCGAGGTGCTGACGCGATGAGTGCGTGCCCCGATGCAATCCTCGATACGCCACTGAGCGAACGGTGGACGAAGCTGGCCTGCGACGCACCGCCCGACGCATGGCCGATCAAGACCGGCACCCCCGACGACTACGCGCAGCTAGCCGAGCATCACTACCGCGCCAGACGTCCGGCAACGATCTCACGCGTTCTCGTCGTTCGCGATGACACGCCGACGGCCACCGACCGGTTTCTCTGTCGAGCCTCTGCCGAGCGCCCGATCGCTGTGCTCGTCGAGTCGCTGCCGACGCTGTCCTGCGCCGCCCGCGACGCGGCGCTGAACCATCGCTACGGCCCGCCGCTCTCGCAGGCTCAACGCGGCGACCTCGTCAACCGAGAGCTGCGTTGCATCTCACGCGTCGTGGTGCACCCGATATTCCGAGGGGTTGGCTTGGCGGTCCGGCTGGTCCGGCACGCCCTCGCCACCGCCCAGACGCCGTTCACCGAGGCGATCGCCGCCATGGGGCGCGTGCACCCGTTCTTCGAGCGTGCGGGCATGACACGCTACGACCGGCCGGTGCGCGACAGCGAGGCACGCGTGCTCGACGCCCTGCGCATCGTCGGGCTCACGCCCGAAGTGCTGATCGATCGCGACACCGCGTGGCGACGCCTCCGCGCCCAGCCCCGCTCACGCCAACGCACCGTCGACGCCGAGCTCTATCGATTCCACGCCGGCGTCCGCGGCCGACGCCGATCGCGCCGCGACGTCACCCCGCGTGCCCGATTCGACTTCGCGGTCGAGCGGCTGGCGTTCCAGCCCCTGTACTTCCTCCACGACAACCGCCCCTCGTCCGACGCATGACCACCACCCTGCCCCTCGCCGCGCTGACCGACCACCCCGACAACGCCAACGCGATGCCGGCCAAGCTGTTCGACAAGCTGGCCCACCACCTCCAACGCGAGGACCGCTACCCCCCGCTCATCGTCCGCCCCTTCGCCGACCCCGATCGTCCGGAGATCACGCACCAACTCCTCGACGGCCACCACCGCGCCCGTGCCCTGCGCCAGCTCGGCCGTGAGACTGCCCGCTGCGAGGTCTGGCCGTGCGACGACGACGAAGCCCTGCTGCTGCTCGCCACCCTCAATCGGCTCGAGGGCCGCGACGACCCGGTCAGGCGAGGCCAACTGCTCCAACGCCTGACGCAACGCAGCGAGATCAAGGACTTGGTCGCCCTCCTGCCCGAGCGTCGCGAGCACCTCAAGCGATTGCTCGAGCTCGCGACCCCCGCCCCGCCGCCCCGCCCGCCGGAGTTGCTGCCGCAATCGCCCGTGCCGATCACGTTCTTCCTCAGCCCCGCTGACCGCGATCGACTCGTCGCCCGTCTCGCGTCGCTCGACCCATCGAGAGAGGCCGCGCTGATGTCGCTGATCGACACGGACTGCCAAACTCAGAACGACCAGGGCCAAACTCGGTTGCGTCCGCCGCAATGCGGACAGCACTGACCCGTCTGTTTCCAGATCTCCGGGGAGTGCTTGCCAGTGAACATCCAATCCCACTGCACGTTGATAAGTGACCAGACAGCAATTCCTGCCACCGCAAGCCAAACAAACCAAACACCTAACCACATGTGAATCAACGCTCCGAGGATCACGGCAACGAGGATCACCAGCAGATACGCGCCCGGAGCCATGTAACCGCCAGGAGCAGGCGAGTAGCAAGCCGCGGAATATCGCTTCCCACAGTGACGGCAACGCATCGCATCCCATTCTGGCGCAAGACGACGCAAGAACAAGCCCGACATGCCTCGACAGAAAAAGCCCACGCCCGAACGACGCCAAGCCCTCGCCCGCGACCTGCTCGACGGCCAGGCCGACCTGCTCACGCTGCTCGACCGCCACGGCCTTGACCCCGAGCAGGTCCGTGACTGGATGGCCGACACCGCGGATACCGAGTCGCTGCGCAGCCTCGTGCAACTCGCCGACCTGCAGGCCCAGCTGATGCTCTCGCGTTTCCGTCTCTCGGCCGTGATGCGGCTGATCGCGCTCGCCAACGACGACGACCCCAAGCAGCGCGAGCCCGCCCGCCGCGCCTGCGTCGACCTGCTCAAGGCCCAGCTCGACGCGACGGCGACGAAGCAGGTATCCACCAAGACGCGTGAGCCCGACCCCCACGCCCCAGACCTGCGGGCCTTGCTGTTCGGCGACCTGCCCGACGCCGCCAAGGGCCGAGCCAAGCCGGCGTGAACGTCGCCCCGCTCCGACAGCTCGCCCAGGCCCGTCCCGCCAACGACGACCAGCTGGACCGCTTCGTCCGCGTCGTGCTCGGCCTGCGTATCGCCCGCACGCCCGTGGCCCCCGGCTCGTCGGCACCCTTTGACTACCTCCGCCACGCCTTCTTCACCGGCACCGACTGCGTCGTCTGGGCCAACCGCGGCGGCGGCAAGACACTCCTCGGCGCCGTCGCCACGCTGCTCGACCTCATCTTCACGCCCGGCATCCAGGTCCGCCTGCTCGGCGGCTCGCTCGAGCAGTCCGCCAAGATGCACGAACACTTGGTCCGCCTGCTCGAACGGCCTGCATTTCGACGAGGCGTCCTCGCCCAGCCGCCGACACGCCGACGCATCGCGCTGGCCAACGGCTCGGCCGTCGAGCTGCTCGCCCAGTCGCCCCGCTCCGTGCGCGGCACCCGCGTGCACAAGCTCCGCTGCGACGAGGTCGACGAGTTCAAGCAGGACGTTTGGGCGGCCGCCCAGTTCGTCACTCGCTCCGACACGCTCGGCGGATCGACCATCCCCGGGGCCATCGAGTCGTTCTCCACGATGCACCGCCCGTTCGGGCTGATGTCGCGGGTCGTCGCCGATGCCAGCGAGACAAGTATCCCCGTCTTTCGCTGGGGAGCGCTGGACGTCGCCGCGGCCTGCCCCCCGCAACGCCCCTGCGACCGCTGCGAGATCCAACAGGACTGCCAAGGACTCGCCAAGCAGGCCGACGGCTTCGTACCCATCGACGACCTGATCACCCAGCGACGCCGCGCCTCCGACGAAACCTGGCAGGCCGAACTGCTCTGCCATCGACCACGCCACAGCGACTGCGTCTACCCCATGTTTGACCCCGACACGCACGTCCAATCCGCCCCGCCCGGCGAACGCACCTGGTTCGCCGGCATGGACTTCGGCGTCCGCGACCCAACCACCTTCCTCTGGGCATCGACGCCGATCACCGATGACGCCTCACCCCGGCCGGGCCCCGACACGCCCCTGCACATCCACGCCGAGCACCGCGCGACCGACCTCACGCTCGACGCCAACCTCGACCGCATCGCCGCCCGCGACCTGCCCGCGCCACGCTGGATCGCCATCGACCCCGCGGGCCTCGCCCGCAACGAGCAGACCGGCATCTCCAACGCCCGCCGCCTCCGCGAACGCGGCCTCACCCCCCGCGCCCAACGCCACGGCGTCCTCGCCGGGATCGAACGCGTCCGGCGCCGCCTCGACCGCGGCCTGCTCACCATCGACCCCGCCTGCCCGCAGCTCGCCCGCGCCCTGGCCGAGTACCACTTCGACCCCGACCGCCCTCACCAACAAACCCCCGTCAAAGACGGCCCCGACCACCTGGCCGACGCACTCCGCTACCTCATCAACACCCTCGATACCCACCACCCCGCCACCTGCTCCAGCTACCTGTAAGTCATGAGCCCGCACGCCCCCCTCTTACCCCGCTCGCATGTCATCCATGGTTAACTCCACCCGTCGCAAACCACACGCCAACGGTCAAGCGCCCCGGCCTCATCGCCACGAGACCCCCCATGCCCCAAGAACACCGGATGACGTTCACCTCGGACCACCTCATCAATCAGATCATCGAGAAGCGAAAGACAGCCACCGTCGAACGCATCGAAGAGCAAGGCTACCTCGACGAATGGGACACAGGCCTGGGCGTGGGTTACGTCTACACCGTGCACGATTCGCAACGCGTCCCCAGATGTCGCATCCGAGTGATCAGGCTGCAACTCTGTCGGTGGGACGACATCCCGGATTGGCTGTGGCAAGGCGAAACCAACACGAACGCCGACGAATTTCGCGAAGACCACGTCGACTACTTCAGCGATCCCGGCAACGACTTCGAGTTCATCGGCGTCGAGTTTGAGCTCGTCGAAATCGCAACCACCAACGCATAACACGCACACGCCCCGGCCCCTCGTCATCCCCCCCGCGCGACCGCCTCCCCATCACGCCGCGCGCTTGTCCTCCAGTTCCACCCGCCGCCCCCGCTCCCCCTCAAACCCAGCCACCCCACCGCTGCTCCCCGCCACCCTCCGCCGCACCTCGTACTTCCCCCGCCCCTCCAACAACTCTGGCCGCGCCGCCACCGCCTCCTGCCACCGATCCCGAAGCTCCCGCGCAAACGCCACCAGCTTCGGATCGTTCTTCCGCGCTCGACGCCGGTACAATGCAATCGCATCTCTCGCAGGGAGTTCAAGGTGGCTCAGCTCTGGCTCACGGTAGACGCGGCGGCCGACGCCCTGGGCGTCAGCGCCTCCACCGTCCGGCGACGCATCAAGGCTCAACGCCTCGAATCACGCTCGAACGAGCACGGCGTTACCGAGGTGCTCATCGACACCCACGGTGACGACGCGGCCGACTCGCTCAACCCCGGCCTCGAACTCTCCGCCCGCCGTCGATCCGACAACTCCGACGACCAGCTCCGAGCCAACCCCTGGATCCGCGCCTCCCGGCCCGGCGACGCGCTGCTGGCCGACCGACGGCACGACGAACAGGCCGCCAGCGCCGAGCCACCGCCCAACCCGACCGCCCCGACCAGCCCAACCGACCAGCCCACCCCGACCGCCAGCCACCCAGACGCAGAGGACCAGCACGTGGACAAACACGCAGACACGGCCGCGTCGCCGGCCGCCCCTGCCGGCAGCGGCGACGAGCGTTCCGCCGAGGCGGACGCGGCGTTCGAGCGGCTCCAGTCGGCCGGGCGGGACTTCAAGCCCAGCGACCTCGAGAGCGCGGCGCACGGGGGCGACGAGGCCGCGCGGTTCCAGAAAATCGCCGGGGCGGCGGTGCTGCTCGCCCAGCGGCAGGCCGATGATGCGCGCGAGCAGGTCGCGCTCGCCCGGAACGAGGCGTATCGGCTCCGCCGGCTCTGCTACACGTCGTGGACGGTGACCGCGGCGGCGGCGGTGCTGTGCTTCGGGCTGACGCTGTCCCTGGGCTACACCGCGTCCTCCGCGGCGGCCCGCGCCGACGTCGCCGAGCACCTGGCCAACCGCCACGCCCAGGCGGCCACGGCGCAGGCCCGGCTGGCGCTGCCGAGCAGAACTCCGGGGGCTGTGGCGGCCGATCCGATGGCCGCCGACGCCCAGCCGCCCGCCAATCGCGGGCTGGGCGCGAGGACGACCGCGGACATCCGGGATGCGCCGTTCGAGCCTTGAGCGCGGCCACGCGCCGGTTGCCCGCCGCGCGTCATCGACTCGAAACGCCTGACCGTCCGCGTCCGGCCTCTTACATCGCGGCGGCCTCGGTCTCGGCGACGCTCGAGCACGTGCACACCAGATTGCGGTCGCCGTGGGGGTTGTCGATCCGGCTGACCGGCGGGAAGTACTTGCCGCCAGGCATTCGCTGGGCATCCCCGGCGGGGTAGGCGGCCGCTTCGCGTGAGTACGCCCGGTCCCAGTCGTCGGCCGTGACCTCGACCGCGGGGTGCGGGGCGTGGTGCAGCGGCGAGTCCTCGGGGGCGACCTCGCCACGCTCGACCGCGGCGATCTCCCGGCGGATCGCGATCATCGCGTCGCAGAACCGGTCGAGCTCGGCTTTGGGCTCCGACTCGGTCGGCTCGACCATCAGCGTCCGCGCCACCGGCCAGCTCATGGTCGGGGCGTGGAAGCCGAAGTCGATCAGCCGCTTGGCGATGTCCTCGACCGACACGCCCGACTTGTCGAACGGGCGGCAGTCGAGGATGCCCTCGTGGGCGACGGTCCCTGCCGGGCCGGTGTACAGCACGTCGTAGTGGCCGTCGAGCCGCTTGGCGACGTAATTGGCGTTGAGGATGGCGACCTTGGTGGCGTGTGTCAGGCCGGCGGCCCCCATCATGCGGATGTACATCCACGAGATCGGCAGGATCATCGGCGACCCGAACGCCGCGGCGCTCACTGGCCCGGCGGCATCGCCACGCTCGTCGCCGACCGGCTCGGCCGAGAGGTACGGCGTGAGGTGCTCGGCGACCGCGATGGGGCCCATGCCCGGCCCGCCGCCGCCGTGGGGGATGCAGAACGTCTTGTGCAAGTTGAGGTGCACGACGTCCGCGCCGATGTGCCCGGGGCTGGTGAGCCCGACCTGGGCGTTGAGGTTCGCGCCGTCCATGTAGACCTGGCCGCCGTGCTCGTGGACGACGGCGCAGATATCGCGGATGCCGTGCTCGAACACGCCGTGGGTCGAGGGGTACGTGACCATGAGGGCGGCGAGCGTCTCGGCGTGTTCCTCGGCCTTGGCACGGAGGTCGGCGAGGTCGATGTCGCCGCGGTCGTCGCACTTGACGCCGACGACACGCATGCCGGCGATGACGGCCGAGGCGGGGTTGGTGCCGTGCGCCGACTCGGGGATCAGGCAGACGTCGCGGTACGTCTCACCTCGCGCGGCGTGATAGGCGCGGATCGTGATGAGCCCGGCGTACTCGCCCTGGCTGCCGGCATTGGGCTGCATCGACACGCCGGGCAGGCCGGTGATCGATGCGAGCCACGCCTTGAGCTGATCGATCATCGTGCGGTAGCCGGCGGTGCAGTCGTCCGGGGCGTAGGGGTGCACATCGGCGAACTGCGGCCAGAGGATCGGGGTCATCTCGGCGGCGGCGTTGAGCTTCATCGTGCACGAGCCGAGGGGGATCATGCCGTGCGCAAGCGAGAGGTCGAGCGAGACGAGCCGCGTGGCGTAGCGGAGCAGCGAGTGCTCGTCGTGGTAGCTGTTGAAGACGGGCTCGGTGAGGATCGGTGAGCTACGACGGGGGAGCTCGTCGACGATCGGGGCATCGGAGAGCGCCGGCGCGGGCTTGCCGAGCAGGCCTGCAACGGCGGCGGCGACGGTGGTGAGGTCGGCGTCGGACGTGGTCTCGTCGCAGGCAAAACCCACGGAGCGATCGCCAAGTCGACGGGCGTCGACGCCGCGGTGGTGGAGGCGGCTGATCACGGCGGCCGCGTCGATGTCGTCGAGCACGACGGTGTCGAAGATCGGGCCGGGGCGGGTCGTGGCGCCGAGGTCGTCGAGCGTTCGGCGGAGGCGTACCGCCTGGCGGTGGACATGGGTGGCGATGCGCTCGAGACCGGCCGGGCCGTGGTAGACGGCGTAGTACTGGGCGACGATGGCGAGCAGGGCCTGGGCGGTGCAGATGTTGGACGTGGCCTTGTCGCGCTTGATGTGCTGCTCGCGGGTCTGGATCGCGAGGCGCAGGGCGCGTCGGCCGGCGGCGTCGCGGGAGACGCCGACGATGCGGCCGGGCATCTTGCGGGCGTGCCTCTCGTGGGTCGCCATGTACGCCGCGTGCGGCCCGCCAAACCCCATGGGGACGCCAAAGCGCTGCGTCGAGCCGACCGCGATGTCCGCTCCCCATTCGCCCGGCGGCGGCAATAGCACGAGCGACAGCGGGTCGGCCGCGGCGACCAGCATGGCTCCCGCGTCATGCACGGCGTCGGCCAGCCGGCCGTGGTCGCGGACGACGCCGTCGGTGCCCGGGTACTGCACGAGCACGCCGCACAGCGACTTGCCGTGCGACGCCGTCCGCGCAATCAGCTCGTCGACCGGCACGACGTGCAGCTTGATCCCCAGCCACTCGGCTCGCGTTTGGCACACCGCGATGGTCTGTGGGTGGCAATCGTCGGCGGCGAGGAAGTCCGCCCGCTTCTGCCGACCGACGGCAAAGCACATCGCCATCGCCTCGGCCGCCGCGGTCGCTTCGTCCAGCAGGCTCGCGTTCGCCAGCGGCAGGCCGGTCAGACTGGCGATCATCGTCTGGAAGTTGAGCAGACACTCCAGCCGGCCCTGAGCGATCTCCGCCTGGTAAGGCGTGTAGGGCGTGTACCACAGCGGGTTCTCCAGCACCGCTCGACGCACCACCGCCGGCGTGATCGTCCCGTGATACCCCTGGCCGATCATGCTGCGGGCCGGGGTGTTCTGCTCGGCAAGCGAGGCCAGCTCGGCCAACGCCTCGGCCTCGGTCGCCGGCTCGGGCAGCGTCATCGCGTCCGATCGGCGGATGTGGCCGGGGACCGTCGCGTCGATCAGGTCGTCGAGGGAGTCGAACCCGACCACGGCCAGCATCGCGTCGATGTCGGCGGAGGTCGGGGCCGCGTGGCGATCGACAAAGCGGTCTGTGGTGGGAAGGTCCGTCGACGGCGAGCCGGTGATCTTCATGGAGACTCAATATAGGAACCCGCCCCCGCCCACGAGCCACGCGGCGTATCGTCACCGCATGGCCCACCGAAACGCCGAGCTCGCCCGCTTGTTCCGCGAGATGGCTGACGTCCTGCAGCTCACCGGGGCGAACCGATTCAAAGTCATCGCCTTCGAGAAAGCGGCCAACGCCGTTGCCGATCTGCCCCGCGACGTCGCCGACATCCCGCGCGGCGAGCTGACCGACATCGACGGCATCGGCAAAGGCACGGCCGACCGCATCGGCGAGTTCCTCGACACCGGCGCTATTGCCGATCACGGCGAGCTCATGGCCGAGGTGCCGCGCGGTCTGCTCAAGCTGCTCGACATCCCGGGCCTCGGCGCCAAGACCGTTTACAAGCTCTGGCAGGAGGCCGACATCGACTCGATCGATGCCCTGCAGCGCGGGCTCGACGACGGCACGGTGGCGTCGCTGAAGGGCTTGGGCAAGAAGAAGGCCGAGCAGATCAAGGAGAACCTCGCGTTCATCGAGTCCGCCGGGCAGCGCGTGAACATCGGCGTCGCTCGGCCGCTCGCGCTCACGCTCGCGGCCCGCTTGAGCAAGATCGACGTCGTCCAGCGCTGCGACTACGCCGGCTCGCTCCGCCGCGGCCGCGAGACCATCGGGGACCTCGACCTGCTCGTCGCCGCCGACGAGGCCGACGCCAAGGGCATCGCTGATGCGTTCGTCGGCTTTGACGAGGTCGCCGCCGTCAACGCCCACGGCGAGAAGAAGGCCTCGATCCGCACCGCAGACGGCCTGCAGTGCGACCTGCGCATCGTCCGGCCCGAGGCTTACGGCGCCGCCCTCATGTACTTCACCGGCTCGAAGGACCACAACGTCCGCCTCCGCGAACGCGCGATCGCAATGGGCATGAAGCTCTCGGAGTACGGCCTGTTCGCCGCGGACAACGACGACACGCCACTGGTCGCCGACACCGAGCCTGCGATCTACGACAAGCTCGGCCTGCCCTGGATCCCGCCCGAGCTCCGCGAAGACCACGGCGAGATCAAGCGGGCCGAGGCTGGCGAGCTGCCCGAACTCATTGACGTCGCCGACCGCCGCGCCGAGCTTCACGCCCACACGACCGCGTCCGACGGCTCGCTCTCGATCCGCGAGCTTGCCCAGGCGGCGATCGACCGCGGCCTGCACACCCAGGCCGTCACAGACCACAGCAAGGGCCAGGCCCAGGCCAATGGCCTCGACGCCAAGCGCCTCGCCAAGCACGTCAAAGCGATCCACGCCGTCGCCGAAGAGCTGGCCGACGACATCGCCCTGCTTGCCGGCTCGGAGGTCGACATCCTCGCCGACGGGTCGCTCGATTACGACGACGACACGCTGGCTCTGCTCGACATCGTTGTCGCCTCGCCGCACGCAGCGCTGTCGCAGGACCCCGCCACCGCCACCAAGCGCCTCATCAAGGCCATCGAGCACCCGCTCGTGCGGATCATCGGCCACCCGACCGGCCGGCTCATCAACCGCCGCAAGGGCCTCGAGCCCGACATGGCCGCCGTCGTCGACGCCGCCAAGGCCAACGACGTCGCCCTGGAGATCAACGCCCACCACATGCGGCTCGACCTCCGAGACACCCACGCCCGCCTCGCACTCGACGCCGGCGTCAAGCTCGCGATCAACACCGATGCGCACGGCCTGGGCGACTTCGACGAAGCAATCTACGGCGTCCTCACCGCCCGACGCGCCGGTGCCACCAAGGCCGACGTCATCAACTGCATGACGCGTAAGCAGCTTGCCAAGTGGCTGACCCGCTGAACGCCGACCCACGGCCTACACTCCGCCTCGTGAAACCACGCCTCTCGCCGCAAGCCCGCGTGATCGCCGTGACCGCGCTCGTGGTCTTGCTCGGCGCAATGCTCATCGCCCGCCTAGTCCCAGGGGCCACGATCGAGCATCGCGCCGTGGCACTGCTCGAACAACTCGAGGCCGAGGCCGAGCGCCGGGTCAAACGCAGCCTACTGCAACGCCCCAACGGCAACGCCTACACCGTCGACCTCGGCCAGCTCGCGATGTACGCCGCACGCAGCGGGAATCGCTCGCTGTATGTCGAGCTCACCGACCTGCTGCGCGATGCCGTGGTCGTCGACGCGCCCGACGACGATTACACCCGTGGTTTCGTCGCGTGGCGGTACGCCGAGGATACGCCGCTCGATGCATCGGGCACGACCGAGGGGCTTCGCGTTGCGTCGGCCCTATGGGACGGCGGCGCCCGCTTCGACCGACCGGACGACACCGCGCTGGCACTAACGATCCTCGAGGGCTATGCCCGCCACGCCGCGATCGATCAAGACATCTGGTTCATCCGCAACTACTTCAACCTGCAGACCCGAGCCTTCTCCCCAAACTCGTACCTGATCGATTACGACCCCGACCTGCTGGCTCGCGTAGGCCGAGACACCGACACCACAGGGCTTGTCGACGTCGCTGAGAAGTCCGCCAAACTGTTCGAGCAGGCCACAACCCCCGCCGGCCTGCTGCACGGCGTCATCCTCCCCGAGATCGCGACCCTCATGCCCGGCGACCCGCCGATCTTCTCGCCCAACCGCGTCGAGCTGCTCGCCAACGTCGCCAACGCCGCCGTCCACGCGACGTCGTCCAACCCAGCCATCGCGCACGGCGTCCTCGAGTTCGCCACTAGCCGCATCGACGGTCTGCAACGCCACTACGACACGCACACAGGTCTAGCCGCCTATCCAACGTCCGACGCAGGCATCGCCGAGTTCGCCCCGCTGCTCCGCCTCGCCGTCGCGCTCGATCGCCCGGACGACACGCACCGGCTGCTCGCGAGGCTCGTGAACGCGATCGAAGACGACCCACCCACCGGCAACCGCGCCTCGCTTTACCTGCTCAGCGAATCGCTGCTGGCACTCGAGGCCGCCGTCGGTCCGAGCCCGCTCAGACGGCCTCGTCCAGCCCCAGATCCTTGACCTTCTTGTTGAGCGTGTTGCGGTTGATGCCCAGGAAGTCGGCCGTGCGGACCTTGACGCCGTCGTTGTGATTGAGCGCCTCGCGGAGCAGGTGCCGCTCGACCTCGCCGATGACCAGGTCGTACACCTCGCCCTCGCGCAGGCCGTGCTGCTTGATCGCCTCGGCCGCGAGTCGGGCCGCCATCGCGTCCATCGACTCGTCCTGCGGGTCGCTGCGCGTCTGCTGAGCAAACAGTCGAATGTTGAGCGGCAGCAAGTCGTGCGTGAGCTCGTCGCTTGTCGACAGCACGACCGCCCGCTCCACCGCGTTCTCCAGCTCACGCACGTTGCCCGGCCAGGGGTAACGAAGCAGCGTGTTCATCACGTCCCGGCTGATCTTGCTCAAGCTCCGATCGTTCTCGCGATTGTACCGGTCGAGGAAGTAATCGATCAGCAGCGGGATATCCTCGCGACGGTTCCGCAGCGACGGCAGGTGGACTGTCACGACGTTGAGTCGGTAGTAGAGGTCTTCGCGGAAGTTGCCCTTGCGGACTTCTTCTTCGAGGTCGAGGTTGGTCGCGGCGATCACACGAGCGTCGACCTTGATCGAGCGGTGGTCGCCGACCTTCTCGAACTCGCGCTCCTGCAATGCTCGCAGCAGCTTGACCTGCAGCTGCGCGTCGAGCGTGCCGATCTCGTCGAGGAAGAGAGACCCGCCGTTGGCCGCCTCGAACCGGCCGACCTTGTCGCGGACCGCCCCGGTGAACGCGCCCTTCACGTGGCCGAACAGCTCGCTCTCCAGCAGCTGGGGCGAGAGTGCGCCGCAGTTCACGCGGATCAGCGGCGCATCGCGACGCGGCGAGTTGTAGTGGATGGCCTTGGCGATCAGCTCCTTGCCGGCGCCGGTCTCGCCGAGCAGAAGCACCGTCGCGCGGCTGGCGGCGACCTGGCCGATGGTCGCGAGCACGTCGAGCATCGCCCGGCTGGACCCGATGATGTTGTCGAAGCGGTACCGGCTGTGCAGGTTCTCACGCAGCTGCTGCGTCTCTTCGACCCAGCGGTCTTTCTCGACCTGCACGCGGTTGTGGATCCGAAGCGTCTGGGCGATCAGGCC
>JBCCZA010000021.1:0-26140 GCA_039188455.1 Planctomycetota bacterium
ATCGCCCCCACCTACACCCGCGAGACCTTCACCTCCGGCGCAGCCGAGTCCGACGGCGAACACCGCCCCGACGACCCCGCCGCCCCGCACCTCTTCAGCTACGTCTACGACCTCGACCCCCACCACCCCGACAGCCACCGCTGCGAGATGCTGCTGCTCATCCTCGTCCGCGACGCCGACACCGGCCGCGTGGAGGTCATCGAGGACCGCCACACCTGCGGCCTGTTCAGCGACGCCCAGTGGCGCGGCTGGATCAAGACCGCGGGCCTCGAGCTCATCACCGCCGACGACCCGCGCTCCCTCGGCGATGCGCTCCTCGGCGACGACGAGCCGTGGTCGCTGTTCGTCGCCACCCGCCCGGCGTGACACCGACGCCTCGATCGCTCACCATGACGACCGCATGATCACCAACGTCCCTCGCCACCAACGCGCCGCCCTGGCCCCGCTCTTCGCCGACTTCCCCGGCGTGCACGGCATGCTGGCGTCGGTGCTCTCGGGCGCGATGGGGGTCGCCTGGGCCGACGACGCCGACGACCCACGCGTCGCTCACCTGTCGATCTACTTCCACCTCCTCGCCGGCGACGCCGACCACCCCGCCGCCCGCGCCATGGTCTCGCGCCTGCCCCAGCCCGCCACCGTTGTCGCCCCGCAGACGCAAGCCTGGTTCGAATTGCTCAAGTCCGTCTGGCATCGCGCCCTCGAGCCCGTCGACCGCACGCTCATGGCCCCGCCGCTCGAGTGGGACACGCAACGCCTCACCCGCAAGGTCGAGGCCGTGCCCGACCGGTTCGCCCTGCATCGCCCCGCCCACAGCGACCTGTCCGACCTCCTCGCCTTCGACGACCTGCTGGCCGTCGCCTACGCCGACCCGTCGGACCTCATCGACCGCGGCGTCTGCCGATTCGCCCAGCGGCAGGGCAGCCGAGACGTCGCCGCCGCCTGCTCGACCGCCACCGTCAGCTCGACCCTGCCGCCGGGCGCCAGCGCGTACCTCGCCGGCCCCGAGGACCACGTCCTGGCCGAGATCGAGGTCAGCACCGCGGCTATCTTCCGTCGCCGAGGCCTCGGCTCCGCCTGCGCCGCCGCGGTCATCCTCGACTGCCTCGACCGTGCCGTGACGCCCTGCTGGGACGCCTTCAACCCCGAGTCCCAGGCCCTCGCCGCCTCCCTCGGCTACGTCGATCCCCAGCCCTACACCGCCTTTTTCCTCTGCCGCACCGCTTGACCGATCGCGACAGCGACCCGTCAACATCCGTTCGCCGCGCGGCCGCCCCGGCCGATAGCCTGATCGCATGCCCGCCGCCCCGCCGCTCGTGCTCGGCGTCACCGCCGTCATGCTCCCCGAGCTCGACTTCGACGAGCAGATCGCGCTCTGCGTCGACTGCGGCGTCACCGCCTACGTCTTCCGCCCACGCGTCATCCCCGACCGCGCCCGCGATCAGCCTTACAGCAACTGGGGCAACCACCGCTTCGACCTTACCCCGCAGCGCCTCGCCGACGAAGGGCAACAGCTCGCCGCCCGCCTCCTCGATGCCGGCATCAACCCCGTCGGCACCGTGCCCGCCGGCGCCAACGGCGACGACGAGGACGCCTTCCGCCTCGACCTCGCCGGCGCCGCCGCCGGCCGCTGCCGCCACATGCGCATCCAGCTGCCGGCGATGCCCGACGGCCTGTTCGACTGGCCCGACTACCTCGCCAAGACCCGCGACCGGCTCGCCCGCCTCATCGAGCTCGCCACGCCCTATGGCGTCAAGCTCGTCATCGAGATGCACGCCGGCTCGGCCGCCGTCGACGCCGTCGCCGCCCGGAACCTCTGCGACGGGTTCGACCCCGACCGCCTCGGCCTCATCTTCGACCTGCCCAACCTCTCCCGCGAGGGCATCCGCCACGCCGAGCTCACCCTCTCGGCCATCCGGCCCTACATCGATCACGCCCACGTCGGCGGCTTCACCCACCACCCCGCGACACCCGCACCCGGGGGCGACCGCCCGCGCGACGACGCCGGCTTCGCTAAGCCCGCCGGCACCATGTCCGCCCTCAGCGACGGCGACCTGCACACCCCCACCTGGCTCGCCCTGCTCCGCGAGGCCGCCCCGCACGCCGAGCTGATCGTCGAGGACTACACGCCCGACAAGCCCGGTGCCGACCGCCTCCGCGACACCGTCCACGACGTCCGCCGCGCGCTGGCTCAATCAGCCGGCTGATCTTCGGCGGGCTTGGCCTTCGGCTTCCGGTTCGTTCCCGCCGGCCGCTCGACCTTGCCCAGCACGTCCGGCAGGTCGATCCCGGCCTGCTCGGCCAGCTCGTGCACCGGGGGCAACGCGCCAATCAGGCCGCGCAGGAAGCCCGCCGTCGAGCCCTGCCCGTCGCCGCCGCCCTGCCCGCCGTCCCACACCGTGATCTTGTCGATCTGCAGGTTCTGGATCGCCTTGACCTGCTCGGCCACCAGCGCCGGCAGCTGCTCGATGACCAGCAGGCTCGGCGCCAGGTCCGGCCGCTGAGCACACGCCGCCATCAGCCGCTCATAACCGTCGGCCTTGGCGTCCAGCACCTTCTTGATGCCCTCGGCCTCGGCGGTGTACCGCGCCAGCTCGGCGTCGGCCTTGCCCTTCGCGACCCGACGCTCGCGTTCGGCGTCGGCCTCGGCGCTGATCTCGACCTGCTGACGCTCGATCGTCTCGCGCGCGATCACCTCTTTCTGCATGCGCGCCAGCTCCTGCTCTTTCTCGGCCACGAGCACGTCGCGCGCCGCCTCGGCCGACGCCACCTCGCCGCGACGACGCGCCTCGGCCTGACGCTCCGACAACGTCGCCTGCGACTTGGCGATCTCCGCCTGGCTCGCGTTCTCCCCGTCCACCGCGTCGGCCTCGAAGCCGGCGACCTTCACGCGCTGCTCGGACTCGGCCTGCTTCTTGCCCTCCGATGCACGGGCGCCCTGCGTCGCCACCGCGATCTCCTGCGCCCGCCGGGCGTCGGCCTCGCCCGCCACGCCCTCGGCCTCCAGCGCCGCCACGCGGATCCGCTGGTTCCGCTCCGCCTCTTTGCGCCCGATGTCCGCCTGCGCCCGCTCCTCCGACACCCGCACCTCGCGCTCGCGGTCCGCCGCCGCCGTGCCGATGGCGCCCTCGCGTTCCGCCTGGGCCGTGTCGACCTTCGCCTGGTTGATCGCCTCGGCCGCGGCCTTCTGGCCGAGCGCGTCGATGTACCCCGACTCATCCGTGATGTCCCGGATGTTCACGTTGATCATGTACAAGCCGATCTTGTTCAGCTCGTAGTTCACGTTCTTGTTCACCAAGTCCAGGAACTTCTCGCGGTCCTGGTTGATCTCCTCGATCGTCAGCGTCGCGATCACCAGACGCATCTGGCCGAGGATGATGTCGCGGGCCTGCGTGGCGATCTCGCGGTCGTTCAAACCAAGCAAGCGCTCGGCCGCGTTGTTCATGATGTCCGGCTGCGTTGAGATGCCGATCGTGAACGTGGACGGCACCGCGACGCGGATATTCTTCTTCGACAGCGCCGATGTCAGCTCGATCTCGATCGTGATCGGCTCCAGCGACATGTACGCGAAGTCCTGGATCAACGGGTAGACAAAAGTTGCCCCGCCGTGGATGCACTTGGCCGCTTGCTGCCCACCTGTCTTGCCGTACTTGACCAGTACCTTGTTAGAAGGACATCGCTTATAGCGGGCGGAGATGAAGATGAAGATCGCGAAGATGACGAAGAAGACGCCAAGAATCGCGAAGATCCAAAGCCAGCGAGCATCCATTATCTGTGCCAGTGTCACCATGTCGAGTGCCTCCCGGTTTGGCTATCAAGAAACAGTTGCAAATTAGTTACGAGGCGCGTTCCACGAGAAGCACGCCATCGTCGCGCACCGACACCACACGCACGTCGGCGAATGCCTCCAGCTGCGCGCCCTCGGTTCGGGCATCCACAATCATGCTGCGTCCCGAGACGCTGACACGCACCTTGCCTGTCCCCGAACCCGTCTCAGGAATCTTCATGTAGACCTGGCCGGTCCGACCCACCGCCGTGGCAAGGTCAAATGTTTTCTCTTCCGCCAGACGACGCACCGCGATCATCGCAAAGCCGGTCAGCACCATCATCGAGCCGCCGCTGGCGAAAGCCAGCGCCCCGGCAGGCACCATCGACCACCCGAGATCGAGACGCGCCGCCAGACCGACCCATCCCGTCGTCATCATGAACGCCGTCACCGACAAGAATGACAAAATCCCCAGGCCGTCCGGGCCATCGGCGACATCGACGTCAAAGTCAGCGTCGGCGTCGAGGAAAGTCATCAACGCGAGGCGGATCAGGAACAACACCGTCCCGACGATCGCCAGCGCCGAGTAGATCACGCAGTCGAAGCCGACAGCCGTCAGCTCGGGCCAGTTGAAGATGAATCGGATCGCGTCGAACACCGGTCCGCTCCTTTCGACAGAAGCGTACCGGATCGGCGTGTGTCAGCTGCGGGAATCGACCGTCGCGACGGCCCGCGCCCGCGGATGGGCGGCCGCAGGCGCCGCTCAGCGGGTCCGGATCCCGCGGTAGCTCATCAGCATCTTCGCGCGGAGCTCGATGTCGTTCTTCATCGCGTTCAGCTCGTCGGGCGTGTACAGCCGAGCCAGGCCCTCGGCCTCGGCCTGGCGGTCCAGGGACTGCATCTCGATGACGCCCTTGCGGGCCTCGCGCAACGCCGAGATCGTGATATCCGTCTTCTGCCGCCATAGCGAGCGCGAGGTCTTGGTCAGCACGTTCGTATCCTTGACGTCGCGGTCGCGGTTGTAGATGCCCCCACCGCCGGGCAGCGATCGACCGCGCGACTGATACGTGCGGATGTCGTCGTCGCTGGGCTGCCACTCGTCAGCCCGGGCGAGGTTGCGCTCGATGCTCCGCTGCACCAGCTCGCGCCGCTGCACCAGCTCCTTGATCTCGTCCTCGTGGCTGCGCTCGCTCGATGTCGATCGCGTCGCCGCCGCCTCGCGCGCCTGACGCATCGCGACCGCCCCGTGGTCCCCGGCCGACTGCCAGCCGTCCACGCCGACGACATCGCCCAGGTCCGCGATCGCCCCGGTGAATGGCTCCGCCACGCCCCAAGCTTCCATCTCATCGGCCGTCAGCACCAGCAGCGTCTCGTCGTCCAGAGCGAACAGCACATCGTCTTCGCTCACGCCGTCGGGCAGAACGCTCGCGACCTGAGGCGAGCCCGACTCATCTAGCCACGCCACCACGACCTCGGTCGGGTCGACCATCGCGCGCACGATCAGGTCCGATCGGCCGTGCGCCGCGTTGGTCTCGCCGAGGATCGCCGCGACCTCGCCGGTCGCCAGCTCGTCGCCGTCGCTCTCGGGGTCGACGAAGACGCTCTCGGCCCCAACGCTGCCACCCGGCCGCAGGTGCACCGTGTCGGCGAACACCGTGAACACCAAGGCCTCGGCCATCGCGCGATCGATCACCGCGTGGTAGGCGATCTGGTCGTCGAACCGGGCGAGCGTGCGATGGATCTCGGCCGCCGCCTCGGGCGAGCCGCCTTCCGAGTCGATCTCGAACACGACATTCCCCACGCCGCGACCCGCGGCCGACGACACCGCCCGCGCCACGCCCGCCGGCATCACCTCGCTGCCCAGCTCGCCCTTGATCGGGATCACCAGGTACGACGACGCGTTGGCGTTCTCGCCCGACGCCGCGGGCGCCACGACCGGCTCGAAGAACGAGTCCGGCACGTCCTCACGCTTGATATCCGCGATCTCGGTAATCGGAAAGGTCATCTCCGCGCGGATACCCGCGATCATCGCGTCGATCCGCACCGAGCCGAAGTCCTCATGGACGATCCGCCCCTCGAACACCCGGCCGTCCTTCATCGTCACGACGTCGGCGTTGACCGTGAACACCGACCAAACTAGGGACAGACTGAGACAGAAAACAGGGATGAGTTTTGGCATGATCAGACTCCAATTCAAGATGAATACGAAACCAATCGTACCGTCGTTCACTCATCTCCGGTGGCGGAATCAAGCATGCCAAAAGGCGGCACATCCTCGGCATAACCAATCCCGTAGACCGCCTGGCCGTCGGTGAGGAATCCGATACCGTGATCCTCCTCGAAAAGAGCCGAAAAATTCATCACGGCGACCGGTCCTTGAACCTCGGCGAGGCGGTGCGTCTCAAGGATCACGATCGAACCCAGTTCGAGCAGCGCCGCCCAAGCTTCAGGCTCATCGGGCAGATCAACGCCGATGACATCTTCGACGTCTTCGGCGTTACCCTCCCACCAAACCCCCGAACCCGGACCTTCGCCCATTACGTCGTCGAACAGCGCCTGCGAGATCACACGCTTCACGCGATCGGCTGACCCAACAAGTTCTTCTAACAACGCAACCGCCTCGGAATCCGGCTGTTCTTCGCTGTTGATTCTGATCCGATAGCCAAGGTCATCACGATCGATATCGGGGTCGTGGTCGTATGCCGTGAACCCCGGATACCGCGCGTGATGATCGGCGACCCAATCGAAACCGTCATACTCAAACTGCCCCAGCTCGCCACCATCCCATGCCTTGCTCATGACACACCTCTTGATTGAAAATCATCTTATGAGGTCGCCGCCTTCGCTCGATCCTTAGCCGACCGGTCCTTGCGGCGGCGGTCGGCCTCCTTGAGGTGACGCTTGCGCAGGCGGATCGACTCGGGCGTCAGCTCGACCAGCTCGTCGGCCTCGATGTACTCCAGGCAGGCCTCCAGCGACATCTCGCGGGCCGGCTTCACGCGTGTCGCGTCGTCCGACCCCGAGGCCCGCACGTTGGTGAGCTTCTTATTGATCACGAGGTTGACGGTGATGTCGTTGTCGCGGTTGTGCTCGCCGACGACCTGGCCCTCGTAGACCTTGTCGCCGGGCTTGACGAAGAACACGCCGCGGTCGAACAGCCGGTCCAGCGAGTAGGCGGTCACCGGCCCGGTCTCGGCGGCGATCATCACGCCGTTGGGCCGTTTCGGGGCCTCGCCCTTCATCGGCTCGTACCGCAGCAGGTTGTGGTGCATGATCGCTCGGCCCTGCGTGGCCGTGAGCATCTTGGTCCGCAGGCCCATCAGCGATCGCGCGGGGATCCTGAACTCCATATGCACGTAGTCGCCGGCCCCGGCCTTGGGGTCCATCTTCTCGATGTCGGCTCGGCGGTTCATCACCAGGCTCATCACCGCGTTCTGCGCGTCGGCCGGGCAGTCGATCACCAGCAGCTCGATCGGTTCGTGCTTCTTGCCGTCGATCTCCTTGACGATCACCTCCGGCTTGCCGACCTGCACCTCGTACCCCTCGCGCCGCATCGTCTCCAGCAGCACGCCCAGGTGCATCAGCCCTCGCCCCGACACGAGGAACGACTCGCCCGAGTCGCCCTGCTCGACCCGAAGCGCCACGTTGCTCTGCAGCTCGCGCTGCAACCGGTCGGCGATCTGCCGGCTGGTGACGAACTCGCCTTCCTGGCCGGCGAACGGCGAATCGTTGATGCGGAACGTCATCGAGAGGGTCGGCTCGTCGATCTCGACGCTCGGCAGGGCCGTCGGCTCGTCCGGGCAGGCGATCGTGTCACCGATGTCGATCGGGTCCAGCCCGACAACGGCGCAGATGTCGCCGGCCGAGACCTCGTTGGCCTCTTTCTGGGCTAGGCCGTCGAAGACGTTGAGCTTGAGCACTTTCTGCTGGGTGGCCTCGCCTGCCCGGTCGATGACCGTGACGCGTTGCCCAGCGTCGATCCGACCGGCCGTCACGCGGCCAACCGCGACGCGCCCGACGTACTCCGAGTACTGCAGGCTCGTCACCATCATCTGCAGCGGCGCCGCCAGCGCCTCGGTCGGCGTCGCGAACCCCGCCGCCGCCGCCCGGCTCGACCCCTCGGCGTACGGGTGCGGCACGTGCTCGAGGATCGCGCTGTACAGCTCGGCGATCGTCTCGGGGTGGTTGTCGTCAGCGATCTTCTCGGCATCGGTCGTCGCCCAGCCCTGCTTGGCCGAGGCGTACACGACGGGGAAGTCCAGCGCGTCGTCCGGGGCGTCCAGCTCGCCCAGCAGGTCGAACACCTCGTTGATCACGTCGTCCGGCCGGGCGTTGGGCTTGTCGATCTTGTTGATGACCACCACGGGCTTCAGCCCGATCGCCAGCGCCTTGCCGAGCACGAACCGCGTCTGCGGCATCGGCCCCTCGAACGCGTCGACCACCAGCAGGCAGCCGTCCGCCATGTTTAGCACCCGCTCGACCTCCCCGCCGAAGTCGGCGTGGCCGGGCGTGTCGATGAGGTTGATCTTGTAGTCCGCGCCGTCGGAGTGGCGGTAGTTCACGGCGCAGTTCTTGGCCGTGATGGTGATGCCGCGTTCGCGCTCGAGGTCGCCGGTGTCCATGACGAGGCCGTGCTGGCCGCCGGCGAGCTTGTCGAGGTCCTCGGTGCGGAACATGCCGCTCTGGTAGAGCAGCTGGTCGGTGAGGGTGGTCTTGCCGTGGTCGACGTGGGCGATCACGGCGACGTTGCGGAGGCGGGAGACGGACATCGCGGAAATCGCGGCCGGGCCGCGCCTTGGGGGGGGGGGGTGCATCGTGAGAGCGAGCCAGCGACGACCGCGGCCCAGCGGCATCGTACGCGAGGCGGCACCGCCGAGCCGGTAAGGTGCGTGGGCGACGGTTGGTTCCGGCCGCCACCTCGTCCCCGCTCGTGAGATTCAATCGATGAACCCCGAAGCCAGCGATCGACCCGGTGTCCTCACGCGGTATCGCGGCTATTTCAAGCAGCTCGGGCCCGGGTTCCTGCAGAGCGCCTGCACGATCGGCGGCGGGACACTCGGAGCCTGCCTGTTCCTCGGGTCGTTCGCCGGGGTCTCGGCGTTGTGGGTGCAGCCGGTGGCGATGGTGCTCGGGCTCGTGGTGCTGTTCATGATCAGCGCCGTCGCGCTGAGCACCACGGAAAACCCTTTCCGGCTGATCAACCGGCACGTCAGCCCCGTGCTGGGGTGGGGCTGGCTGATCGCGACGGTCGCGGCGAACATGGTCTGGGGGCTGCCTCAGTACAACCTAGGCACGGATGCGCTCACGCAGATGGTCGCGCCCGGGCTGCTCGGCGACGGCACGACGGGACGCGTCGTGGCCACGGCGTTCATGGCCGGCTGCGCCGTGGCGATCATGCTCACGCAACTCCGCGGCGAGCGCGGCGGCCGGCTGTTCGACCGGCTCATCCAGCTCGTGGTCGCGGGGATCGTGCTGTGCTTCGGTCTGGTCTTCTGCCGACTGCTGATCGACGGCTCGCTCTCGATCGGCGCGGTCCTGCGCGGCTTCGTGCCGTCGCCACGCCTCCTGCTCGAGCCTGCGGCCGGTTATCAGGCGGCGCTGGCCCAGAGCGTCGATCCCGAGTTCTGGTCGCAACGCATCACCGGCACGCAACGCCAGACGATCCTCGCAGCGACCGGCGCCGCCGTCGGCATCAACATGACCTTCCTCATGCCTTACGCGCTGCGCGCCCGTGGCTGGGGGCGAGACCAGCGCGAGCTCGCGCGGTTCGACCTCGTCACCGGGCTGTTCCTGCCGTTCGTGCTGGTCAGCGGGTTCATCATCTCGGCCGCAGGCGCCACGCTCTACGGCGACAAGCACGTCGACCCGGCGTTGATCAACTGGTCCTTCACCCAGCCGACCGACCCCGCGCCGGCGGGCCTGGGCAGCTACCGCGACAACCTCGAGGCCTACGCCGCCGCAACGGCGCCCGGCTGGGCCGAGGCCAGCGACACCGGCCGCGCCACCATGCTGGACGCCATCCCCGCGACCGAGCGCACGCTCGCCGCCGCGACGATCAAGCACAACACGCTCGCGTTCGCCGACACGCTCGACCCACTCTTCCCCGGCAGCGCCGGCACGCTCATCTTCGGCGTCGGCGTGTTCTTCATCGCCCTGTCCACCGTGCTCGTGCACATGCTCATCAACGGCTACGCCCTGCAGGCCGGCTTCGGCATCCCGCGCGCCGTGGGCAGCCTGCTGCCGCTCGTCGCGATCGTCGGCCCGTTCTTCTGGGGCAAGCTGAGCGCGTACCTCGTCATCCCCACCAGCGTGATCGGGCTGATGCTGCTCCCTGTCGCGCTCTGGGGCTTCCTGCTGCTCGGCCGGCAATCGATCATGGGCGCCGATCGCTTCGGGCCCAAGATGCTCGTCGTCGGCGGGGTCGTCACCGCGATCTACACGCTGCTGTCGGCCTGGGCCGCCTACGGCAAGGTAGGGGTCTGGGGCATCGGCCTGCTCGTCGCCGTGGGCGTCGCCGCGCTGCTCACCAGCCCCGCCATCCTGCCGCGTCGGCAAGCGACTTAACCTCAGTCTTCGACCATCACCGGGTCTCTGACTCATTCGCGCTCAGGGCTGGCGGTGGAACTTGACGCGCACCGACTTGTAGCCCATCTGACGGTCGTACGAGGACTCGTGCTCGACCTCGGGCTCGGCGTCGAGCAACTCGATCCGGTTGACCTTCTCGCACAGCTCCTCGAGCAGGCAGCGGACGATCAGCCGGGCCTGGTGCTGGCCGAGGCAGTTGTGAGCGCCAAAGCCGAAGCCGACGTGCGGGTTGGGGGCGCGGTCGAGGACGACCTCGTCGGGGTTCTCGAACACGGACTCGTCGCGGTTAGCCGAGGGCCAGCACAGGCCGATGCGCTGACCGGCCTCGACCTCGTGGCCCATGACCTCGGTGGCGTGCGGGCAGGTCCGCGAGATCACGGTCAGCGGGCTGATGTAGCGCACGAACTCCTCGGTAGCGGTGACCAGGTACTTCTCGTCCTGGGCGATGAACGCCAGGGCCTCGGGGTGTTCGGCCAGGTAGGCGATGATGCCGGCGATGGTCTGGATGACGGTGTCGCGGCCGCCGGCGAAGGCCATGTTGGCAAAGCCGTGCTTCTCCTCGAGCGTGAGCTTGCGGCCGCGGAAGTCGATGCGGTTGAGCTCGCTGAAGAAGTCGTCGGCGTCGGAGCCCGCCATCGCGGCGAACTTCTCGAGGATGTACTCGTCCAACTCGTTGCCCTTGGATCCGTGCTCGCTGTCGCGGAAGACGTGCACACCCCAACCGATCCAGCGATCCGCCTCGGCGTCATCCACGCCCAGCAGCCGCGTGAGCCCGCGCGACTGGATCGGCAGCGCAAAGCTGCGGACGACCTCGACCTCGTCTTCGGCAAGCGCCTTGTCGACCTCCTCGGCGACCATCACCCGCATGTCGGCCTGGTACGCCTCGTCGTCCTTGGGGCGGCGGAAGGTCGGCTCAACCAGCGCCCGATAGTCCGTGTGGTCCGGCGGGTCGGTCTCGATCGGCAGCTGGCGGACGTCACGCACGTGCGCCTCGGAGTGCAGCACGATCATGAGCGGGTTGTCGTTGCTGAACGCCTTGGTGTTCTTGCAGGTCTTGCGGACGTCGCGATGCCGGAGGATGAGGGGCACCTCCTGGCCCTCCGCCTCGACGAGCTTGACGCCGGTGCTCTGGCGGTCGTCGCGGAACGGGTCGCGGGGATCTTGCGGATCGGGCATCGCTCAGGCTCCTTGGGCGGATTTGAGGATCGTCTTGAGGTCGACGGACGGGTCAGCGATCGCGGCGGGGTCGGGGCGGCCGCGCTTGGGGATCAGCTTGCTGCCGACGGTGTAGGCGCGGGCGTCGTTGACGGCGTCGACCGCGATGAGGTGGTCGCCGTCGAAGTACCAGACGGAGAACGGCTCGCCGGGCGTGGGCTCGCCGCGCGAGACCGCGGCCGAGTGCCCGGTAGAAATGCCGGCGATCTGGAACTTGACGTCGTATTGGTCCGACCAGAACCGGGGCAGCGCGTCGTGCGCGGCGGGTCGGCCGAGCATCGACTTGGCAACGGTCTTGGCCTGGTCGGTGGCGTTCTGCACGGACTCGAGGCGGAGGCGTGTGTCGTAGAGCGGGTGGTGCTGATTACAGCAGTCGCCCATGGCGTAGATCGCGGGGTCGGAGGTCTGGTTGAACTCGTTCACGACGATGCCGTTGTCGACGTCGAGCCCGGCGTCGCGCGCGAGATCGTCGTTGGCCGCGGCGCCGGCGCCGACGACGACGAAGTCAGCCGGAAGTGTCTCGCCCTGGCTGGTGGTGACCTCGAGGCCGTCGCCCCGCTCGGCGATGTTGGAGGCCGACACATCGGTGAGCAGCCGCACGCCGTTCCCGCGGTGGAGTTCCTCGAAATAGCTCGAAACCTCGGGCGTGGTGACGCGGGAGAGGACGCGGTCGGAGAGCTCGAGGACGGTGACGTCGACGCCGTGCTTGCGGAGCGACGCGGCGACCTCGAGGCCGATGAAGCCGGCGCCGATGACGACGATGCGTTGGGCCGACTTGGTCTTGGCCTTGATCCGCTCGGCGTCGGCGGCCTTGTGCAGCGACATGACGTGCGGCAGGTCGATCCCGGGGATCGGGGGCAGGCGGTGCTTGGAGCCGGTGCTCAGCACGAGCGTGTCGTAGCCGAGTGTCTGGCCGCCGAACACGACCTGCTTGTTGGCGCGATCGATGGCGGTGACGCGTTGGCCGGTGATTCGGGTGACCTCGGCGTCGTCGTAGAAGGCGATCGGGCGGATCAGCTGCACGGCCCCGTCGGCCTGCGGGTCGAGCTGGGCCTTGGAGAGCGGCGGGCGGTGGTACGGCGCGTGGTCCTCTTCGCCGATGAGCGTGACGCTGCCGGGCCAGCCGCCCTCGTGCAGCGACGCGCACAGCTGCGCCGCGGCGTGGCCGGCCCCGACGATGACGCAGCGCGGCGGGCTGTCGGTCATCGCTCGGCGACCCGCACGACAAGGCCGTCGAGCTCGGGCGTCAGCTTGACCTGGCAGCCCAGCCGGCTGGTCTCGTCCGTGTCGTCCTCGAACTCGAGCATGTCCTGCTCCATGTCGGTCGCCGGGCCGACGCGTTCGGTCCACTCGGCGTCGACGTGGACGTGGCAGGTCGCGCAAGACCCCACGCCGCCGCAGTCGCCGTCGATCCCGGCGACCCGGTTGGCGACGGCCGCGGTCATGAGCGTGCCCTCGGCGTTGTCGACGACGACCTCGTCGCCATTGGTCGTGATGTAAGTCACACGGGGCATCGGTGATCCTCAGAGGTGCAAGAAATCAGAGCGGGTGCGGGCAGGGGTATTGAAGCGGGCCGATGGCCGTTGGTCTAAGCCTTTCGTCCCGAATTATCATACAATATTTCCCATAAATTAGCGTTTGACAGCCCATATCTGTCTACCGGATACTAATTGCGTGCTCCCGGAGATCGAAAACGTGCCGGCCCAAAGCGGCGCGGCGTTCGCCGTGCGTCGGTTTGTGGAGCCCGATTGGCCCTTCCGATGGCACGTGCACCCCGAGCACGAGCTGACGCTGATCGTGCGGGGCGAGGGTCGGCGGTTTGTGGGGGACAGCATGGAGGACTTCGGGCCGGGCGACCTGGTGCTGCTGGCGTCGGACGTCCCGCACACCTGGCAGGCCGACGCCGACGAGGGCGAGCGCTGCGAGTCCGTGGTGGTGCAGTTCCTCGATGGCGCGATTGGCTCGGAGTTTTTCGACCTGCAGGAGCTCGCCGACGTGCGACGGCTGCTGACGCTGGCCCAGCGCGGGGTCCGCTTCCCCGCGTCGCCGGAGGTGACCGCGCGGCTGGCGGGGTTGCCCGAGGAGCCGCCGATGCGTCGCCTGCTGGGGCTGGTGGAGTGCCTCGATCGCCTGGCCGAAGATGCGCAGGTCCTGCTGGCGTCGCAGCCGGCCGCGGCGAAGCTGCGTGCGATCGATCGGGAGCGCATCGATCAGATCTGCGCCTATGTCCAGCAGCGCTACGACGAGCCGATCGCGCTCGACGACGTCGCGGCGGCGGCGGACATGAGCCGGACGTCCTTCTGCCGGTTCTTCCAACGCGTGATGGGCCGGACGTTCGTCGAGTACCTGCACGAGGTGCGTGTCAGCCACGCCTGCCGTCTGCTGTCTCAGACCGACCTGTCGATCGCCGACATCGCCTTCCGCGTCGGCTTCGGCAACCTCGCCAACTTCAACCGCGTGTTCAAGCGGCTGCGGGGCGCGACGCCCTCGATCGTCCGCCAACGCGCCGGGACCGTCGGCCGACCCGCCGTGTCACCCGTGTCGATCCCTTGACCCTTTCTCTCTCGATCCCATCTCGTCTCTGAGCAGGTCACCACGCATGCCAACCACTCACGCCGCGATCAGCGACGCCCAAGGCGGCTTCTCCATCCGATCGATCGACGTCGCCGATCCCGGCCCGGGCGAGGTCGCCGTCGAGATCATGGCCTCGGGGGTCTGTCACACGGATTACGACTCGATGAGCTGGGACCGGCCGGTGGTCATGGGCCACGAGGGCGCCGGCGTCGTCACCGCCGTCGGCGAGGGGGTGACGGTGTGCGAGACCGGCGATCGCGTGCTGCTGAACTGGGCGATCCCGTGCATGAATTGCCTGATGTGCGACCGGGGCCACCACAACCTCTGCACGGTCAACAACACGGTCACCGCCCCAGCGCCCGCCCGCGGTCACGCCAGGCCCGAATCGACCACGCTCGACGGACAGCCCATCGAGCGGTCGTTCGCGCTGGGCACGATGAGCCGCTACACCGTCGTCCGCGAGCCCGCGATCATCCCCATCCACGTCGAGATCCCCTGGGAGTCGGCGTGCATCATCGGCTGCGGGGTGATGACCGGCTACGGCTCGGCGGTGAACTCCGGCAAGGTCGGCGCGGGCGACAACGCCGTCGTCATCGGCTGCGGCGGCGTCGGGCTCAACGCGATTCAGGGCTGCCGGATCGCCGGCGCTCGGCGCGTCATCGCCATCGACCTCAGCGCCACCCGCCTGGAGCTCGCCAAGCAGTTCGGCGCGACACACACCATCCAGGCCGACCGCGACGACGCCGGCCTGCTGAAAGCAGCCAAGCAGGTCGAGCAGCTCTGCGGCGGGATCGGCGCCGACATCGCGGTCGAGGCCACCGCCGTCCCCGCCCTCGGCGCCGCCCCGCTGGCGATGATCCGGTCCGGCGGCACCGCCGTGCAGGCCTCGGGCATCGAGCAGGAGATCACGATCGACATGAACCTGTTCGAGTGGGACAAGATTTACATCAACCCGCTGTACGGCGGGTGCCGGCCGACGATCGATCTGCCGATCCTGCTCGACCTGTATGACAAGGGCGATCTGCTGCTCGACGAGATGATCAGCAAGCGCTACGCGCTCGAAGAACTCGACGAGGCGTTCGACGACATGCACCACGGCCGGATCGCCAAGGGCGTGATCGTGTTCGACTAACGCAACCGACGGAGGCGATCGCGATGAGCAGGTTCCGAACGATCGAGGTCTCCGACCCGCCGTACGAGGCGGCTGGCCTGCGATACATCACGGTCAAGACGCCGAACCTCGTCGGGCGTGGCGACATCAGCGTGTTCGTGCCGCGCCAGGCCGGTGACGCCGCCGCCCCGCTGCCGTTGGTCACCTTGCTGCACGGCGTGTGGGGAAGCCACTGGGTCTGGTCGCAGAAGTCGGGCGTGCATCTCAGCGCACAAGACATGATCGACCGCGGCGAGCTGCCGCCGATGCTCATCGCGATGCCGTCAGACGGCCTGATGTTCGACGGCAGCGCGTATCTCCCACACAACGGCAAACGTTTCGACCGGTGGATCGTCGAGGACGTGCCCGATGCCGTGATCGAGGCCGGGCTGCCCACCAACGCGGGCGCTCCGCGATTCATCGCAGGCCTGTCGATGGGCGGCTACGGCGCGCTGCGCCTTGGCGCCGCTTACGCCGACCGATACGCCGGGTTCGCCGGGCACTCGTCGATCACCGAGTTCGAGCAGATGAAGTCGTTCGTCGAAGAGCCGGCCGACGCCTACGGCGAGCCGACGTGCGAACGCTCCGTGCTGCAGACGATGAAAGACAACGCGGATCGGCTGTCGTCCTTTCGATTCGACTGCGGCGTCGGTGACGACCTCATCGAACCCAACCGCGCGTTGCACCGCGGCCTGGTCGAAGCGGGCATCGAGCACGTCTACGAGGAACACTCCGGCGGCCACGAGTGGCCGTACTGGGCCAAGCACGTCCGGACGACGCTGCGCTTCTTCTCGGAGCTCGCGTGATCGATGAAAGCCGACCCGCCGGGGGATTCGGCGGGCCGGGTCGAGGTTCGTCGCGATCAAACGGACGGCCGGGCGTCGCTGATCGTCTTGACCATGTCCTTGAAGCCCATGTCGCGGGTGAGCTTGGCCACGACGCTCATGTCGGTCGGGTCGATGACGAGGATGAAGCCGGTCTTGCCGCCGAACTCGTCCCAGACCTCGCCGCCGCCGAGCGCGTTCATGAGGTAGCCGGCCTGGTCGCGGCCGGGGGTGGTCGTCTGGTCGAGGTTCACGAACAGCACCGGCTCGCTGTCCATCTTGGCGGTCAGGTCGTCGAACGTGTCGCCCATCGCTTTGCACGAGCCGCACCAGTCGGCGTGGAACTTGACGACGATCAGCTCGGGCACGGCGCTGTCGTCGTCGGCCGCCATCGCCGGCGAGGGGTTCAGGGCGAGCACGGCCAGCATCGTCAGGGCCAACATCCCGATCACAGGGGTCCGCTTCATCTGAGTTCTCCACGAGTTAGGAAAAATGGGAAAGGACGACCGCGCCGCGAGCGAGCCCGCCCGGTCGGAAGGAACTGACAACACGGCCACACCTGTTGAGGACGGGGTGGGGGACCGATTTGATTGCATCGATCGGGCCGAACACCGGGATCATCTTCTGCACCGGCCTCGGCCACTCGCCGCGACCCGCGGATCCGACGCCCACCGATGGCCAGCCACACGAGGTGCCTAAATCCCGACGCCGAGGTAAGCTACGCGTTCACGTCACAACCGGATCAGCTCACGCGTTCGACATGTCTGTGCCATCCGATCCAGGCTCTTCCCGGGCCGTTCCGCAGGCTCCACCAGTCAAACACCCGCCAAGCCGGGGCCCGAGGCCGTGCGCATTGGCTGATGCATGCGATTCGGACGGCTCCCCCCTCGGGACACCCCGACTGAACACCTATCCGACCGGATCGACACGGACCCAAGCCCCGCCAAGACCACTCCCCAAGGACGGAACCCGCCGCCATGCTTGAGACGCTTCACCTCGTGACCCCGATCGCCGGCCTGCTAGGCCTGGTCGCCGCGGGGCTCATCTTCATGAACATCCTCAAGGCCTCAGGGGGGTCGGGCAAGGTCGCCCAGATCGCCGACACGATCCACCGCGGGGCGATGACGTTCATGAAGCGCGAGTTCGTCGTGCTGGGCTTGTTCGCCATCGTGCTGGGCGGGGCGCTGGGCTTCGCGAAGGACTGGGCCGAGTCGACCGCGTTCTTCACCGGCGCGATCTGCTCGTCGCTGGCCGGGTTCATTGGCATGTACTGCGCGACCAAGGCGAACGTCCGCACGGCCGTGGCCGCGAACGAGAGCGGGCCGGCCAAGGCGCTGTCGATCGCGTTCTTCGGCGGCAGCGTGATGGGATTGACCGTCGCGTCGATGGGCCTGCTTGGCATCGGCGTGCTATTCCTCACCTACGTCGACGGGTCGGACGACCCGGCCAAGGGGGCGCACGTCATCCACGGCTTTGCGATGGGCGGGTCGCTGGTCGCGCTGTTCTACCGCGTCGGCGGCGGGATCTTCACCAAGGCGGCGGACGTCGGGTCCGACCTGGTCGGCAAGGTCGAGGCCGGCATCCCCGAGGACGATCCCCGCAACCCCGGCGTGATCGCCGACAACGTCGGCGACAACGTGGGCGACGTGGCGGGCATGGGCAGCGACATCTTCGAGAGCTACTGCGGCTCGCAGATCGCCACCATCGCGATCGCCGCGACGATGGTCACGACGCTCGACGACGGCAGCACGATCGCGAGCCCCGAGGCGGCCGGGCTGATGAAGGACGGCGTCGAAGCCGTGACGGGCACGCTGATGTACCTGCCGTTGGGCATGACGACGGTCGGGCTGTTCTGCTCGCTGATCGGCATCCTGGTGGTCAAGCTGGTCTCGTCGCTGGACCCGGCCAAGGCGCTTCGCGTCGGCACGTTCGGCGCGGCGATCCTGTTCATCCTCGCGGCGTTCGGGCTGACCGCGATGTTCGGCGTGCAACCCAAGGTCGCGTACTGCGTCGCGGCCGGCGCGATCGGCGGGATCGTCATCGGGCTGATCACCGAGTACTACACCGGCGGCAAGCCGGTCCGTGACATCGCCGAGTCCTCGGAGACGGGCGTCGCGACGGTGATGATCAACGGGTTGGCGGTCGGGCTGGAGTCGGTGGCGGTGCCGCTGCTGACGATCGCGGGGATCGTGCTGGTGTCGCACAGCTTCGCCGGGCTGTACGGCGTCGGGATTGCGGCGGTGGGCATGCTCGCGACGGTCGGCATGACGATGGCGATCGACGCCTACGGCCCGGTCGCCGACAACGCCGGCGGCATCGCGCAGATGGCCGAGATGCCCAGCGAGACCCGCGAGATCACCGACGGACTCGACGCCGTGGGCAACACGACCGCGGCGATCGGCAAGGGCTTCGCCATCGGGGCCGCGGGCTTGGCGGCGCTGACGATGATCGCCGCGTTCGTCGAGGTCGCCAACCGGCACTTCGCCGAGCTGGGCTACGCGCAGGGCATGGACCTGTCGCTGACCAACGCGCCCGTCCTGGTCGGCATCTTCCTGGGCGGGCTGTGCCCGTTCCTGTCGGGGTCGATCACGATGAAGGCGGTGGGCTCCGCGGCCAACGAGATGATCACCGAGATCCGCCGTCAGTTCCGCGAGATCCCCGGCCTGCTCGAGGGCAAGGCCGAGCCGGATACGAAGCGGTGCGTCGACATCGCGACCAAGGCGGCGCTGCGCAAGATGATCCTGCCGGCCGCGCTCGCGGTGGGCACGCCGGTGCTGGTCGGCTTCGCGCTCGGGGCCGAGACGCTGGGCGGGCTGCTGATCGGGGCGCTGCTGGGCTGCGTCGTGTTGGCGCTGATGATGTCCAACGCCGGCGGCGCGTGGGACAACGCCAAGAAGTACGTCGAGGAGGGCCACTGCGGCGGCAAGGGCTCGCCCGGCCACGCCGCGACCGTCGTCGGCGACACCGTCGGCGATCCGCTGAAAGACACGTCCGGCCCGTCGATGAACATCTTCATCAACGTCATGGCGATCGTCGCGCTCGTCATCGCGCCGATCGTCCCGCTCGGCCCGGCGTGGAACCAAGACAAGACCCCGAGCTCACCCGTCGCCGCGATGGTCGAGGTCGAGACGGGCTCCTCGGTGCCGACGACGCTCGAGATGGAGTAGCGATCACGCGCCAACGACCGGGGTGCCCAAGTTGTGCCCCGCGTGATGCGTGCCCTTGCGCCAGCTAGAGCATCTTGAGTAAACGATCGCCGGTTACCCGATTACTCCGACCCGATCCCGCCCATACCTGGCGGCAATAGGTATGGGCGTGACGCTCGTGAAGATCAAGGGAGCGGGAGTGCGGCGGGGTCGTCGCTTGCAAAGCGATCGACATGACAGGCAGGCTATGACACAAATTGCTCTCACCCACGCCGGCCTCGTAACCGGTTAACCGCCTCTCGCCTTGCCGCCGCCCAGGATTACAGAGTATTTATGACTCGATTGCCGCTCAACTTCGTGCCGAGGTCATCTCTCATTTTTCATCACAGGAGCCGTGCATTGGCAACCCGCAACCGATGGATCTCACCGACCGCGTCGGCTTGGCGCGTGGCGATGCTGGTGTGCGTGGCCTCGATGGCTAGCCTCTCGGGCGTCTCGTCCGCGGACACCGTGCCCGTCCTCGATTGGCCCATCGAGCGGCTCTCGGAAGGGCACCGCTTCACCGAAGGCGTCGCCGTCTCGCCCGACGGCGAGGTCTACTTCAGCGACATCCCCGACCGCGAGATGCACATCTACTCGCCGGCCACCGGCACCACCCGCGTCTTCCAGCCGGCCTCGGGCGGGACCAACGGCCAGCTGTTCGTCCCCGCCGACAAGCAAGACGCCCTCGGCGGTGAGCTGCTGGTCTGCGAAGCCCAGGTCAACCGAGCCCTCGCGATGTACACCGACCACCGCGACCCGACGTCGCGCGTCGTGCTCGCCGCCGACTACCAAGGCAACCGCTTCAACAGCCCCAACGACGTCACCCTGCTCGGCGACACCATCGTCTTCACCGACCCCTGCTACGGCGATCGCTCGCGCCTGGAACTCCCCGATGAGTCGGTCTATCTCGTCGACCCCACCGGCCGATCCGTCACCCGGCTCAACCACGCGTTCGTCCGGCCCAACGGCATCGTCACCAGCAACGACGGCAAAACCGTCTACATCGCCGACCACGGCGCCCGCACGCTGCTGGCCTGGAACACCGACACGCCCGCCGAGGACCCGAGCGTCGAGCTGTTCTGCGTGATCGACCCCGAGCGTGGCGGGATCGACGGCATGTGCGTCGATCCCGCGGGCAACCTCTACGTGACGCTGCCGCAGATGAACCTCGTGGCGATCGTCTCCCCCGCTGGCGAAGAGCTGGCCCGGCTTGAGTTCCCCGAAGGCCCGACCAACTGCACGCTGTCAGCCGATGGTCAGACGCTGTACGTCACCGCACGCACGAGCCTGTACGAAGTGCCGGTCGGAACGTTGCCGTAGCCCCGCGTCGCCGGCAGATCGCGTTACGGCGGCGGCACGCGCGTCGGTTTGACCTCGTCGACGAAGGCGAAGCGACCGGCGTCGATGCGGACGAGCGTGACGGATTTGAGCGGGATCTGCGAGCCGTCGGTGTAAGAGATATCGCCGGTGACGCCGGGGTAGTTCTCGATCCGAGACAGGCCTTGGGCGACCTTGCCGGGGTCCGCGACGCCGGCGTTGTCGAGGGCTTTGGCCATGAGCCCGACGGCGTCGTAGCCGAGCGCGGCGAACGCGGTGGGGGCCTCGTCGAACGCGGCGTGATACTCGGTGACGAAGTCGGCGACGCGCGGGTCGGGGTGGTCGCCGCCGAGGTAGACGTGGGTGGTGAAGTAGACGTCGGCGAGCGGGCTGGTGCGCCAGGCGGCGGGGTCGTCGTAGCCATCGCCGCCGAGAACGGGGCCGTCGTAGCCGGCCTGTCGGAGGGCGTCGATCACGCGCACGGGGTCGCTGCCGGTCTCGACGCTGACGTAGACGAGGTCAACGCCGGCAGGCGGCGGAGTGAGTTCGAGGGTGGTGGCGCGGGGCTTGACCGGTTGCATGCCGGTGATGACGCCGCCGAGGGCCTGGAAGGCGTCGATGAAATAGCCCTGCAACAAGCGTGGGTAGGTGCGATCGAGGTCGGCGTAGAGGTGGACCTTGCGGGCGCCGCGCGTGTGGTACGCCCACTGGGCACCGGCGGAGGCCTGGACGTTGTCGCCGAAGCAGGCGAGGAAGACGGTGCCGGGGAACTCGGCGGGGAGCTTGGGCGACGTCGCGCCGCTGGTGAGAAAGACCCGGCCGACCCGCGCCGCCTCGGTCCCTGCGGCCCGCACGTTGTCGGTATCCGAGAGGCCCAGGAACGCAACGGCCGACGGGTGCTGCGCCAGGCAAGAGGCCATCGCTTCGGGCCACGCGTCCGGCTGGCTCTCGCCCACAACCTCGATCTGCGCAAGCCGCCTGCCGAGCACACCACCCTTGGCGTTGATCTGCTGCGCGGCGAGCGTCGCGCCGCGCGACGACGGCACGTCGAGCCCGGCCTGCGCACCGGTCGCGTTGAACACGGTGCCGATCGCGATCGGCTCGGCGTCCGTCGCGGGTTGGCTGAACTGGCAACCAGACATCGCGACGATGCACGCCGCCAACGCTATCGACCAACGCACCATGGCCAGTCGACGGCGCGGATCGATCGAGCGTGCAGCGATGCGGCGCATCCCGGTCTCCTCATGTCGTGGGTCGAAACACCGCCGCTCACTGCGTGCGGTCGATGAAGCTGCGCCAGAGTTCGTCCTGCATGACGGCGAAGTCCTCGTACTTGCGGACGAGCTCGTCGCGGACCTCGACGATCGTCGCCTGCGGTGTGTTGGGGTCGGCGGCGAGGGCCTCGAGGCGGGCGGCGGTGGTCTCGAGGTCGGCGGCGCCGTTGGCGAACTCGCGGGCGGCCTGGTAGACGACGAGGTTGTGCTCGTCGATCTCGTCGGGCTTGTTGAGCAGCCGCCAGGGGGCGCGGCGGATGTCGGCGATGCCGCCCTCGAGGTTCTCGGCGGCGCGCTGAACGGAGGTCATGGTGCGGTCGATCTTGGCGCGGTTGTCGGCGAGCATGACGCGGACGTTGCCGGTGATGTTCTTGCCGTCGTCGAGGACGGGGCCGAGCTTGTCGATCTTCTCGTTGGCGTTGTCGAGGGCGGTTCGGCCGGAGGCGATGAACCCCTTCATCTCATCGAGCCGGCCGTCGACCTTGTCCATGGTGTTGGGGATGCGCTCGCGGAGCGTGCCGGTGACGTCCTTGACGTTGGCGAGGGAGGACTTGATGTCCGAGCCGGGCTGGCCGCCGGTGATGTCGGCGACGTTGTCGAGGGCGCCTCGGCCGGAGTCGAGCATGGCCGAGGCCTTGTCGGTGACGGTGTTGTAGCGCTCGACGATGTCGGGGATGCGTTCGCGGACGTCCTGGATGGTGGCGTTGGCGGTGTCGCCGACCTCGCCGAACTTCGCAAGCGCGCCGCGGGCGTCGGGGACGAGGGTGCCGACGCGGGCGATGACCTGGGCGAGGCTGACCGAGCTGCCGGCGAGCGGGGTGGTCTCGTCGGCGAGCGGGCCGGTGCCGAGGTTGTCGATGTTGAGCCGGGACCCGCCGGTGAGGCCTGCCTGGACGGAGACCTGGGCGTTCTGGTGCAGCTCGTACTTCTTGGGGAGCGAGAAGACGACGCGGACGACGTCGATGTCGTCGCTGTTGTCGAGGTTGGTGATGAGGTCAATCTTGCGGACTTTGCCGGCCTTGATGCCCATGACGCGGACGGCGTTGTCTTCCTCGAGGCCTTGCAGGTCCGAGCCGGCGGGGAAGTCGACGGTGTAGCGGACGTTGGTCGCGGCGATCGCGCCGAGGTTGGCGACCTGGGCGAGGATGACCAGCGCGGCGACGACGGCGGCGATGATGAACAGCCCGGCGGTGATGGCGTGTTTGTCGGTCATGGGTGGTTGTAGGTTGTTGGCTGTAGGGTGTAGGCCTTCGCAGGGGTGTGGTTGCCGAGATGCAGCCCCCTACAACCTACATCCAACAACCCACAACCTGTTTAAGTTCTCAGCAGGTCCTGAAGGTATTGCGTGGAGTCGCGGCGGTCGGTGAGCGGGCCTTCGAGCAGGCCGTTGATGAACTGGCGGACGAGCGGCTCGTCGGAGTTTTTCATCTCCTCGGGCGTGCCGTCGGCGACGAACTTGCCTTGGTCCATGAGAACCAGGCGGTGGGCGATGCGGAAGGCGGAGACCATCTCGTGGGTGATGACGACGGTGGTGACGCCGAGGGTTTCGTTGAGGCCGATCATCAGGTGATCGACCTCGGTCACGGAGACGGGGTCCAGGCCGGCGGAGGGCTCGTCGTAGAAGATGACCTGAGGATCGAGGGCGAGGGCGCGGGCGAGTCCGGCGCGCTTCTTCATGCCGCCGGAGATCTGCGAGGGTTTCTTGTGGGCGTGTTCGCGGAGGCCGACGAGCTCGAGCTTCATCTTGACGACGAGGTCGATGGTGTCGGTGTCGAGGTCGGTGTGCTCGCGGAGTGGCAGGGAGATGTTCTCGGCGAGGGACATGGACTGGAACAGGGCGCCGGACTGGAAGAGCACGCCGGTGGTGGTGCGGTGTTTGTCGAGCTCGTTGACGGACATGGCGCAGATGTCGGTGCCGTTGACGAGAATCTGCCCGGAGGTGGGCAGCGTCTGGGCGGACATGAGGTTGAGCAGCGTGGACTTGCCGGCGCCCGAGCCGCCGAGGATGACGAGGCGCTCGCCGCGTTTGACGTCGAGCGTGAGCTCGTTGAGGACGGTCTGGGCACCGAACTGCTTGGTGACGTCGAGGCAGCGGATGATGACGTCGTCTGACATGGATGATGGATCATGGCTCATGGAGCAACTCTCCATGACCGTGACGCCTGATCCATGTTCCATGACACATCATCCATACCCCTACCAGCCGAAGACCCAGAAGACGTAGGTGAAGAGCAGGTCGACGACGACGATGGCGACGATGGAGATGACGACGGTCATGGTCGTCGCGTTGCCGACGCCCTCGGCGCCGCCGCGGACGTTGATGCCGAGGTAGCAGGCGAGCCCGCCGATGAGCCCGCCGAAGACCGCGGCCTTGATGAGGCCGGAGATGAAGTCGACGGGCTTGACGGCGTTGAAGGTGTCGGTGAGATAGATGCCGTAGGGGGTGCCGAGGGTGGCCTCGGTGGTGACCATGCCGCCGATGATGCCCATCCAGTCCGAGAGAATGGCCAGGCAGACGGTCATGACGATGGTCGCCAGCAGCCGGGGGACGACGAGGAAGCGGATGGGGTTGATGGCGTGGGACTTGAGGGCGGAGATCTCCTCGCCGACGGCCATGGTGCCCAGCTCTGCGGCAATGGAAGCGCCGGCGAAGCCGGTGAGCACGATCGCGCCGATGAGCGGGCCGAGCTCGCGGAGCATGGCGATGCCGATGATGGCGGGCATGGTCGCCTCGGCGCCGTACTGCTGGAGGATGGGGCCCATCTGCAGGGAGAGGATGGCGCCGACGGCGAAGGTGACGAGCGCAACGACGCCGATGGAGCGGACGCCGACGCGGTGCATCTGGAACCACAGGTTGGACCAGGCGAGGCGTCGGCCGCGGGCCTTGAAGACGAGGGTGGGGGCCTTGACGAGCGCCTGCTCGACGAGGATGCCGACCGAGCCGACGAACCCGACCGCGTGGAGGGCGGAGCGGCCGAGGGCGGCGACGGGGCGGAGGGCGGACAAGCGGGTCGGTCCGGTGAGGTGAGGGGCGGGTCAGGTGGGGCTGTCGGCGGTGTCCTCGAACTCGAACAGCAAGTTGAGGTTCATGATCTTCATCAGGCCCTTGACGTCGGGCGAGAGGTTGCGGAGCACCAGCGGCGTGGTCGCGGGCAGGCGCTTCTTGGCCTCGACCAGCGCGGCTAGGCCCGACGAGTCCATGTATCCGACGTCGGCCATGTCGACGACGAAGCGTGACGGCGTGGTCTGCTTGATCATCTCCTGCAGGGCCAGGCGGGTCTGCGGGACGCAGGCGACGGTGATGTCCGTGTGCAGCTTGGCGGTGACGACGCCCTTCTCGTTGCTGAGCTGGGAGACGATCGGGCTGTCGGAGGAGGCGGGCACGGCGTGTCTCGGCGGGGGTTACTCGGGCGGGGTCACGGCGGCGGGCGTGGCGGCGTCGGTCAGCGCGGCGTCGGGCGCGGTGCCAACGGTCTGTGCCGGGTCGGTTTGGCGGGCGTTGTACCACGCTCGCCAGCGGTCGGCGGCGGCGCGGCGCTCGCGCGGATCGCGGTAGTAAACGTAGCCGAAGTCTTCCCCGGTCACGTCCTGCAGCGTGCGGTGGGCGAAGAAGCGCACGGCCGGGTCGGGGTGATCGAGGGAGCGGACGAGTTCGCTCAGCTCGCGGTCGTCGAGGCGGCGGTCGTCGTCGGCGTCAACGATGCCGGGGACCTTCTCGACGGCGGCTCGGTCATAGAGGTCGGGCTTGACGGGCGGGGCGGTGCAACCGAGGGCGAGGAAGGGGCTGAGGGCCGCGGCGAGGCTCAGGGCGACGCACAGCCACCGGCCGAGCCTGGGGTGACTAACGGCCGGCTTGGGCGTCCTGAATGTTCCCCTCCGCTGTGCCACACGGTGTCCCAAGAGGTATAGCGGAGTATAAGGGGCGGCGGCGCGGCGAGTTGCCCGCGTCGGACCGGAGCGAGCGTCATGCAGCCAGGCAGCGGAGGCGGGATCGGACGGGGTTGGCGGGCGGGGCTCGCGGCGGTTGTCGTGAGCGTGGCGGCGGCGGGGTGCTCGGTGACGGATCACACCAACCCGTCGCTGCCGCTGGACCGCGAGACGGCGGCGGCGGAGCTCGAGGCGATGGAGGCCGACCCGCAGCCCTTGCAGCGGCCGCTGCTGCTGCTCAACGGCTGGGGCGACTGGGGCGGCAACATCACGCGGCTGACCGAGCGCTACAAGGCGGCGACGGGGGACGACCGGATCGTGGG
>JBCCZA010000022.1:0-25864 GCA_039188455.1 Planctomycetota bacterium
ACTCGACACCGCGCTCCGCGAGGCCCAGGAGGGCCGTCAGCAGATCGAGCGCGATCGGGCCGACTTGGAGCGCAAGCACCGCGAGGCCGACGAGATCCGCGCGACGATCGATGAGCAGCGGGCCCAGCTCGCCGAGCGTCGTGGCAAGATCGAGACCGACCGCGCCGACCTGATGCTCCGCGAGGAGGCCGCCGCCGCCCAGCAGCAGCGCGTCGACGAGTGGCGTAGGCAGGTCGCCGAGGAGATGGCCGGCATCGCCGCCGCCGCCGAGGACGCCGAAGACACCCAGCAGACCGCCGCCGCCCTCGCCGAGCGGCAGCGCAAGCTGGACGCCCGCCAGGCCGAGCTCAACGACCAGGCCGCCGAGACCGACCGCGCCCGCGGCGAACTCGAGGCGCTCCGCCAGCAGCTCGCCGACCGCGGTACGGAACTCGACGGGCTCACCGAGGCCCTCGACCACCGCACCGCCGAGCTGGACGACCGCACGGCTCAGCTCGAGCTGCAGGCCGAACAGCTCGACGCCCGCGCCCAGGGCCTGGCCGAGCAAGCCCAATCGACCGACGACCAAGCCGACTCAGCCGATGAGCTCCACCGCCAGATCGAAGAACTGACGCAACGCGTCCGCGACCTCGAGCCCCTCGAGGCACAAGCCGCCGAGGCCAACGACCGCGCCGAGGCGCTGCAGGCTCGGCTCGACGAAGCCGAGCGCAAGCTCGAGTCGCTCTCGACCCGCGGCGACACCGTCGTCGGCTTCGATGGCGACGACACGCTCGCAGGATCGGGCACGTTCAACGACGCCGAGCGTGAGGCCTACGAGTCGCAGATCACCGAGCTGCGTGACGAGCTGGCCGCCGCCAAGGCCGCCGCCTCGATGGCCGGCAACGCCGACGGCGGCAACGTCGACGACGCCCTGCGGTCCCGCGCCGAGGAGCTCGACCGACGCGCCGCCGAGCTGGAAGCCAAGCAGCAGAAGTACCGCGAGACGCTGGCCCAGTCCAAGGAGATGATCGCCGCCGAGAAGCAGGCGGTGCGTCAGCAGCAGTCCGAGGTCGAGAACGCCTCGGCCCAGGTCACCGAGGAGCGCGAGCGTCTACGCGTTAAGAAGCAGAAGCTCATCCAGGCCGACGAGTACCTCAAGGGCCGACGCGTCAAGCTCACGCGCTACCGCAAGCTGCTCCGCAAGCGATCGATGGCCGTGAAGAACTCGCAGATCCAGGCCGACTCCGCCGGCGCCCAGTACCAGGGCCTCGAGAAGGAGCGGCAGATGCTGATTGAGGTGAAGAAGTTCCTCGAGTCCAGCGAGGCCGAGATGGCCCGCCGCTGGTCGACCGGCAAGGCCGCGGGCAATGTCGCGACGCTGTTCCTGGCGCTGGCCGCCATCGTCACCGTGAGCTGGTTCGCCTCGATCGAGGTGGCCAAGCCGGTGTGGTCGGCCACGATCGGGTTCGAGATCGACGCCGACGCCGCGCCCGGCGGGAACTGGGCGCAGACCCAGCGCCAGACGCTGCTGACCGAGGCCGTGCTGACCGACACCGTCCACCGCCTCCGCCGCGAGGGCATCACCGAGCACGGCGGGGCCGACGCCCTCCGCGCCCGCCTCGAGCAGGACATGACCGTCACCGGCCAGCCGCCGGCCCTGACCGTCGAGCTGGCAACGACCGACCGCACTGCCGCCCCGCAGCTGCTCGACGCCCTGGGCCGAGCCTTCCTGGGCCACCAGATGAGCCTCGACCGCGCTGAGGGCCGCGCCGACTCGACGACCATCGCCACCCCCGCGACCGTCGGCAGCACGCCCATCGAGAACGACCAGCTCGAGCTCTTCGGGATCATCGCCGGCTCGGCCGCCGGGGCGATGCTCGTCCTCTTCCTGCTCGCCAAGGTGATCCTGGCTCGCTCCAAGCGGGTCTTCGACGATACGGCGCCCGAGCTCGACGCTCTCGAGCAGCCCGAGGGCTGGTCGCCCGCCACGAACGACCGCGACGCGGCCTGACTCGGCCCGCCGATGACGCTCGCAACGCCTTGACACCCCCGCCGCCGGCGACTACGTTGCTCGGCTCGCCACACCGCGTGGCGATCGCCGAGGACGTGCGCCATGAACCGCCAAACGACCCTACTGAACGACGGTACCCGCCAGCAGGCCTGGCACATCGTTGACGCCGCCGATCAGCCCCTGGGCCGCCTCGCCTCGAGCCTGGCCGTCGTGCTGATGGGCAAGCACAAGCCCGACTACACCCCCCACGTCGACTCCGGCGACTTCGTCGTCGTCCTCAACGCCGACAAAGTCGCCCTGACCGGCCGCAAGGCCGAGCAGAAGGTCTACAAGACCTACTCCGGGCACCCCAGCGGTCAGAAGGAAACGCCCTACGGCGTGATGCTCGACAAGAAGCCCGAGCGGCTCGTCGAGATCGCCGTCCGCCGGATGCTGCCCAAGAACAAGCTCGCCTCCACGATGCTCTCCAAGCTCAAGGTCTACCGCGGCGAGGAGCACCCCCACGCCGCGCAGCAGCCCACGCCGCTCGACCTCGCCACCGTCTGACCCGCCCCCCAACCTTCCGACCCGCCTGACGCATGGACCAAGACGCCGCCACCGCCGTGCTGGACGCCCCGACCGACGGGCCCCTCACCGACGCCCCCGCCGAGACCCCGGCCCCGCGCCCGCTGCGCGACCCCGCCAAGCCCGACCTCGGCGGCTTCGTCTGGGGCACCGGCCGACGCAAGAGCTCGGTCGCTCGCGTCCGCGTCCGCCCCGCCAAGGAAGCCGGCGGCAAGTTCCTCGTCAACGGCAAGCCCGTCGAGCAGTTCTTCTCCGAGCCCCAGCACCGCGCCGACTGCACGCGCGGCCTCGAGGCCACCGACACCCTCGGCAAGCTCGACGTCTTCGTCAACGTCCACGGCGGCGGCATCACCGGCCAGTCCGGCGCCATCCTGCTCGGCGTCGCCCGTGCCCTCATCGGCTACGACCCCTCGCTCGAGCACACCCTCCGCGACCTCGGCTACACCACCCGCGACCCCCGCGAGGTAGAACGCAAGAAGTACGGCCAACGCGGCGCCCGCCGACGCTTCCAGTTCTCGAAGCGCTAAGCCGGCCAATTCATCCGCTCAGGGCAAGACGGTCACCTCGAACCAGTCACCCGGCGGCGTCAACTCAATCTGAGAATGCCCGTACCGCACGCGAGCGGTGCCCGCGCGTTTCGCGATCAGATATGCATCGCCGCTGTTGTTGATTGGCGGAATAAAGACCTCGACAATCTCGGGATCGTCGGACTCCATGGCGGCGGGAACGAGCGCCTTGATCGTTAAGCCAGTACTGATCGCCTGGAGACGTTGCCCCGCATCCATCGTGATATCGGGAGGCATCATGCGGTTGTCCGCGGTGTGTCCGGGCAGGTGATAATGCCGACCACAACCGCTAACCGTCCACGCGAGGCAGAGCCCTATGCCGAAGGCAAGACACGTCTTCCTCACCGCACGTCGTCCAGCGTGAACCGCTTGTTGAGCATGCGTGGACCGTTGATCGCTCGCAGCCCGCACCGAAGCGCCGACTCGGCCAGCGACGGCCCGCCGTTGACGAACCGGAACCGCCGCACGATCGTCTGCCCCGGCTCGAGCTGCGAGATCGGCAGGCTCTGCCGCGCGTGGCCCGGCATCGTGGCGTAGCTGAACATCGACCACGCCCGATCGCCCGTGTTGGTGATCACGCAGGTCGCGACGACGTCGACCGTGCCGCCGGTGCCCGCCTCCAACGCGACCGTGGCGTCGAACTGCACGTCCGTCAGCCCCACCTCCATCGGGATCGTCAGGTCGACGTCGTACGATCGGTCCGAGTCCATCGTCAGCCGCGCCGTCAGTCGCTTGGGCCCGGACAGCTCGGACGCGGGGAACGTCACGCGGATCGGCAGCTCGACTGTTTCGCCGCCGGCCACCGAGAAGAACTGCCGTTTGGGCTGGATTCGCCAGTCGGCCGGCTCGGTGAACACGACCTGCCCGCTGATGGTCCGCGGCCAGGGATTGACGAAGGTCACGATGCGGTCGTGAGGGACCTGCTCGGACGCGACGAACGACTCGTCGATCGACAGGCTGGCACGCAAGCGCGCGAGGTCGGGGTCGATGCCCTCGACGAAGATCGGCGTCGGGCCCAGCACGACGACGTGCTTGCCGTCGACCAGGGGCACGAGTGTGCGGTTGCCGAAGACGTCGATCGCGACGGGCCGATCGCCCAGGTACATCGCGACCTGCGGGTCGCCGCCTGCCGAGCGATCCCACATCGCCAGCACCGCCCCGTCGCGGCCCTCGAACAGCCGGGCGCGAAGGTGAGGACCGAGGTCGAGATCGCCCGCGGCGGGCCGACCGCTGAGCCGTGCGGCGGTCTGCGTGAACACGCCCAGCAGCGGGTCGGGGACCAGCGCCACCTCGCGCCGCGTGCCGCGGGTCCAGGGCGAGGCGATCTCGATCCGCCCCGGCTCGGCCGACGCCGCGGCGATCATCCGCAGCGCCAGGTCGGCAACGCGCCGCTCGTGCGGGAGCCGGTTGGCCGACTGCGCCTCCAGCCGAAGCCAAGCCCGGTCCCGATCCGGCCAGCCGTCGAGATACCCGTCGATCGCCTCGGGTACGACGCTGGTCGGGACCACGACGGCGTAGCGATAGGGCTCGGACAGACCGGACACCGGCGGCTGATCGATCCGCCATGGCAGCACCAGCAGCGGGTCGGCCACGCGCGTCGCCAGCAGCGACGCCAGCGGCGCCAGCCGCTGCAGCAGGTCGCGATAGAAGAACACGTCCGCGGCCTGCCACTCGCCGACCTGCCACGCGTGCACCCACTGGCCGTGCCGCGACAGGGCCGGGATCAGCATCGGCCGCCACAGCGTCGGGTCGGCCGACACCAGCGCCAGCGCGTCCGACGCGTCCCCAGCCTCCTCGGCCAGCCACTCGGGCAGCGGGTGCATCGACATCGTCACGTCCGCCCCCGCCGCAACCATCGCTTGCACGACCTCGTCCAGCGCCTCCTGCCGCTCTTCGTCGCCGGCCTGCGTCGTCTCCTCGGACCACACGCTCAGCGTCGCCGCGCCCAGCCCCGTCTTATCGATCAGCTCGGCCACGATCGGCAGCCGCTCCAGCGCCTCGCCCTCGGCTACCAGCCCCCAGCGAGAGCGATCCGTCTCGGGGATCGGGCGGTCTTCGGGCAGCGTCAGCATCGCGCCGATCGACCGCGCGACCCGCCCCTGGTTGGCACCCTCGAGCTCGAACACCTCGAGATCGATCAGGTACCACCCATACCGCTCCAGCCGCGGCGACCACGACCACCGCGACGGCCGCCCCGCGCCCACCGCCCGACGATCCTCGGCGACCGGACGCAGCCGATGGTCGTACAGCCGCAGCCTCGCCTCCAGCCGACGCCCCGTTAGGTCCTTGACCTCGGCGAGCACCTCCGGCGCCTCGCCGCCGCGGAACACCCCGCTGCGCGACTGCGTCGATACCTCGACGTGCGGCAGCTGCCAGACGGCGATGTCGTCGAACCACGCCCGCCCCTCGACCTCGCTGAGCACGACCTCCCGCGCCCCGAGCGCCGAGTCGGCAATCGGACGCGGCTGCAACAGTTCGACCGCCAGCCCAAGCCGGGCTGCCGCGGCGTCGTCGGCCGTCAGCCGCAGGCTCACCAGCGACCAGCCATCGTCGGCCAGGTCGGCGTCGCGGATCGTCGTCACACGCACCGAGCCGGGCAGCCGTCGGCCCAACGCATCGATGAAAAACGCGCCCAGCTGGGCAAAGGCCCGGTCCAGCCCCTCGGTCCGCACCTTGGCCGTCACGAGGTAGTCGGCCCCGGGCACCACAACGATCGCCCCGTTCTGCAGGAACGCGCCGGCCTGCCCGCCATCGATCCCGAGCATCAGGCTGTGCTCGCCCGACACGGCGTGCGTCGTGTCGAACCGCACCTCGTTGAACGCCGGGAAGCCGGCCCGGTCGGCCATGGCCGCGTGCAGCGGCTGGCGGTGGAAGTTGGGGTCGACGATCAACGCGCGGCGGCCGATCGCGTGCCAGTTCATCGGCAGGGACTCGTAGTTGCCCAGCCGGCGTTCCTCGAAATCGAAATACGCCACCCGCCGCTGCGGCCGCTGGACCTGGAACAGCGTCGGCGTCGAGACGCCCGCGGCCTGCCCCTCAGCCCGAGGCGCGACGCCCAGCAATGCCACGACCAGCACCGCCGCGGCCCACCCGATCGCCAGCCATCCTCGCGTCGCGCCCGTCACCCGTCATTTATCGGTCGCAACCCCGGTGTCGGCTCCACAGGGCGTCGATCGGACCCATTCAGGCCCACGGCGTGCCGGTCAGCCGCTCCCACCCCTCGCGATACCGCCCCAGCGTCCCCTCGATGACCTCCGGCGGCAGCTCCGGCCCCGGCGTCCGCTTGTCCCACCGGCCGGCGTCGCAGAGCCGCTGCAGGTAGTCGCGGACGAACTGCTTGTCGAAGCTCGGCTGCGGCCCGCCCGGGGCGTACGACTCGGCCGGCCAATACCGCGAGCTGTCCATCGTCAAGGCCTCGTCGATCAGCACCGGGTCGGCCCCAGCGATCAGCCGGCCGTCGTCGCCGACCGGCAGGCCGAACTCGAACTTGGTGTCCGCCAGGATCAGGCCGCGCGCCTCGGCGACCTCGGCCCCCAGCCGGTAGAGCCGGATCGACCAGTCGGCCAGCCGCACCATCAACGCCCCGCCGGCGATCTCGGCCGCCCGGTCGAACGAGATGTTCTCGTCGTGCCCGGTCTCGGCCTTGGTCGCCGGCGTGAAGATCGGCTCGGGCAACCGATCGCTCTCGACCAGGTTGGCCGGCAGACGCACCCCGCAGACTTCGCCGGTCTTGCGGTACTCCTTCCAGCCCGACCCGGCGAGGTACCCACGCACCACGCACTCGATCGGCACCACCCGGCACACCCGACCCGCCGTCACCCGCCCGGCGATCGCCGCCCGCTGCGTCGCGTCGAGCCCGTCGATGTTCGCGGCGTCGGTCGTCAGCACGTGGTGCGTCAGCCCGCCGAGCCGGTCGGTCGCCTCGGCGATCCGCTCGAACCACCAAGCCGCCATCGCCGTCAGCAGCCGACCCTTGCCGGGCACCGCGTTGGGCATCACCACGTCGAACGCCGACACGCGGTCGCTCGCCACCAGCACGACCGCCTCGCGCCCGTCGCGCAGCCGGCCTCGGTACGTGTCGCGGACCTTGCCCTCCCGCCGGTCGGCCAGGGGCAGGTCGGAACGCATCAGCGACTCAGCCACCCGAGGCCTCCGACGATGCCGGCGGCTGGGCGATGCGGACCAACGCGAGCAGCCGCGCCTCGCACGACCGCATCGTCTCGGCGAACCGCTTGAGCTCCTTGGCCCGCGTCGCGTCGGTCTCCAGCCCCGCGGTCGCGTCCGCGAGGGCGGCGAGGTACTCGGTCGACTTGGTCATCGACAGCGTCAGGTCGCGCTCCCAGTGCCGACCGAACAGCAGCGAGCGGGTCGACTTGCCGTCGATGCTCGCCCGGGCCTTCTGCTCGGCCGTTGGGAGCGGGTCGGCCTTGAAGTTGACGCCCGTGGCTTCGAGGGCCGAGCGGTTGTCTTCCATCCACTGATACAGGTCGCCGCTGGCCTCGCCGATCTCCGTGACGATCGACTTGACCGCCGGGCTCGGCTTCTTGAGGCCGAACAGCTGGGCGACGTTGCGCTGCTTGGAGACCACGCCGTACAACAGCTCGTACCCCGCGGCCGCGTTGAGCTGGGCCTGAGTGGGCGCGGAACTCGAACCACCGCCCGCCGCCCCGCCGGTGGACGTCGGCGTCGTCTCGCAGCCCGGCCCCAGCCCGACCAGCAGGCCGCCGCCGATCACCACCAACCCCCCGAGCCACATCGATCTGCATCGCTTGATCATCGGTGCGTTATACCCACCCCGCGACACGCAAGCCCGCCCGCCACGCCGAGCGTAGTATCCAAGTCTTGCCCGCCCGCCCCGCCAAACCCGGCTCGCGAACGACCGACCTCGCCCGTGCGATCGGCAAACAGAACGCCTTCGAGCTGCCCGAGCAGGAGGCCTACCTCAACCTCGTCCGCACCGCCGGCGTGCTCACCGACGACTTCGCCCGACTGTTCAAGGCGCACGGGCTCTCGGAGACCGCCTACAACATCCTCCGCATCCTCCGCCACGCCCCCGAGGGTGGGCTGCCCTGCCTCAGCGTCGCCGACCAGCTCGTCCGCCGCATGCCCGACATCACCCGGCTCGCTAACCGCCTGCACGACCGCGGGCTGATCAGCCGACACCGCGGCACCGACGACCGCCGCGTCGTCCGCATCGCCCTCACCGACGCCGGCCGCGAGCTCGTGGACGACCTCGACGAGCCCGTCCTCGAGCTGCATCGCCAGCAGATGGGCCACCTCTCGGAACGCCAGCTCGCCAGCCTCTCACGCCTCCTCGAAAAAGCCCGCGACCACGGCACGCCCGAGTAGCCGCCGGCCGGCCTACGCTCTCCTCCCGTGTCGACCCTCACCCGCCGCACCCCCGATGACTTCGATCTCGCCAAGGCCGTCGCCTCCTACGGCTACTTCCTCCTGGCCCCCAACCACTGGGACCCCGACCGCCGCGTCTTTACCCGTCCGTTCCGTCTCGGCCGATCGCGCATCACCGCCCGCGTCACGCAGCCGGGCCCCGGCCGCCTCACCATCCGCACCGACAAGCCCGTCGACCGCAAGCAGGCCGACCGCATCAAGGCCGGGCTCACCCGCATGCTCCGCATCGACGATGCGATGGCCGACTGGCACCGCCTCTGCCCGCCGGCCCGCAAGCGGAACTTCGGCCGGCTCTTCCGCTCGCCCTCTCTCTTCGAGGACATCGTCAAGACCATCACCGGCTGCAACGTCACGTGGACGCAGACCATCGTGATGAACCGCCTGCTCACCGACCACGTCGGCAAGGGCGACTTCCCCACGCCCCGCCAACTCAGCAAGTGGGCCCCCGACGACCTCGCCGCCGCGACCAAGGTCGGCTATCGCGCCGAGCGCATCATCCGCCTGGCCAACAGCTTCCTCGACCGCGACATCGACCCCGACTGGTACGAGCACCCCGACCGCACGACCGACGAGCTGTACGACGCCCTGCGGTCGATCTACGGCATCGGCGACTACGCCGCGTCCAACATCCTCATGCTCCTCGGCCGGTACGACCGCGTCGCCATCGATACCGAGACGTATCGCCACTTCACCACGACCCGCGACATCGAGCGGCCCAAGCCGGCCAGCAAGCTCGACCCGATTATCCGCGACCACTACGAGCGTTTCGCGCCGTACCCCTTCCTGGCGTACTGGTTCGAGCTCTGGGAGGGCTACGAAGCCGTGCTCGGCAAGCGGTCCGAGCACTGGCGTCACGAGGAGGCGGGGACCTTCACCGTCCGCAACCTCAAGCAGCTCGACTAGCGTCGTTAGATGCGTTGGCCCTGAAACTCACGCGGACCGTCGTCGTGCTTGAACTCGATGACGCGGCCGGGCCGCATCCGCGGCGGTTGCGACTGCACCATCGCGCACCGCCGATCGGTCAGCCGAGCGAGCAGCTCGGGGCTGGGGATGTAGTTGAATCGCTTGGCCATCAGGTGCGGCGCGTAGCGGTAGATCATGACCCGCCGCTCGCCGGGGTTCATGCGGGGCATCGACCCGTGGGTGAGCGCATCGGTGAACATCAACGCATCGCCGGCATTGAGGTGAACCTGGAACATGCCGGCGGCCTGCGACGCGGGCACGCCCCGGCCATAGGCATGCCCGTCGGGGTGGCGATCCTCGGGGTGATCCTCGACGACGCGGTGCGAGCCGGGGATCACCGTCGTGCAACCGTCGCCGTAGCCCGTGTCGGCCAGGGCCATCAGGACGTTGATCTGGCCCACCATCCACCGGCCGGCGTAGTTACGAAAGCAACTAGTGAAGCGGACCGTGTTGCCGCCCGAGTGCATCGGGATGAAGCCGCCCGACTGGCGGACATTGAGGAAGTTCTCGTCGATCGTCAGGTGGTGGGCGCCGTTCTCGATGTACCGCTTGACACGCTCGTACCAAGCGGGGTGATCGATGAGGCGCTCGAAGACGGGGCCGCCCTCGATGATGTTCTGGAAGTTGATCCCGTCGCTGACGCCGTAGCGGTGGGTCTCGACGTCGCCGATCCACTGGCCGGGTTCGAGGCTCTCGGCCGGGTGGGCGTCGACAAACGCGTTGATCTCCGCCAGGTCCCGATCGTCCAAGGCGCCGCGGAGGATGGTGAAGCCGTGCAAGTCGAAGAGATAGTCCTGCGTGGCCCGGTCTTGGGCGGCACGCGGGTCGGGCTGCCAGACGGGCACGGATCGGTCGGCGTCGGAGAGATGATCAAGAGCGGGGTCGGCGGTCAGCGTGGGCATGGCGTGGCTCGGCGAAAGGCAACGGGACGCGGTTTGCTCGAGGCTTGAGCGAAGCGGACATGTTGCGTGCCGCTCTCGCCGATAGCATCTCGGCGATGAGCGAGAAGATTGCATCTCGTGATATCGGCCCCTGGCCCGACGCCGGCGATCGCGACGACCTCTGCCTCCCACCTCGCCAAGACGGCCGGCTCTACTTCGCCGACGGCCACCCTGCACGCGCGATGCCGCGCCCGCACGCGCACGACGAGTGGGAATGCAACGCCGTCCTCCACGGCACCGCCGCCTACGTCGTCGAGGGGCGACGCGTCGACCTACGCATCGACAGCCTCGTGATGCTGCTGCCCACCCAACGCCACATCCTGATCGATGTCTCCGACGACTTTCGCATGTGGGTCGTCGTGTTCCGCCAGCGCGTCGCGCGTCGTCTGGCGGGTGACGAGGGGTACGAGCCATGGCGTCGCTGGCTGCGCGGCGCCAGCCCCGCCGGCCCGGTGCACCGCGAGATCGGCGAACGCGCGACCGCCGCCATCACGCCCCTGCTCGAAGAGCTTTACCAAACCGACCCGACGCGGCACCTCGGCCGGCTCAACGCCGGGATCGCCTGGGCGGCCGCGGCGATGTGGTCGGCCTACCTCGATGCGCCCGACCTGCCGGCAGGGTCGCACCTGCACCCGGCGGTTGATGAGGCCCTCGCCTGGCTCAGCCGCCACGCCCATACACCCGAGGCCGACGACCTCGACGCCCTGGCTCACCGCTGCCACGTCAGCCGCTCTCATCTCTCACGACTCTTCCGGCAGCAGACCGGTCGCACACTCACCGACTTCCGCAACGCCCGCCGGGTCGACCGGTTCGCACGGCTCGTCGGCCGAGGCGGCAAGACCTCGCTGACGCAGGCCGCCTACGCCGCGGGGTTCGGCAGCTACGCCCAGGCGTTCCGCGTCATCCGGGCCGTGACCGGCCGGTCGCCACGACGCTGGATCGACGACCTGGGCTAAGAACGCTAGCGACGTTCAGGACGAACCGCGGATGCGCTCGGTGCGATCCGAGCCGATGTCGACGCCGTCGATCTGGATCGTCAGCAGACTGCACCGGAACTTCCGGTCACCGCGCCGGGTTTCCTTAGGCTTGCAGGAGCCGTTGCCTGTGTATAGGTAGTACGTCCGTTTATCGCTGCCGCACTTGCGGGAGATGGTGCCGATCGATTCGGACTTCGCCTTGCGGCCGGACTTGAGGTTCTTGGTGAAGAGCAGGTCGTACTTGTGCTTGCAGTTGCCGCCGACCTCGTCGAGCTTGCCCTTGACGTTGTCGCCCTTGATCCGGAGCCTTCCCTCCAGGTCCTCGGTGCGGGCGGTCCCTCGGTTGGTAATGCTGACCTCGCTGGTCGAGTCGTACCGGCCGTTCATGGAGTTGGCGTTGACCGCCACCCAAGGCCCCAGGAGCCCAAGCCCAAAAGCACCCAGAATCACAACAACCAGTCGGGTTCGCATCGGTTCCACTCCGGGAAAAAACAGCGATCGGCGCCCATACCGCGGCTCTTACGGAGCGTAACCGCGGCGAAGGCGTTTCCAAACCCCGCGATCGCCACGGGGCCGCATTTCAGGATGCAACCACGATGCCACTCAGGGGGCATCGGGCCACGTTGCGTCAGCCGGCCTCGTCGATGCCCTTGTTCAACTCGCGCAGGTGGCGGGCGAAGTGGTCGGCGAGGATGGCGCGGTGCGTGTCGGGGTGGTCGACCAGCACCTGCCGCAGGGACGGGCCGAACTCGAGGTGGGTCAGGACCGAGCCGAAGGTGCAGTGCAGGATCTGCCGGCCGGGCTCGGTGAAGCCTTGTCCCTCGGGGACGGTGTCCCACGTCTGCAGGTAAGCCTGCTCCATGGCGGCGACGTCGGGCAGGTCGGCTGGGGCCGGCACGCCCGCGACGGTGGCCGAGACGTGGTACGTCGCCTTGTCGGTGTCGTACCGGCCGCGGGAGAAGTCGATGATGCGGGCGAAGAGGTCGGCGTCGTGGCGGGCGACGACACGCACGGCCTCGAGGTAGCTCGTGCCAGCCGTCTTGACGTGCAGCCGACCCTTGGTGCAGCGACCGAAAAGACGGTACATCGACAGCTTGTCCGAGCCCGAGTGCAGGCTGAGCTTGTACGGCCCGAGATGATTCGCGATCGCCGCGTGGTCGACCATCGTCGCCTCGAGCGCGGCGAGGTCGCCCTTGTAGTCGACGCCCTTCTCGAGTTCGCCGATGAAGCGCGGCGCGAGACTCACGACCGACACGCCGCGCTTCCGCAGCTGGTCGGCGATCAGGTAGTGCTCGGCGACGGTCGTCGGCTCGTCGGTCTCGTCAACGCTGATCTCCAATTCGACCGCCCGGCCCGCCTTGTCCGCGGCGCCGGTGATGTAGTTCGCCAGCTCGACCGCGCTGTCGATCGCCCGGCCGTACTTGACCACCGCCCGCTTGACGGTCGTCTCGTCGAACACAACGGTCGGCCCGTCGGGCACGTCGAACGTCTGGCCGAGGTACTCGACGTGCCACGGGGCGTCGTGCTTGGCCGAGTCGAACAGCGCGTCGAGTTCGGCGGCGTCGTAACCGTCGGCCCGCTGGTCGACGTGGTCGGAGGGGTCGATCGTGAAGAACGTGAACCCCGCGGCCATCGTGCGGTCGACGTCTTCGGGGGTCTTGAGGTGGTCGGCGTCGGCGCCCCAGGGCTGGCCGAACGACACGGCGTCGAGCGCGTCGATGGCGGCCGACATCACGTCCACCGGCTGGCGATCGGTGCGGGCCATCTCGCGGATGGACTGCTGGGCGACGATGCCGCGGATCGGGCCGCCGGCCTCGGCCAGGGCGGCGAGGTGGCCGGGCGTGGCGAGGCCGAGCCGATCGCCAAAGCCAAAGGAGGGCTCGAGGCCGAGGGTCGTGGGTTGATGCCGAACGGCGGTGGGCATAGCGGTGTCCTGTCGGTGATGCGAGCCCGACAGCTTACCGCCCGGCACCCGAGAGCGCGGTCACTCCTTACCGCGGAACGTCGCGGTGACGGTCGTGTTCTGCGGGCCGGCGCCGATGTCGGACGTGCCCTTGGCCTTGGCCTTGCCCTTCATCGTCAGGCCCTTGTTGCGGTTGCCCTTGAAGCTGAAGGTCGCCTTGGTCACGTCCAGCGTGTTCTTGAACTTGTCACCGGAGCCCGAGTCGCTGCCCTTGTCGATGAACTTGCCGTCGGCCTTGATCTTGCCGCCCGTCTCGGCCTTCTCGTCGAGCTTCAGCTTGAACTGCGCGGAACGGGTCACCGAGCCGCTGGTCTCCTCGGCCTTGCCGGTAATCTTCTTGCTCGAAACCTTGAAGTCCTCGGTGAACTTGGACTTCTGCGTGCCGGAGCCGGCCAGCTTGGTCTTCAGCTTGACCTTCGTCTCATACTTGCCGGTCGCCTTGTCGTTGGCTTCGACGAGCATCGGCCCGCCCATCACAACCACAACGCAAGCCGATACGACAGCAACCAACAAACCACGAATTCTCATCTCGTTCATCCCTTCCAGCCCCCAAGGCTAAAAACTCCCCAACCAAGTACTGCGAGAGAAACGTACCCCGGAGTTGCGCCCCAAGCAACTGTTTCTACGTCGAACTCTCGCAAACTATTATTTGCTAATAACTTACCGAATAGACAGCCTGGACTCACCCGCCTGATTCGCGCCGCTAGGTCGGCAATCTCTGGGCAAAATCCGGCCTTAGCGGCCTTTTTGGCCGCTGAACGGGCTTCGGCCGAAGCGATCCCACCGGCCGGTGGCGGAGACTTACGTGTGATCGTGATCGACGAAGTGGCGGCGCTGCCGGGGTTCGGCAACGTCAGCCAACTGGTCTCCGACGGGGGCCTCGCCGGCACGGGAAGCCTTGGTGCAGGCGGTCTGAGGTTGGGCGATGGCTGAACACGGTCTTGGCTCGCTCTGCAATCCAGCCGTCAATCGCGACCGATGGCCCTCGTTAGATCGGCCGGCCGCTGCGGCGGGGCAACACCTCTTCGGGCGCATCCTCCTCGGCGACGTCGTACGTGGCGGCCATGCGGTCGATCGACGGCAGCTTGGGCAGGCGCAGTCCGCGGCTCTGCTCATCCTCGGCGGACTCGGGTGAGGTTTGGGTTTCGGGCTCGACGGGCTTGTCGACCTTTTCACGGCTTGTCGACGCAAGCGGCTCGACCAGTGCCGTCGCGATCGGCGAGTCGGCGGGGTCGTCCGGCGCCATCTCGGGTTCGACGGTGGTGCGTGCGAGGATCGGCTCGTCGGCTTCCGAGGCTGCGGAGGTGTCGGCCTTGGCCTTCGCCCGGCGTTTGGGCTTGACGAGGCGTGCTTGCCTAGGCTTAGCGCGGGCCGCGAGCCCCGATGCGGCAATGGCGAGCAGGGGCAGCGTGAGCGGCAGGAGTCCGTCGGGGCTCGGGCTGAGCAGCGCGGCGGGGACGACCACCAGCCCGAGGCCGCCGATCAGCACCAAGCCGCTCCACCGACGCCGCCAAGCGGCGATCGCGAGCCCGAACGGCACCACGGCGATCATCACCCCCCACGCGGCCAGCGTCGTGAGCGCCATCGCGTCGGCAAGAGGCGAAGGGCTCTGGCTGAGCAGGTAGTCCCCGCTGAGCCAGCGTTCGATCGCCGAGCCTTCCGGCGGCGTGAGGCCCAGCAGGCCATGCAGTTCGGCGGACCGATCGTTCAAGAACGGCGCGGTGACGCGTTCGAGCAGGTAGCTCGCCGTTAGGCCGGGTTCGCCCAGTAGACGCGTTGCGGCGGCGGTCAGGGGCCAGTCACGCCAGGCGGCTCGGTCGCTGGCCTCGGCGTCGGCCGCGGGCTGGCTGAGGTTGACGGCGGCCGCGGTCGGTCCGAACGGTCGTTCTTCGAGCGGATCGATGGGGTTCTGCGCCGCGACAGCATCGGCGACCGCCGCGTCGGCTTCGAGCAGGCCCACGATCGGCGCGACGGTTGGCAACGGTCCGGTGCCCATCGCGATGTTGCGGGCCGTCCAGGCGCCGATCGGCGCCGCCGTCGTCACGAGCGCGATGACCCCGGCCACCAGCCCCGAGACATTCCGCTGGCGCAACGCGACCCAGCCTGCCAGCGCCGGCCCCGCCAACAGCAGCGGCGCCGCGAAAAGCCCCGCCGCCCCGACGCAGCCGCCACCCAGCAGGCCGTGCAATGGCCCCGCCCGCCGATCGGCCAGCAGCGCCACCGCCGCGAGGATCAGCAGCGTCGGCACCACCACGGGTTGCATCCCGAGCGGATCGATGACCAGCGCCGGCGCGAGCGCCATCACCCATGCCGCCACCGCGCCCGCGGCTCGGCCCCACACCAGCGAGACCGCGGCAAAGGCCAACAGCACCGTCAGCACGCTGAGCGCGGCCTGAGCGATCGGCCCCACCCGCGCATCGTCCGAGACAAGCGCGATCGCGGCACCCACCGCGGTCGGGCCGGGCAGGTGATATCGCTCGTGACGAAAACCGGGCATCGGTGCCTCGGACGCGTCTCCGGTCAGCCCGACCGCCTCGAGCGCCTCGGCCACGGCCGCGGGCTCCTCGATCTGGCTTGGCATCGCGAACCAGCGCTCCTCCACCGCCGTCGTGACCATCGCCTGCTGCTCGGTCGGCACGGCGTCCAGCGAGCGTGTGGGGTCGGTCATCGGCCCCAACCACAGCAGTCCAAGACGGAGCAACACCGCCGCGATCACCGCCACGACGAGCCACGGCACGCCCGGATCGAGCAATGGCTGCGAGCCATCGTCGTCCACCAAGTTCCCTGAGAGCGACGGCGCCCGGCTGGATGGGCCCAGCCCCAGCGTCGACGATGGCTGGTCGAGCGTCGGCGTCATGCAGCGGTTATCGGCAAGCCGATCGCCCGATTGAGGGGATGCCGCGCTTCACCACGCGTTGGGCACAACCCAGGCCCGGTGTTCGGCACGACCGGGCCAAACCGATGCCGCCCCGCGCCGTCAGCGGTTTGTCTGGCTATGATCGCAGCTCCGCCACGCTCGCGGCCCGCGTTTTTCGCTGTGTTTCGCTTCTCGACTCGAGGCCATCGCGTGACCGCCGCCCTGCCCTTAAACCACCCTGTTGCCGCCGACTCGATGCCTCGCAAGGTCCTCGTGGCCGAGGACGAGGCGCTGCTTGCCCGAAGCCTGAAGACCGACTTAGATGCGTTGGGCATGACCGTCCTCGGCCCCGCCAGCGATGGCCGCAAAGCGATCGAGCTGGCCAAGGCCGACCGCCCCGACCTGGCCCTCGTCGACCTCCGCATGCCCGAGATGGACGGCCTGCAGGCCTCCGCGGTGCTCGGCGGCGAGATGGGCATCCCGATCATCGTCATCAGCGGATACAGCGACAGCGAGTACGTCGAGACCGCGTCGAAGAACGGCGTCTACGCCTATCTGCTCAAGCCCGTCAGCGTCGAGTCGTTGCGCGTCACGATCCAGGTTGCTTGGCGACGCTACCTCGATCAGCACGGGCTCCGCGGCGAGATCGACACGCTGAACCGTCGGCTCGAGGAACGCAAGGTCATCGAGCGTGCCAAGGGGCTGATCATGGAGCAGCTCGGGCTCAGCGAATCCGACGCCATGCGCCGTTTGCAGAAGCAGGCGCGCGACGCGCGGCGGCCGATGGTCGAGCTGGCCCAGTCGGTGATCGACGCGCAGGACCTGATGGGCCGAGACGGGTAACCGGTCAGCCGGTCTCTCCGCGTCGGTCCGCGTGCATCGCCAGCAGCGCCCCGAGGTAGGCCAGCGTGGACTCGGCGCCCTGATTACGGTTAACCCCAGCGGGTTGCAGGCCGTCGCGGCAGCCGCCGTTGTGCGGATCGATCAGGCTCAGCCCCAGGTCGTTGTGGCCGTGGAACCAGGCGAACGCCCACGCCGCCGCGCGACGCCACCCGTCGTCGCCGCTGACCCGCGCGGCCGAGAGGCAGGCGTCGACGAGCGCGTGGGCCTCGAGCGGCTGCTGATCAAACTTCGCCACCGGGCGATCCGGCACCAGCCAGCCGCCGTTGCCGACGACCGTGAGATGACCCGCCTCGGCCGTCTGCCGATCGATCAGCCAACGCAGCGACGACAGCCCGACATCCACTAAGTCGCGACGGCTCAGGCGCTGGCCCGCGACGAGCAGCGCCTCGCACAGCCGGGCGTTGTCGTAGGCGACGATCCGCTCGAACCACCGCCAAGCCGGCGAGGCTCGCTTGGCAAAGCCGTCACGCAGCGCGTCGGCATAACGGGCGAGCAACCCCTCCGCAGCGGCGTCGCCGGGGTGGGACCCGAGCCAGGCGTCCAGGGCCAGAACGACAAACGCCTGCGACCTCGGCGAGTCGAACGCGCCGACCCCGCGCATCGCCCGGCCGAACACATCGGCCATGTGGTCTCGGTCGTTCGGGTCGGGATAGCCCGTTGCAGCGACCGCGACGGACCACAGCGAGCGGGCCTGGCTGTCGGTCGAGCCGACGTCCTCGAGCCAGCGCCGGTCGTAGCCCATGAAGTTGCGGAACCGACCGGTGGCGTCGTCGTACGCGTAGATGACGAACTGCAGGTAGCGGGCGGCGGCTAGGCCGGCCAGTAGCGCCGGGTCGTGCTCGTGCAGGCGGACGGCGGCGATGAGGGCGCGGGCGTTGTCGTCGACGCAGTACCCGTGGTTGGGGTCGGGCGTGGCGTACAGCGCGTGCTGGAACAGGCCGGTGTCGTCGGTGAGCGCGGCGAGCTGGCGGACGTCGGGCGCCGGCAGGTCGGGCGGCGGCTGAGCGGGCAGGTCGGGCGGCACGGTAATCAGCAGCGAGTCTTCCACGGGCGGGAATGTAGCCGGCGGGTCGCGGCGAGGATCAGTCGCCGCCGAACAGCGAGTGGGTCGGGCGGAGGCGTGGCCGGCGGTCGAAGTTGGCGCCCTCGTCGGTCGCGAGGTCGGGGTGGGTCTCGGAGTCGAGGATGAACAGCGAGAATTGGTTCGACCAATCGTTGTCTTCTTGGGCGTATCGGCGCGAGGGCACGACGTGCAACTCGCCGTCGCGAAACTCGAGCCGGAGCCGCTCCAGGCTGTGGGTCGCGGTGCCGCTGCTGCCGGAGAGCAGGCCGTCGCGGGTGAACCGCGAGCCAGAGACCGGGCAGCGGAATCGGCCGATCGCCGGGGCGAAGTGGGTCATGCCGTCGACGCCGGGCGGCTGAGCGCTGAGCACGACGAGCATCGTGCCCGACGCCGAGTCGCGTGTCACGATCCACACGCCGTGCGACATGCGGAAGTCCTCGTGGACGCCGTGCTCGGCAAATTGCTGCGGGTCGCCAATCGAGAACGTCTTGGTGGCGACCTCTCGGCCAAGGCCGACCGAGTTGGCGCGGGCGCTTTGCGTCGCCGAGCCGTCACAACTCATGCTCGACCCCAAGAGGATCGCCGACACAGCGACGAGCCCACACCCCCTACCCATGCTCGTCCGTCGCTGTCCCACGCCGCTGCTATCGGCAAACCCCACCAGCCTGGGGCAATCTCGCGCTCAGCCGCCCAAGTAGCGGGCGACCAGCGATCGCGCGACCGCCGGATCCTCGGTGCCGTGCACCAGCGTGCGGCCGTCGTCGAACACGGTCAACGCCTCGGCCGGCTCGTCGGCGGGCAGCTCGGCCCGCAGCACGCCCGGCCCGAGCCGCGTCGGCGCGTGCGACCCCAGCTGCTCGGCCAGCTCGCCCAACGACACCGCCAGCCCCGCCGCGGGCGTGACCTGCACCGCACCGCGGCCGCACATCGTCACGCTCGTCCCCCGCGCCGAGCGTGCCAGATAGTCGAACCGCCCCTGCCCGCAGCATCGGCAGCCCGCATCGCGCGCCGCCGCCGTGTCCAGGCGATCCGTCCGGTTGCCCCACGCGTCGAGCCGCACCAGCCGGCGCTCGACCGCGGCCCAGTCGCCGACCAAGCACTTGATGGCCTCGGTCGCCTGCATCGCCGCGACCGTCGCCGACACCGTCCCGATCACCCCGGCCGACTCGCACGTCGGGACCGCCCCCGCCGCCGGCGGCTCGTCCATCAGGCACCGCAGGCATGGCCCGCTCACCCCCGCGTCCAACCACGGCCGCGCGTACGCCTCCGATTCGCCCGCCTCGTCGCCACGCCAAGCCGCCAGGACCGTCATCAGCGTCGCCTGCGTGCCGACCACACCGGAATACACCAACGGCCAGCCCCAGCACACCGCCGCGTCGTTGAGCAGCAACCGCGTGGCAAAGTTGTCCGTCGCGTCGACCAGCACGCGCGGCTCGCCCGGCAGCGTCGCCGCCGCGAGCAGCCCGTCGATCGTGTCGGCCGAGACGTCCATCACCCGCGGCACCGTCTCGACCCGCCGATTGACGCGCGCCAGCCGCTCGGCCGCCGCGACGGCCTTGGGCGTGCCGGCCAACGCGTCCGCCTCGTCGAACAGCGTCTGCCGGTGCAGGTTGCTGAGCTCGACGATGTCGCGGTCCGCGATCACCACCCGCCCCACCCCGGCCCGCACGAGCAGGTCGGCCGCCACGGTGCCCAGGGCGCCGCAGCCGACGATCACCGCCGTGCCGGCCTCGATCCGCCGCTGGCCCTCGGCGCCGATCGCGGCGACGCGGGCCTGGCGGACGTAACGCGACTCATCGGGCCTATCGCTCACCCCGCCAGTCTAGGGCCCACGCGGACGTATCCTGCCCGCATGCCCAACCCCCGAAACGCCGCGCCGTGGATGTGGGGGCTGTCGGCGCTGCTCCTGCCCGGCGGGTGCTGCATGGGGCTGATGTCCCTGCCCTTCCTGCTGTCCGACACGGCGATCATGCGCGACGCCTTCCGCCAGAGCGACCTGCCGGCCGACCAACTCGATGCGATCAACAACTACGGCGTCGCGTTTGGCGCGGTGTTTATCGGCGTGGGCGTCGTCGGCTTGATCGCGTCGCTGGTCATCGCCGGGCTGGCGATCGGCGTCTTCCGCGGCAGCCACGCGTCGACCCGGGTCGCGCGGTGGGTTGTGCTGGCGGCCCTGCTGGCGCTGGCCGGCATGTCGCTGTTCTCCCTGCCCGGGACGCTGATGCAGGGCCAGGTGGGGCCGTTGATCTTCTCCGTGATCGCCCTCGGCACGCCCACGGCCGTGGCGGCGATCGCCACCGCCAAGCTGTTCGGCGCGGGCTCCAGCGCCTCGCCCGTCCGTGGCGGCTACCGGCCCGATGACGACGAGCCCTGGAACGCCCACATCCGCTGAAAGCCGGCGAAAACACCCGGCCGTGCCGCTAGACTCAGCCCATGAGCCACCTCCGCCATGCCGTGTTCGCAACGCTGATCGCGCTCGCCCTGACCGCCGCCCCGGCGTTTGCCTTGGACGCCGAGCGTCGCGCCGACGCGCGGGCCGCGATCGAGCGTGGCATCGACTATCTCATCGCCACCCAGGCCGACGACGGCTCGTGGTCGCCCGACCCCGGCCCGGCGATCACCGCGCTCGCGTTGCGCGTGATGCTGCTCCAACCCGGCATCGACGCCGACCACCCCGCCGCCGCCCGCGCGATCGACTACATCCTCTCGCACCGCCAGCCCGACGGCGGGATCTACCGCGACATCCTCCCCAACTACAACACCGCCATCTCGGTCTCGGCCCTGTCGCTGCTGACCAACCACCCCGAGGCCGCCGACGCCGTCGCCAGTGCCCAGGACTTCCTCCGCTCCCTGCAGTGGCAGGTCGGCATGACCGACCCCGACGGCCGGCCGGTCGACGAGTCCCACCCGTACTACGGCGGCGCCGGCTACGGCGGCAGCGGCCGACCGGACATGTCCAACACCAACCTCATGCTCCAGGCCCTGCACGACTCGGGCATGGACTGCAACGACCCGGCCTTCCAACGGGCCCTCGTGTTCATCGCCCGCTGCCAGGGCCTCGCCTCCAACGACATGTTCGCCGACGCGATCGACCAAGACGGTGGGTTCATCTACTCGACCTCGATCAGCAAGGACCTCATCGGCGTCCCCGAGTCCAAGGCCAACCCGGTGCTGATGAAGGAGCTCAAGGACGAGGGCGCGGCAGGCCGAGCGGTCTCGGGGCTTCGCACGTACGGCTCGATCACGTACGCCGGGTTCAAGTCCTACCTGTACGCCGACCTGCCGGCCGACGACGAGCGCGTCGCCGCGGCGCTGGCTTGGATCGCCGACCACTACGACTTCTCCCGCAACCCCGGCATGCCCGAGGCGGTCGATCAGCAGGGGCTGTACTACTACTGGATGACCGCTGGCCGGGCGCTCGACGCCTGGGGAGCGACGTACGTCGACACCGCCGATGGCCCGCGTGACTGGGCCAACGATCTGATCGACACCGTCGCCGCCGCCCAGCGTGAGGACGGCTCGTGGGCGAACGCCGAGCCGCGCTGGATGGAGTCCAACCCCGAGTTGGCGACGTGCTTTGCCCTGATCGCCCTGCACGCCGCCATCGACTGACACGACCACGGCTACGGCTACGGCCACGCGTCGCGACGCTGGCCTCACCTCACACCGACCTCCCCCATGGCCCACATCACCCACGAACGCCGCGGCCACCAGCGCGTCCAGGTCCCCGACCTCAGCTCGCCCTACGGCGAGGTCATCGACCTCTCGCTCACCGGCATGAAGGTCTACCGCAAGGGCGGGCGTCAGCCCGTCGTCGGCGACCGGCTGGAGGCCACGCTCGAACACAGCCTCGCGAGCGTGAAGGTCGCCGCGGAGGTCGTGTGGGTCGAGGACGTCGGGCTTCGCCGCCGGCTGATCGGCTGCCGGTTCCTCGACCCCACCGAGGCCGACCAGAAATCGCTCGGTCAGCTCATCGGTGTGGGGCACGACGAGGTCAAGGGCCCGGCGGTCTACGTCGAGCGCGACTGAGCATCGCTGGCCGACCGGCGCTCAGCGACGACCTCGTCGAGCACCTCCACCAATCGATCGACGTGGCGGGCCATGCTCAGCTCCTCGGCGAGGCCGTCTCCGATCGCGTCAGCGAACGCGCCGCGTTGCTCATCGTCGAGCATCGCGGCCATCGCATCGGTCAGGGCCGCCGCGTCCGATGGGTCGTCGATGACCACGCCGCGCGGCGGCGCCGGAGGAGAGGGCAGCAGGAAATCGGCCGCGCCGTTGTAGGCCGTGGTGATGCCGGGCAGGCCGGCCATCAGGCCCTCGATGATCACCTTGCTGGCCGGGTCGTAGTGCGTGGGGAGCACGACGACATCGGCCGCGGCGTACAGCGCGTCGATCTCGTGCGTCGGCCCCATCACGCACACGCGATCGTCGACGCCGGCCCGACGCACCGCGTCGTACACCGAGTAGCTCGATGAGCCGACCAGCCAGACGGACCACGGCCGGTCGTCGCGCCGCTTGAGCTCACGTGTCGCGTCGATGAGCGTGCCCAGGCCCTTGAGCCGAGGGTTTGTCGCCGCGAACAGGTACGCCACCGCTTGCTCGTCAACGCCCCACGCGGCACGCACGCGCCGCCTCAGCGACGCTCGCTCGGCGTCGTCGATCGCGGGCACAACCGCGGCGTTGGGGATCGTGACCACCCGGTCGCCGTCGAGCTCGTGGTGCTCGGCGAGCTGACGCGCGACGTAACCACTCACGGCGAGCGCCCGCTTGAGCCGGGGATGGCCGAGTGTCCGTCGCTCGGCCCAGACCAGCGCCCGCTGCTTGGGCAGCAGTGCCTGCGTCGTGCGCTTCAGCAGGCGCGCGGCGGCGGTCCGCCGGATCGCGCGGTTGCGGGTCATCGTCTCGATCACCGTCCCGCCGCGCGGCTGCACCAGGTCGGCCGAGGCTGCCGTCGTCATCGACAGCGAAACATCCGACCCGACCTCAACCACCTGTCGATCGGCCCATCGCACGAACCGCACCACGTCGATCGCCCCTCCCAGCCGCCGCAACCCCATCGAGCGGATGCGTTCGCCGTGCTCGCCCCGCTCGCCTTCGCGGCCGCTGCGCAGGTCCGGCCCCACGCCGGTGAGCACCGTCACGGCGTGACCCCGCCGGCACAGCTCGGCGACGATCTGCGACGTCGATCGCTCGTGCCCGCCGCCCCACGCCGCGTACCGCTCGGTGACGATCGTCACGCTCGGCGGAGACGGCTCAGCCACGGGCCGGCTCCGTCGCGGCGTCCTCGGCGAGCAGCTCCGCGGCCGCCGTCACCACCGTGTTGACGGCGATGTCGGCCATCCGCCGCGGGGCGCTCACGAACTGACGCCGCTCGGCCGGTGTCGGATCGACGGCGTCGGGCGCGACGACGAGCCGCTCAGCCCGCGCGTCGATCGTGGTCCAGCCGGGGTCGGTCGGGCCGAACAGCGTCACGATCGGCGTGCCCAGCGCGGCCGCGAGGTGGCGTGGGCCGGTGTCGTTGGTGATGAGCAGGTCGGCGTCGGCGATCACGGCCTTGAGCGCGCCCAGCGTCAGGCCGTGCGCCCCGAGGTCGACGACCGGCGCGTGGGCCGAGCCGACAACGGCGTCGATCACCGCCCGCTCGGAAGGCGACCCGGTGACGGCAATCTGCGCATCGGCGTCGCGCGCCAGAACGTCGGCCACTCGGGCGAATCGCTCGGGCGGCCAGCGCTTGGCCGGGTTCTGCGCACCGGGGTTGAGCAGCACCAGCGGACGCAGCCGCCGCCCGTCGCCACCAACCGCGAGCTCGGCCGATCGCATCACACGCTCGGCCGAGCGGCGCTGCGCGTCCGACACGAACAGCCCCATCGAACGATCGCCCGCGTCCCCCCCGAGCGCTTCCGCCAGGCCGAGGTAGTAGTCCACTGTCGGCACCATCGCGAGGGCACCGCTCGCCCCGCGCGGCGCGGCCACGCGATCGGTCAGCAACCACCCGCGCCCCTCCCGCGCGTAGCCGACCCGCCGCCGCGCCCTGCTGCCCCAGGCCAGCCATGCGGAACGCCAGCTGTTGGGCATCACAACGACGGTGTCGTAGCGGGTGCGTCGCATCCGCGCCGCCGCCCGCCACAGCCCATTGCCGCGCTTGTCGAAAATGCGGACGCGATCGACCCACGGCATCGGCCGCAGCACCGGCCGTAGGTTCCCGATGCACCACGCGTCGAGCCGAGCGTCGGCTAAACGCTGCCGAAGCGCCCGCAGCGTCGGCGTCGCCATCACCGCGTCGCCCAGCCACGTCGGCATCACCACCGCCACCCGCCGCCCAACCGCGTCGCCGACCTCCGCCGCCATCAGCCGCGCCGGCCGTCGAAGAGCAGCATCGCGATCGCCCCCAGCTGCGCCATCACCGCCGCGAACGCCCACCGGGCGAACAGCTCGGCCGATGACGATCCCATCCACACCGCCCCAATCACGCAGAACACCGCCCCCATCTGCAGCACCACCGCCAGCACCACCAACCACGACACGCCCCCCGCCACCGCACGCTGGCCCCGCAGCTCCTGGAGGATCGAGCGCAACAGCCGAGTCGACCCCGCGAGTTCCGCGTCGGCCTACTCGGCTGGCGCGGCTTGCGGCAAGTGTGAAGCCGGCGCGGCCTCGACCGAACGGCGTCGCGCCAGCTCAGCGGCGATCGGCCCCGGCAGGTCGGTCACCGGCTCCGCCGACACCGACGTGTCAGGCGCGGGGGGTGTGGCCGTCGCCGCGGTCGCAGGCTCGGCGGTCGACTCGGCGTTCTCGTCCTCGCTCGCCACGCCCCACGGCCGGAACGGCCGCGTCGCCGATCGCTTGGCCCGCCCGCTGCCGACGGTCGGCTCGTCCTCGCTTGGCTCAGCAGCAGGCTTGGGGCGTGCGGACCGACGCTGCAGCTGCGCGACCGCGGCCGCGTCCCATTTGCGCGGCACGTTCACCGGCCCGGCCGTCCCGGGCTCGGGCGTCGCCGCCGTCTCGGGCTGCCGCGCCTGAGCCACGATGCGCACCGCGTCGATCAGACTCGCCGCCAGGAAGTCCGGCTTCACCGGCGCCGACGCCACCGCCACGCCCGTCGCCTCCTCGACCGCCCCCGCCGAGGCATCCCCCTCGATCGCCCGCACGCCCTCGGCCGACGCGAGGTCCAGCGGCGACAGCTCCGCCGCGTCAGCCCGCAGCAGCACCGTCCGGCACCCCGCCGCCGCCCCGGCCTGCACGTCGCGCATCTGGTCGCCGATCATCCACGACCGTCCCAGGTCCAGGTCTAGGTCGGCCGCCGCCTCCAGCAGCATCCCCGGCGAGGGCTTGCGGTTCGGGTGCTCGCGCATGTACTGCTTCAGCCGCCCCTGCGGGTGGTACGGGCAGTAGTAAAACGCGTCGATCCGCGCCCCGTTCGCCCCACCCTCGACCATCTCGGCCACGCGCTGGTGCACGGCCTTGACGTCCGACTCGCCGTACTTCCCGCGCGCCACCCCGCCCTGATTCGTCACCACCACGATCCGGTACCCCAGCCCGCGCAGCGACGCGACCGCGCTCGACACGCCCTGGATCAGCTCGACCCGCTCGGGGTCGCCGAGGTCGCCATCGTTGCGGATCAGCGTGTTGTCCCGGTCGAGGAAGACCGCCGGCTTGGACATCGAGCCA
>JBCCZA010000023.1:0-25580 GCA_039188455.1 Planctomycetota bacterium
CCCAAGACGTTGATGGCGCCCATGACGGAGACCTTGGTGGTCTTGATGGGGTTGTACTGGTAGTGGATCGGCGAGGCCGGGCAGGCCATGTTGTAGATCTCGTCGACCTCGAGCCAGAGCGGGTGGGTGACGTCGTGGCGGATGAGCTCGAAGTTGGGCTCGTTGATGAGGTGGGCGACGTTGGTCTTCTGGCTGGTGAAGAAGTTGTCCAGGCAGATGACGTCGTGGCCGGCCTTGACGAGGCGGTCGCAGATGTGCGAGCCGAGGAAGCCGGCGCCGCCGGTGACGAGGATGCGCTTGAGTTGTCCGCTCACGGTCCGTTCACTCCTGGCTGTCAATCGCCCTCGGCGGCGATCAGCCGCGCGCCGCGCAACACGTCGAATCCGACGAGCTGGCCGACCGAGAAGTCCGCCAGCGTCTGGCGGCGGTCGGTCAGCCGACAGACCATCGGCCCGAACCCCGCGTTGACGACAATCGCTCCGCGTCGGGCGTCGCCGCCGGTTATCCGGCCCTGCACGCGCCGCGGCCGGCCGATGACCGGCTCGACGAACCGCCCGCCGCTGCCCACCACGTCCACCCGCTTGGCCTCGGCCTCGATCGTCCCCCGCATCTCGCCGCGCTCGTCCGGCTCGACCCCCGCCTCCACCACCAGGTGCAGCCGATAGTCGGTCCCCGCGATGGCCAGCACCGCCTCGTCCCCCTGCCGCGAGACCAACCGCCCTTCTACGACCCAGCCCGCTTCGCTCGTGGACGCATCGCTCATCGATCGCTCCTCAGTAGGGATTTGCCGCCGCCGCTGACGCCGGCCCTGGGGGCGATTACCATAGCGGGTCTTGCGCTGGCGGCGTCCCCACTGCGTCGCTCACGCGAGACCCGGCGCCCCTCGATCCGCCCCAATCGTCCCAACCCCCACGCCACGGTGCCCGACCGACGCATCAACACCCAGCACTGCACCAATCGGCTGCGCGTCGATTACGCCCATGTCGGCCTGTACGACGTCGGCGACCGCTCCATCTGGATCGCCAAGAAGAAGTGGGGCGTCACGCCCGTCCGCGTCTCGCACGCCAAGCTCCTCGTCGGCGGCACGCAGGACACCTCCACCGCCGAGAAGGATCGCTTCATCTGCTTCTGGTACCACACGCCCAACACCGGCGAGGGCTATGTCCACGGCTACCCCATCGAGTGGGAGGAAGCCCACCTGATGATCCGCCTCGACCCGAACTGGAACTACCAGAGCCGGACGTTCATCTCGAACACCGACACCGCGAAGATCGAGAAGAACATCGAGCTGCAGTACAAGTGGGGCCGGGCCATCTTCGAGGCCTACGCGTCCCGCAGCCCCGGCTTTCCGCTGTCGTGGCACATGGTCGGGCCCCGCGCGGCGGACTCGATGTTCTACGTGCAGCGCGTCGAGGTGTAATGCATCGCTCGGCTGACTCGGCCTAGCTGCGACGCGTGACTTAGCGGCTACGGATCGCGTAACACAAGCTGCATCGTGTTGGCCTCGCGGCCGAGGATCTCGCGGAGATAGCTGGTCAGCAGGCGATTGGCGCGGGCGACCGTGGCCGCGTTGGTCGCGGCCACCCGGTCGCCGGCCGCGATGTCCAGCAGAAGCTCGCGCGTCTCACGCCTCACGCGCCACCGCTCGTCCTGCCGTTCGACGCTGAAGCCGCCGCCGGCGGGGTCGAAGGTGTAGCGGTTGGCGTCGCCAAGCTCGTCGCCGCTGAGGATGTCGGTCTTGAGTTCTGGCTGATAGCCGACCTCGGTCAGCAGAGCCCACTGGAACCGCAGCAGCGCGGGGGACTCCGCCACGTCGTCGGATCGCTCTTCGCGTAACGAGTCGAGCAACGCGAGCAGCGCCTCATACAGCGCCGGGTGGGCATCTTCGTCGGCCGTCATCGCCTCGACGTAACTGGCCGCGACGCAGCCGATCCGCTGGGCAACGAGCGACCGCCTCAAGTGCGGCAGCGTGTCGGCGACGTCCCACTCCGTGATCGCCGCGAGGTCGGTGCTCGGACGGGTCGTGGCGGTGACGCGGCCGATGGTGAGCAGGTCGAACCCGCCGGTAAACCGCTGCACGCTGGACGGGCTCAGCCGCTTGGCGCCCTTGGCCAGGCCGCGGACCTTGCCGTGGCTTCGCGTGAAGAGCGAGACGATCTGGCTGGACTCGGACCACTCGGTAGCGCGAAGCACAACAGCGTCGTCCTCAAAGCGTGGCACACCGGCATGGTAAGCCGGCGCGGAACGGTGCTCGACGTCAACTCATGCGGAAACAAGCGATCAGCCGAGGCTGTCGACCGGTCCGGTCGACCAGCGCGGCGTGTCGACCAGGCGCTTCCACTCGCCCGACTCCTTGTCTAGGAACTTCACGTCGTCGCGGTGATACTGCAACGCGTAGCCAACACGGGGCGCGTCCGTCGTATTCGGGCCCGAGCCGTGCACGGTCCAACGGCTGAACGCGACGGCATCGCCGGCCCGCATGCGGATCGGCTTGCAGTCCATCGGATCGACGTCGATCTGCTGATGCGTGTCGCCGTCGTCGCTGTTGTGGGATGTCCACTGATGGTCGTGCGAGCGCGGAATCATTTGCAGGCAACCGTTCTCCGGCGTCATATCGACGAGCGCCACCCAGATGTTGATTGAGCCGAGGGCCGGGTCGTGATGGGTGTAGTTGTTGTCTTGGTGAAAGTGGAAGGTCCCGCCGCCACCGCCGGCCTTGACCGCGGTGAAGCGCGCATACACATAGGCGGTGCCGCCGATGAGTTGGGCGGCGATCGACTTGGTGGCTTCGCCGTTGATCAGCTCGTCAAGCAGGCTGCCCTTGAGGTACTGGCCGCATTGGCGGAGCTTGTCGGCCGACTCAGTCGCGACGTTCAGCCCCGCGCGGGGCACGCCGTTCGCCTCGAGCACGTCGAACACTTCCTCACGCAGCCGCTCGACCGCGTCGGCGGCGACGAAGCCGGGAAGGACGACGTATCCCTCCTGTTTGTAAAACTTGACCTCTGCGGGGTGGAGTTGGAGAGGAGCGACGAGAGGGCGATCTGCGACGGTGTTCGATGGCATGGAGGGTTCTCCGCTTTGGGAATCATGGCACCAGTATTCACCCTCGACCACGACGGGGGAATGGACTGGACGACCAATGTTTTGCACAATCTGTGCATGCAATCCGATGGCCTGATGTTCCTCCACTGCGACCATCTCCCCCGCTGCGCTGCGACAGTCGACAAGCGATTTACCTACCACACACTGCAATTCATCACCGCGGGGTGCGTCGACCTCTCCTACGGCGACGACGAGTACGAGCTGGACGGGCCGTGGTGCTTCCCCGCGATGCCCGGTCCGTGGATCCGCTTCCGCAGCGGAAGCCCCGGCCAGACTTGGGACCATCGTTACATCGCGTTCCAGGGCTCGCGTGTCGACGCGTGGGCGGCCGAGGGATTGCTGCTGGGGCGGCCGCAGGCGGTCGACGGGCGGCTGATCCGCGAGTTGACGCCCGTCTTCGATCGGATGATCGATCAAGCCAGCCGGGTCTCTCGCTACGGCCGGCTCCGGGCGATCAACCTGCTCGAGCAGGTGCTGCTCCTCTTGGCCGAGGCCCGGGACGCTTCCGCCCACCCCGATCAGCCCGCTTGGCTGAGCGGCACGCTCGCGGAGCTACGCCGCCTCGATCACGAGCCGGACTACGAGCGGCTCGCGGCCGATGCCGCGATGTCGGTGTCCAACCTCCGCCGACGGTTCAAGCGAGCCACCGGCATGTCGCCGCACGCCTTCCGCATGCAGCACCGCGCGGGCGAGGCGCGGCTGCTGCTCAGCGACACCGACGAGCCGATCAAGGTCATCGCCGATCGGCTGGGGTACCGCGACGTTTACTACTTCACCCGGCACTTCACGCAGGCCACCGGCGTGTCGCCAGGCGCGTTCCGCAAGTCGCGGCAGGGTTGAGCCCTTTGAGGGAGCAGGAGCCGTGTCAGCCGGCCGCCAGCGCGGTGAGCTGTTCGCCGACCGCGGCGAGCTCGCGCTGCTTGGCGTCGAGTTCGTCGCGGGTCTGCTGGACGAGGTGTGGCGGGGCTTTGTCGGTGTAGCCCTTGTTGCTTAGCCGCTTCTCGAGCGCGGCGATCGACTTGGCCAGCTCGTCCTTGCGCTTGTCGAGGCGCTTGCGCTCGGTATCGGGGTCGAGCAGGTCGTGGAGGTAGATGGTGGCCTCGCCGACGACGGTCGAGGCGGCGCCCGGCGGCGGCTCGATGTTGGGGCCGAACTCGCGTCCCTCGTAGCCGGCGAGTGTCTCGGCGAATCGGCGCCGGGTCATCACGCTGCGGGCGACATCGCTGGGGGCCTGGCTGGAGACCTGGACGATGCGCTTGGGCGGGACGTTGTGAGCGGCGCGGACCTCGCGAATGGCGGTGACGATCCGCTGCAGCAGTTCCCAGTCGGACTCGGCCTGCTCGTCAAGCAGCGAACCGTCGGTCACCGGCCAACTCGCCTCGCAAAGCATCGGCCACGGGTGGAGCTTGAGGCCGCGGACCGACACGTCGCCGACCGCCTCGTCGAGCGCGGACCACAGCCGCTCGGTGATGAACGGCATGGCGGGGTGCAGGATGCGCAGGGAGGCGTCCAGGCAGGCCGCGAGGGCCCGCTGCTGGGAGGCGTCGTCCTTGACCGTGGGCTTGATCGCCTCGATATACCAGTCGCAGAGGTCGCGCCAGAAGAAGTCGTAGACGGTCGTCGCATAGGCGGCGAACTCGTAGCGGTTGAGGGCATCGTCGCAGGCGCGGATCGTCCGGCCGAGCCTGGAGAGGATCCACGCCGACGCCATGTCGAGCTCGGGGTCGGGGCCGGCCTGCTCGACGGCGTCGCGGTCGAGGAGGTCCAGGCCGAAGCGGAAGGCGTTCCAGACCTTGTTGGCGAAGTTGCGGCCGAGGTCGAACTTCTCGGAGGTGTTGCGGGCGAGCGGCGCGTCGTCGGACGGCGTGGCCCGGCCGGACGCGACGCCGAAGGAGGAGACCATGGACTTGCCGTGGTGATCCTGGGTCGGCGCCGCCACCTTGTAGCCGCCGGAAGCGGTGACGAACTTGGGCGTGAAGGTCTCGCCGGTGTGCGGGTCGATCATGTCGACCGGCATGCGCACGTCCTGGGTGTGGGTGGTCATCGACGTCAGCGTGTAGCGCATGGCATCGGCGCCGTGCGAGTCGATGATGTCGAAGGGGTCGACGCCGTTGCCCAGAGACTTACTCATCTTCTGGCCGTGGCCGTCCTGGATCATGGCGTGGATGAAGACGTCTCGGAAGGGCAGGCGTTGCTGACCGTTCGCCGCCCCGCCCTCCGGGCGTTGGGCTAAACCGTCGTCGCCGGTGAAGTAGTGGTTGAACATCACCATGCGCGAGACCCAGAGAGTGATAATCTCGCGGGCGGTGCAGAGGACGGACGTGGGGTTCCAGGCCTGCAGTTCGGGCGTCGCCTCGGGCCAGCCCATCGTGGACAACGGCCAGAGGCCCGAAGAGAACCAGGTGTCGAGCACATCCGGGTCGCGCGTCAGCCCCCAGGCCTCGAGTTTCTCGACGATCTCTGCGTCCTGCTCGGGGTCGCGGACGCAGATGAAGAACGCGGTCAGGTCGAGCTGGTCGCGCTCGGAGATCGCCAGGGGCACGACCTCGCCGCGGTACTGCATGGCGATCCGGCCCTGCCGGTTCCACTCAAGCAGTTCCTCGATCATCGCCTCGAGCGCGGCGGGCGGGCCGTCGGTCGGCACCTCGCGACGCCAGACGGGGATGCGGTGACCCCACCAGAGCTGGCGGGAGATGCACCAGTCGCGGATGTTCTCGTGCCAGGCCTGGAACGTCTTGGCGTAGCGCGGGGGGTGGAAGCGGAGCTCGCCCTCCCAGTCCCCGGTGGCATTGGCCGCGTGGGGGTGGGTGTCGGTCCAGGTGGTCGCCGTGCCCTCGGTGCGTTGGTCGGGGGCCATCGCGCGCAGCGCCGCACCGGCGAGGCGGTCGTCGGTGACCTTCACGTACCACTGATCGGACAAGTACGGCTCGACCGGGACGTGCGAGCGGTAGCTGTGGCCGACGGCGTGGCGGTAGGGCTTCTGATCGGCGAGTAGGTCGTTCTCGCGGAACCAGCGGACGATCGCCTTGCGGGCGTCCTCGCGCGACAGGCCGAGCAGCGGCTCGACGGCCTCACAGTCGCAGTCCTCGATGTCGATCCAGCCGTGCTCGCGGCTGATCGTAGCGTCTGGGGCCATGACGTTGATCGCCGCGAGGTTGTGACGTTGGCCGATCTCCCAGTCGTTGGTGTCGTGCGCGGGGGTGACCTTGAGGAAGCCGGAGGCCATCTTGGCCTTGGCGTCGTCGGAGTCGGGGTCGGGGATGACGACGTAGTCGTCGCCGATGATGGGGATGACGCGGCCGACGATGGGCAGGCGGACGAATTGGCCGATGTGCTTGGCGCGTTCGGGGTCGCGCGGGTTCACCGCGACGGCGGTGTCGCCGAGCATCGTCTCGGGGCGGGTCGTCGCGACGGTGACATGCCCGCCGGTGAGCTCGCCCTGTTCGTCGCAGAGCGGATAGTTCATGTAGTAGAACTGCCCGTCGACATCCTTGGACTCGACCTCGTCGTCGGCGAGCGCGGTCTGCGAGACGGGGTCCCAGTTCACCAGGCGTTTGCCGCGGTAGATCAGGCCGTCCTTGAACAGGCGGAAGAAGCCTTCACGCACGGCGCGGGCGCGGGGGGCGTCCATCGTGAAGGCCTGGCGGTCATAGTCGCAGGAGCAGCCCATGGCCTTGAGCTGGTCGGTGATGCGCTGCTCGTACTCGTCCTTCCAGGCCTGGACTTTCTCGATGAACTGCTCGCGGCCGGGCTTGCCCTCGGCGGCGTCGCGCTTGTAGTCGATCAGGGACTTGTCGCCCTGCTGCTTGAGACGCTTGTCGACGACGGTCTGGGTGGCGATGCCGGCGTGGTCGGTGCCGGGCAGCCAGCAGGTGTTGTCGCCGCGCATGCGGTGGTAGCGGGTGAGGACGTCCTGGAGGGTGTTGTTGAGGGCGTGGCCGAGGTGCAGGGCGGCGGTGACGTTGGGCGGGGGGATGCAGATGGTGAAGGGCTGGCGATCGCCGGCGAGCGCCGGGCCGGGCTCGGCGTGGAAGGCGTCGCTCTGGGCCCAGCGGCGGGCGATGTCCGGCTCGACGGCGTGGGGGGCGTACGTCGGCGGCAGCGAGGCGGTCTGAGACGGTGCGTCGGGGGCGGACATGGGGTCAGTTTAGTGAGGGTGAGCAAGACGATGCAGGACCCAACCGGGCGCTGCGCTTCCGGTTGGCTTGGGTTCGGAAGGCGAGAGCTGGAGGGCGTCAGGCGGAGACGGCCTGGGCGGAGTCGTCGTCGAGGTCGCGGTCGCGGACGCCGATGAGGTAGAGGATCGAGTCCAGGCCGAGGGTGGAGATCTTGTAGCGGGCCGAGTCCTGGACGCGGGACGGGGCGTGGAAGGCGATGCCCAGGCCGGCCGAGGCGAGCATGGGCAGGTCGTTGGGCCCGTCGCCGACGGCGATGACCTGCTCCATGTCGATGCGCTCGATGGAGGCGATGCCGCGGAGGAGGTCGGCCTTGCGCTTGCCCGTGACGGTCTGGCCGACGAGCCGGCCGGTGAGCTCGCCGCCGGCGACCTCGAGCTTGTTGGCGGCGTGGTAGTCGATGCCGAAGCGCTGCTTGAGGCGTTGGGCGAAGAACTCGAACGAGCCGGAGATCATGGCGGTCTTGTAGCCGAAGCGCTTGAGGTGGTGGATCAGGCGTTCGGCGCCGTCGGTGACCTCGAGACGATCGTGCACGCGATCGAGGGCGGCGTCGGGCAGGCCCTCCAGCTGGGCGACGCGCTGGTGCAGGGACTCTTCGAGCGGGATCTCGCCGGCGAGCGTGGCGTCGCGGAGGCGGGCGTCCTGCTCGGCGACCTCGGGCGACTTCTCCAGGGCCAGCTCGTGCAGGATCTCCTGCTGAACGAGCACGCGGTCCATGTCGAAGGCGACGAGGCGACGGTTGCGGCGGAAGGCGTTGTCGCGCTGCCAGGCGAGGTCGATGCGGTGCTCGCGGGAGATGTGCAGCAGCGTGGCGCGCAGCGCGGACTCGTCGTGCGGGTCGCCGCGGAGCGAGAACTCGATGCAGGCGCGGCGGGGATCGTGGCCGGAACGCAGCGACGGCCTACCGGTCAGGCGGGTGATCACGGCGATGTTCAGCCCGGCGTCGGCGACGGCCCGGCCAACGGCGGCGACCTGCGCCGCGGTGATCTGCGGCGCGAGCAGGGTGAGGATGTACCGCTGCAGGCCCTGCCGATCGACCCACGCCTGATAGGCGTCGTCCGAGACGGTCGTCATCCGCAACTGCAGGCCCATGTCCTCGCAGGCGGCGAGCAGCGACGGGAAGAACAGGTTGGTGTCGCTGGCCTCGGCGGGGAGGCGGACAAGCATGCCCAGCAGCAGGGTGCGGTGGATCACCGCCTGGTTCATGTCGAGCATCTGCAGGTCGTGCTCGGCCAGGACGGCGGTGAGGCGCGCCGTGATGCCGGGGCGATCTTCGCCGCTGACGTGCAGCAGGATGGCTTGAGGTTGGGTCACGATGGCGGTGCCGGAGGGAAAGTGCGTTGTGGACGGGATGAGTCGAGGGTCCGGTCGCACGCGGGCCGACTCACCGCGCGAGCAGTGTAGTAGCCCCGGCGCGGCGGGCGCGGGTCAGCGGCGTTTTCTTCTCTTGAATCGCGACTTCTGCTGGCTGGCCTTGGTCGAGCCCTTGGCGCCCACGCCGGGCATGCCCATGGCCGGCATGTCCCCGCCACCCATGCCGGCCATCGCCTTCATCCGCCCCATCACCCCGGCGCCGGTCATCTGCTTGCTCATCTGGCTGACCATCTCGAACCCCTTGACCAGCTGGCTGACGGCTTTCGTGTCGCTGCCCGACCCCGAGGCGACGCGCCGACGACGCGAGTTGTTGAGCAAGTCAATATCCCGCCGCTCCGCCGGGGTCATCGACTGGATGATCGCCTCGGTCCGGTCGATCTCGCGGTCGTCCAGCGGCAGGTCCTTGAGCGCCGACCCCACGCCCGGCAGCATGCCCAGCAGCTGCTTCATGTTCCCCATCCGGCGGAGCTTGCGCAGCTGCCCGAGGAAGTCCTCCATCGTTAGCTTGCCCTGCGACATCTTCTCCTGCAGCGCCAGCGCTTCCTCCTCGCTGACCTGTTCCTGGGCGCGTTCGACGAGCGAGACAACATCGCCCATGCCGAGGATGCGGCCGGCCATGCGGCGGGGGTGGAAGGGGTCGAGGGCGTCGAGCTGCTCGCCGGTGCCGATGAACTTGACCGGCTCGCCGACGACACGCTTGGCGGTCAGGGCCGCGCCGCCACGGGTGTCGGAGTCGAACTTGGTGAGGATCAGGCCGTCGATCTCGAGCTGGTCGTGGAAGGCCTTGGCGGAGTTGATCGCGTCCTGGCCGGTCATCGCGTCGATGACGAGGTACACCTGGTGAGGGTGCAGGCGGTCGTTGACCTGGCGGAGCTCGCCCATCAGCTCGTCGTTGATGTGCAGGCGGCCGGCGGTGTCGAGGATGACGACGTCGGCGCCGGTCGATCGGCCGTGGTTGACGGCCCGCTGGCAGACGCCGACCGCCACGCCGACGGCCTTGCCGTACTCATCCACCTTGTCGGGTTCGCCGTAGAACTCGACGCGACCGTCACCGGGCAGTTCCGCCTCGGCCTGCTCGGCGACGACCTTGAGCTGCGTCACCGCGGCCGGGCGCTGCAGGTCGGCCGCGGCGAGGACGACCTTCTTGCCGCGCTTTTTCAGCCAGCCGGCAAGCTTGCCGCAGGTCGTCGTCTTCCCCGAGCCCTGCAGGCCGCACATCATGATGACCGTCGGGCCGGGCTCGACGAAGAGGATCGGGTTCTGCTCGGCCGGGTCGTCCTGATCCTCGGGGTCGCCGCCGAAGAGCTTGACCAGCTCGTCGTGGACGATCTTGATCATCTGCTCGCCGGGGTGCAGGCTCGACAGCACCTCGGTGCCGACCGCCTGCTCGGTGACCTCACCGACGAAGGACTCGACGACCTCGTAGTGCACGTCGGCCTCCAGCAGGGCCTCGCGGACCTGCTCCATCGCCTCGCGCACGTTGCTCTCGGAGATCTTGCCCTTGCCGCTTAGCGAGCGCAGGGCCGACTCGAATTTCTCGCTCAGATTGCCGAACACATCCGTCTCCAGTCCGGGCGGACCGGATCAGGCCTTGACCGGCGGGCAGTGTAGGGAGACGGCCGACGTTGCGTGCGTCACGCGTTGCTCGGATCGTCGAGCGTGACGGCGTTGAGCGCCGCGGCCATGATCTCGGCCTTGTCGAGGTCGAACGGCTTGCCGAGCTTGATGCGGACCGCCCGGGCGTGCTCGTGGTCGCTGTTGACGATCAGGGCGCGATTGGCGAGCCGCTCGACGCCCATGTCAGCGGGTTGGTGGCCGAGCACGAACGACGACACCCCCCACGCCTCGGCCAGCCGGTCGCACGTCGCGTCGTCGTGATGTCGGCCCCAGACCATGTCGTACGCCCAGCCGCCGCGCATGACGGCCAGCTCGTCCGGCTCGGTCGCGAGCTTCGCCGGGTCGAACGCCTCGACCCGCCGCGGCGACGGCAGGCTGTGGGCGCACATCACGCCCGGGCCCTCGGCCGGCCCCGCAACCCGCACCGCCAGCGGCAGCGACAGCACGTAGGCCCGCGCTGCCTCGGCGACCGTCTCGGCGTCGTCGCCGTAGAGGAACGCCAGCCCGTCGTCGAAGCAGGCACACGTGCTCATCCCGCCCTTCATGATGTCCTGGCCCAGGGCCTGCGACAGCTCGTGGTTGCTGAGCAATTGGTAGACGCGGGTCGGCTCGTCGAGCTTGAGAGCGGCGGCGAGGGCGAGGGTGCGGACCGAGAGGTCGCAGTTGTTGACGCGAGACGGGCCGTGGATGAGCTCCTGCAGGACCAGGACGGTGCGGGCGTCGGCGTCGCCGAGCTTGGCCAGCTTCGCGAGGCGGCGGAGGTTGACGCGGTGGTCGTGCAGGTCGCCGGCGACGATGACCGTGTCCGCGGCGTCGGCGTCGAGGTCGATCCGGGCGCCGGTGCGGCGGGGATCGGCCCGATAAGCCTCGGCGGCGTCCTCGAACAGGTCGGTGACGGCCGAGGCGTCGTGCAGGTCGTGCCGGTCGGCAGCCGATAGGACGGCGTCGTGCATGCGGGGATGCTAACCCCGGCCGAACGCCGGGATCGAGGCGGCCGCGGCAATAATGACCCGGTTGCGACGTTTGACCGGAGTCGAGACGCATGGCCCGGACCCCGCCCGCCAGATTGGCCCCGGACTCGGGGACCGACCTGGCCGCCACCGTGCGGTCCGCGGTCGGCGGGGACGAGGCGGCGTGGGCCGCGTTGGTCCACGCTTACACCCCCCGCGTCTTCCGACTGTTGCGCCGCCGGTGTGGCGACGCCGAGTTGGCCGAGGAACTGACTCAGGTGACGTTCGTGAAGCTCGTGCAAACCTTCCACGACCCCGAGAAAGCGGCCACCTACCGCGAGCAGGGCCGGTTTGAGCCCTGGCTGTTCCGCGTGGCGACCAACGCCCTGCGGGACGAGATGCGTCGCCGCGGCCGGCACGCGACGCCGATGGACACCACGCCCGGCGCCGGATCGGGTGAGTCGGCCTCGGCCTTCGCCGCCGCCGAGGCCCGGATGGCCCAGGACGCCGCCGACCGACACGACCCGTCCAACCGGCTGCTCGCCGGCGAGCGCCGAGCCGACCTCGCCGAGGCCCTGGGCCAACTCAGCGACGCCGAGCGCGAGGTGCTGACCTATCGCCACGCCGCCGGCCTGTCGTTCGCCCAGATCGCCGAGACGCTCGACCAGCCGATCGGCACCGTATTGGCCCGCAGCCACCGGGCCGTGAAGAAGCTCAAGGCCTTGCTCAACGCCGACCCGTCGCCCCGCGCCGCCGGATAATCACCCCTCACCCCACACCCGCCATGGCCACGCCCACCCCCGAGAACGACCTCACCCGCGACCCCGCCGTTGACGATGACCTGGACGCCGGCCTGGACGAGCTGCTCGACCAGACGCTCGGCCGCGACGAGACCCCGCCCTACCTGGCCGACCGCATCGTCGAGGCGACGCTGCCCGAGCTCCGCCGAGCGACGCCCGCCGGCCCGGTGCTCGCGCGGATCGGCCCCGCGCTGAAGATCGGCCTGCGCGTCGCCGCGGTCGTCGCCATCGGCGCGGTCGTCACGCTCGCGCTGATCAACGCCCCGTCCAACGAGTCGGTCGACACGATCGCCGACGGTGGTGAGCAAGTCGCGCCCGTACCCGAGATCGACGAACCGCAGGGCCCGTCGCTGGCCGAGGCGCTCGCCCCGCTGGATCGGCTGGACGCCGCGCTCGCCGAGACGACGCCGCGGCAGGAAGCGCTGGACGCCGAGCTGGACCTGCTCGCGATGCGCGTCGAGCTCGCGTCGGTCGACCGCTCCTGGAACGACGCCGAGTCGCTGCTCGACGCATCGCTGACCGCCATGGAACTCGAGCAGGCCGACGGCCTGTCGTCGCTGACCTTCTAGCCTCGCCCCGCCATGACCCACCTCCGCCCGACTCGCCGACTTCACCCGCTCACCATCGCTGCGTTGCTGATCGCCATGCTTGCGGGTATCACCGCTGTGCAAGCCCAACCGGCGCGCGACCGCGACAGCGATCGCCCCGGCCCCGGCCGCGCGTTCGGCCCGCCACGCGCGGACGACGACGACCGTCGCCAGCGCCGCGAACGGCCCGACGCACAGCGTGTGTTCGACGAGGACGACTTCGCCCGCGCGGCGACCATGCTCGAGAACTTCGCCGGCCCCGAGGCCGCTGACCGACTCCGCGCCGCGGCCGCGGCCGACCCCGAGGCCGCGTCGGCGACGATCCGCGACGAGTACCCACGGCTCGCACGCTTCCTCGAGTTCCGCCGCCGCGACCCGATGGCCGAGCTGCGCATGGACGAGGTGCGCCTCGCCGGCGACGCCAAGCGGCTGGCCCGCGAGCACCGCCAGGCCGTCGCGGACGACCGCCCCGAGCTGGCCAAGCGACACGCCCAGGAACTCCGCGAGACCATCGCGCTGCAGCTCGACCTCCGCGCCGAGCTGCGCGAGTATGAGCTCGAGAAGCTACAGGAACGCCTCGCCGAGCTCCGCGCCGAACTCGACGAGCAGACCGCCCAACGCGACGCGATGATCGACCGACGCTTCGCTCAGCTCACGTCGACCGATCGACCCACCGACTCACGGCCGCCCCACGACAGCCAGGCCGTCGGCAACGCCAGCGAGGCACCCGCTACTCAACCCGCGGAGTGATCGCCACCGCGTCGCGCGTCACCTCGACCGACCACCCGCCCGCCAGCTGAAAGCGCCGCGTGCCGCCGGCCCCGTCGCGCAACGCCCGCGCGATCGAGCCCAGCACCGCCGCGTTGACCCGCCCCATCGGCACCCCCGCGTGCTCCAGGCCCCAGCGGATCGTCTCGACGGCTCGGCGCTCGTCCATCTCAGCCGCGTCGAACGCGGCCCGGCTCGTCACCCAACGACCATCGACCTCGCCCCAAGTTACGTCAGGCGTCGCGTCGGGCCGCCAGGCCGCCGCGATCTCCGCTAACCGGCCCGCCGCGTGCTCCGCCCCGGGATACAGCTCCCGCAACACCGGCAGCACATCCCGACGCAGCCGCGCCCGCGCCCGACGCTCGGCATCCGCGTTGGTCTCGTCCTCCCGCCAGACCTGACCGATCGACGTCAACAGCCCCCGCACGTCGTCGCGCGACACGCCCAGCATCGGCCGTAATACCGCGACCGAGTTCGCCGCTCGCCCACCCTCGGCCCCCTCCACGGCCTCGAGCGAGGTCCGCCACGCAATCCCACGCAACCCCGCCAGCCCCGTGCCCCGGCTCACCCGCATCAGCAGCGTCTCCCACTGGTCCGTGGCCGTGTGTGCAGTCAGCACCTCGCTCGCCCCGACGCGCTCGGCGATGTCCCCAAGCGCCCGGTACCGCGCCGCCCGCGCCGCCGCCTCGACATTCCCCTCGCCCACCGCGACGTCAGCTCGCTCGTGCCGCACCCCCAGCGTCTCGCACAATTCACTCACCCACCGCGCATCGGCTTCGCCGGCCTCACCGCGCAGATGGTGCTGCACGTGCCCGACCGCTAACTCGATCGGCCAGCCCCGCCGCCCCGCCAATAGCCGCATCACCCGCAGCAGCGCCACCGAGTCGGCCCCGCCGCTCACCGCCACGACCACCCGCCGCGGCAGCCCCTTGGTCCACCCACACCGCCGACGCAGCCCCACCGCCACCGCCCGCGTCACGGGGTGATAGGCGAGCCGCTCATCCACGCCGACGCGTCCGCGGCTTGCCCAGCACCATCGCCAGCAGGTCGTTCACCGTGCGGTGTGCCTCGACCGCGTGACGCAGCGGCCTGTCGCCGTGGACCTCGTAGCGGTTCCGCCGGCCCTCGCGGTGCCGCGTGAGCACGCCCGCCTCCTCCAGCTCTCCGACGATCTTCTGCACCGCCCGCTCGGTGATCCCGACCCGCTCGGCGACGTCGCGCAGCCGCAGGTCCGGCTCGCCGTGCAGGCAGATGAGCACGTGCGAGTGGTTGGTCAGGAAGGTAAAGCCGGGCTGGGCGTGGGTGTCAGGCATAATTTTCCGGGCGGCTTGACATGATTCTCAATACACGATATCAATTGCACGAACTCAAGTTCGCATTACGAAAAACCCGAAACACCATTCCGCCAAGGATACCCGCATGACCACCTCCCCCTCGCCCGCATCGCCCTTCTGGGGCACCGAGGTCGGCCCTTCCGGGGCCCCTCATCACGCCCCGGATATCGCCGCCGTCGCGATCGCCCACGGCGACGGCATCGGCCCGGAGATCATGGACGCCGCCCTCCGCGTCCTCGACGCCGCCTACGCCCGGCTCGACCTGCGGCCGATCGACCTCGGCCAGTCGGTCTACGAGGCCGGCCACGCCGCCGGCATCACCCCCGACGCCTGGGACACCATCCGCTCCGCCGACGCCCTGCTCAAGGCCCCCATCACCACCCCCCAGGGCGGCGGCTACAAGTCGCTCAACGTCACCCTCCGCAAGACGCTCGGCCTGTTCGCCAACGTCCGGCCCTGCCGATCCCTCAGCCCGTTCGTCCCCACCCGCTTCCCGGGCATGGACGTCGTCGTCGTCCGCGAGAACGAGGAGGACACCTACGCCGGCATCGAGCACCGACAGACCCAAGAGGTCACCCAGTGCCTCAAGCTCATCACCCGACCCGGCTCCGAGCGGATCGTGCGATACGCCTTCGACTACGCCCGGACCCACGGCCGCGGCAAGGTCACCTGCTTCGTGAAGGACAACATCATGAAGCTGACCGACGGCCTGTTCCACGACGCCTTCAAGCGGATCGCCGAGGAATACCCCGACATCGAGTCCGACTCGCGCATCATCGACATCGGCGCGGCCGAGCTCGCCGACTCGCCCGAGCGGTTCGACGTCATCGTCACGCCCAACCTCTACGGCGACATCGTTTCGGACATCGCCGCTCAGCTCACGGGTTCCGTCGGGCTCGGCGGGTCGGCCAACATCGGCGAGCACGTCTCCATGTTTGAGGCGATCCACGGCTCGGCGCCCGACCTCGCCGGGCTCGGCGTCGCCAACCCCTCCGGCCTGCTGCTCGCCGCCGTGCAGATGCTCGTCCACGTCGGCCAGCCCGACGCCGCCGGCCGGGTGCACAACGCCTGGCTCCGCACCCTCGAGGACGGCGTCCACACCCCCGACATCGCCAACCCCGACACCACCCGCCACAAGGTCGGCACCGCCGCGTTCGCCGACGCCGTCATCGCCAACCTCGGCAACGAGCCGATCCACCTCAACCGCGTCGCCTATCACAGCGACGAGGCCCGCGGCCAAACGCGAGCCGCCGCTCCGGCCGCCCCGCACGTCGAGGAGAAGAAGCTCGTCGGCATCGACGTCTTCCTCGACTGGGACGAGCACGACCGCTCGCCCGAGGCCCTCGGCCGGCTGCTCGAACCGCTCGCCGGCCCCGAGCTCAAGCTCAAGATGATCACCAACCGCGGCGTCAAGGTCTTCCCCGGCGGGTTCCCCGAGACCTTCTGCACCGATCACTGGCGATGCCGATTCGTGCCCACCGAAACCGAAACGATCTCTCGTTACGACGTCCTCAAGCTGCTCCACCGCCTGGCCCACCACGGCCTGGACTTCATCAAGACCGAGCACCTGTACACCTTCGACGGCAAGCCGGGCTACTCGCTCGGGCAGGGCGAGTAGCGTCAAGCCCCCTCAAGTCATGTTCTCCTCGAACGCCCGCGGCTTCGGCCGTGGGTGTTTTCTTGCGCGGCTTACACTGCACCCATGCCGACCGACCGCGTGATCGAGCTCGCCCTCAACCTCGACGACACCACGCCCCAGGTCGTCGCCCACTCGATCAACGCCCTGCTCGACGCCGGCGCCCTCGACGCCTGGGCCACGCCGATCACGATGAAGAAAAACCGCCCGGCCGTCACCCTCTCAGCCCTCTGCGGACCCGAAGACCGGGACCGCCTCGCTCGACTTGCGCTCGAGCTCACGGGCTCGATGGGCGTCCGCTTCGCCCCTCGCGAACGCCTCACCCTCGATCGGCACCACGAGACCGTCGACACCCCCTTCGGCCCGATCCGCATCAAGGTCGGCCAGCTCGACGGCAAGACCGTCGCCCGCACCCCCGAACACGACGACGCCCTGGACGCCGCCGAGCAGCACGGCGTGCCCTTGCGCACCGCGCTCGACGCCGCTCGCGCCGCCGACGCGCGGGCCCAAGCCAACCCCGAGGGCCAGCCATGACCCTCGCCCAGGCCGCCCAGCAGGCCGCCGATCAAGCCGCCGAGCCCCCGCCGTACATCTGGCTGCTCCTCCTGGGCATCGTGCTTGTCATCGCGTACCTGTTCATCTCGATCCGCGCCAAACGCCGACGCTCGGCCACCGACCCGTCCCTCTCCGCCACCGAGCAGATCGAGCGCAACCGCCAGCTCAAGGGCATGCGCGGCGACCTCGAGACGATCATGGTCGAGATCGAGCAGATGGCCAAGCGCGTCGGCCACCAGCTCGACGCCAAGGCCACCCGCCTCGAGCAGCTCATCAACGAAGCCGAACTCAAGATCGCCCAGCTCGACCGCGCCCAGAACGGCCATGACTCACCAGCCGACGATTCGCCGCCCGCCAGCGCCTCTTCTAACGACGCCACGCCCGCCCCCGCGTCAGACGAAAGCCAGGACGACGACCGCCGTCGCCGCATCTACGCCCTCGCCGACGCCGGCCACGACGCCCACGAGATCGCCCTCGAGCTCAACGAGATGCCCGGCACCGTCGAGCTCATCCTCAACCTGCGGCAACCCTGATCCACAAACAACGAGCGCTACCGATTGATCTGCGACAGGATCGTCCGGTCGGTGATCTTGTCGTCCGCCGCGAGCAGGAACGCCTTGCTCAGGATGATCGCCAGCGTGCGGTCGCCCTCGAACGGCAGGAACAGCTTCTGCCCCTTGGGCCCGGCCTCCATCGAGCTGTTGGGCACGATGCACAGGTACTGATCGTTCGGCTCCATCAGGATGTTGCCGCTGCCCAGGTGGATCTTGTACGTCCGCTTCTTGCCGAGCACGACGAGGAATTTGTCGGTGACGGTGCACGCGTCGGCGATCTTCAGCCGAGGCACGATCCGCTGCAGGAAGTCCCGCCGCGTCTTCGCGGTGCCCGACAACTCACCGAACGAGTACGACTGCCAATAGTCCCGGAACGCGCCGTCCGGCCCGCCGTCCTGCCACTCCGGGTTGTTGCCGATCGAGCCGACGCCGACGAACAGGTCGACATCCCGCAGTACCTCGCTGAGCACGATCGGCGGGACGCGGTCGATGCGTAGCGGGTGATTCTCGGGATCGTCTCCCGATCCCCACATCTCGTAACGCCCGCCACCGGCGTGGGCCGAGTTCTGCCGGGCGCGGATGTCGTAAAATCGGACTTGATCGGTTGCGAGGTAGCGAAACGCCCCCGAGTCCAGCACGTAGTCGGCGTGCCAATCGTCGCCGACGCCCTCGATCCAGAACTCCGCCCGCAAGCCCCACGTCTCCAGCACGCGGTGAGCCGGCGGGTACTCGTCGTCGACCATCAAACGCAGGCGGTTCTTCCAGCCACGCTGGGCCGCGAGGGCGTGGAACTGATGCTGGCGTATCACGTGCGCCGCGAAGCGATTCGAGTACACCTCGGTGTTCCGCTCCGCGTCGGTCAAGAGGTAGACCTCGCGGTGGGCCTGCTTGAAGGGTTGCTGGATACCGCGGTCCTCGAAGAACGATCGCCACGTCAGCACGTCGTCGCGCGTCTCGGTCGAGCCGGGCTGGGCGTCGGGCGAGATGGGGTGCCAGAGCGAAACCGTGGTGGCCTCCGGGTCGATCTCGATCGGCTTGCCCTCGACGTCGACCAGACCACCCGGGCCGTGCGCCGGGCCGTCGGGGTCCTCGGCCAGCCACGCCGCCGCCACCTCGTGGTCGCCGTCGTTAAGCAGCCAGACCATCCGCCGAGCCAGCGTGCCCACCAGGGGGTGGTCGAGGTAGCGCTCCCGCCAGGTCGGCATCGCCCAGGTCTTGCGCTCGAGGAACAGCGCGTCGATGCGGTCCCGCTGGGCAGGCAGCATCTTCTGGATGTCCTTGATCGACGCCTTGAGTTCCTTGAGGTCCTCCGCGTGGTCGCGCTTGACGGCGGCCGGAACCGACTTGCTCGCCTTGCCCTTGGCGTTGCGCCAGGTGAGCGTTGTCGCCTTGGCCCCAACCGTCCCGGTAACCGCCAGTACGGCCGTGTGCTCGCCCATCGCCTGCTCGGCCAGCCCGACCTCGTCCAGCCCGTAGCTGGGCACCGCCATCTCTTCGATCTCGTCCCGCGGCAGCCCCTCGCGCTCGGCCGCCGCGTCGAGCGCCTTGTTGATGAGCTTCTGCGCCGTGCCGAACTTGACCTTGACAACGAGCATCGCCAACTGGCCCAACGCCCCCCGCCCCGGCATCCAACCCAGTGCATTCACCGCCGCGTTACCCACCCGCACCGCCCGCGGTCCAACGCCGGGCACTTTGCGATAACACGACACAGCCAATGCGCCCAACACCCGTGCCATCGCCTCGCTTTCCCGCTGACTGGCGATCCAGCACAGCCCCTTGAGGACGTCCATGTGCGGATCGATGATCTGATCTCGCATGATCTCGACTTGACGCACCTCATACCGCCCATCGATCCACTCATAAGCTGGCCCCATCATGACCTGAGTTCGCGGCTTATCCACGAGTGGCAGCCAATCGAGGATCGCCGCGTCAACCGACTCTCGCCCAATGCGTTCAATCAGTTCGCTCGCCTTTTTGATCCACTTGGCCGAAGGCTTCGCCCCACTCGTCGATCCGCAATGCGCGATCAGCTCACACCAGTCACGCTTGCGATCGCCCGTCAACTGACGAACAGACTCAATGACGGCATCCGCCCACGCTTCTCCCGGCTCGATATCTAAACTCGTTTCGCCGCCGAGCAACTGCGCAATATCACGAAGCGGTGTCTTGCTCTGCAGACGTGCCGACTTCGAGAGATGGGCCGACACCGCTTCCAGCGCGGCGATGACACGCGGCTCGGCCCGCAACTCGGCCCAGTGCTTCTCCACCGCACGGACCAAGGCCGTGACGGGCCCTTTCGACAAGGCCCACGCGCCGCGCGTCTCACAGATGCCATTCAGCGCCGCGACCACACGATCCGCAGACCAAGGCAGCTTTCGACGAAGCAGTCGAGAAGCAAGATCGGAACAACGCATAAATCGATAGGCGTAGATGAGCCCCTTCTGCGGGTCTTGCGCGCGTGCCTCGACCTCGATTCGAGCCGCGACCTCAGCCGCAGCCGCCTCAATCAACAGCACAACCAGGTCGGCCTGACCGTCGGCGTTCAGCCCCGAAGCCATCTCGACATACGGCCCGATGTCGTTGTCCCACACCTGCAACCCGCCGTCGAGGCTCAGGCTGCTAAGCGCTGCTTGAACAACATCTACCGGCTCAGTCACGCCCTTGAGGTCGCCCACCCCTCACCCCCCCACCAGCAGCACCCGCTGCAGGAACGACACCTCCGTCTCCCGGCCGATCTCGATGCGCTCGTCCAGCGAGCCCGCTTGTCGATCGCCGACGAGGACGAAGAAGCGGTTCTTCTCGAAGGCGTCGCAGGCGAGGTCGTACTGCGTCTGCCAGTCGACCTCCTTCTTGGCGCGGACCGTCTTGTTCGGGCCGTTGAGCTGCTCCTCCAGCTCGGTCGGCCGGACGAGGCCGCGCCAGCGGGACTGCGGCTTGGCGGCCCGGACCTGGCGATTGAAATCGTCCACCTCCTGGTACACCCGCTCGCGGATGAGCTCGCGCACCGTGATCGACTCGGTCGGGAACTCGAGCTCGAAGACGTGGTCTTCGCCCCCGGGCGCCATCGACTCGTCCCGCACCTTCAGCGTGGCTGGCATGTCGTGTCCCTCGGCTGGGCCGCGATCATCCGCGGCGGCTGCAGCGTACCAACGTCGACCCGATTTCTGAACCGCCCGGTGACAGCCTCATGACCCCCGCCTCCCGCCTCTCCGATGGCCTCGGCGACATCCGCTCGACGCGGCTGCTGATGGCCAAGGGCGTGCTCTTCGTCGTCCTCGGCCTCATCGCCGGCGGCACGCTGATCGCCCTGCACCCCAGCCTCGCGGCCGTCGCTCTGCTGCTGATCGCCGTGTGGGCGTTCTGCCGGGCGTACTACTTCGCCTTCTACGTCATCGAGCACTACGTCGACCCCGGCTACCGCTTCGACGGCGTCCTCTCGGCCGTCCGCTTCCTCTGGCGGCGGCGGCGCGATCGGCGGTAGCGCCCGCCGCGGCTATCCTGCCGGCATGAGCCTCACCCTCCATGGCGCGATGACCGCTCTCGTGACGCCCTTCCGCGACGGGGCCGTCGATCACGATCGGCTTCGCCAGAACATCGAGTTCCAGATCGAGCACGGCATCGACGGCCTCGTCCCCGTCGGCACCACCGGCGAGTCGCCCACCCTCTCACATGAGGAGCACGACGCCGTCATCGACACGACCGTCCAGCAGGCCGCCGGCCGCGTGCCCGTGATCGCCGGCACCGGGTCCAACTCCACGGCCGAGGCCCTGCGCCTCACGAAGCACGCCAAGCAAGTCGGCGCCGACGCCGCGCTGATGGTCAACCCGTACTACAACAAGCCGTCGCAGGAAGGCCTGTACCGCCACTTCATGACCGTCGCCGACGCGGTCGACCTGCCGATCGTGCTCTACAACATCCCCGGCCGAACCAACATCACGATGTCGCCCGATACGGCCGTGCGCCTCGGCGAGCACCCCAACGTCGTCGCCATCAAGGAAGCCACCGGCTCGCTGGACATCGCCTCGGAGATCGCCGGCGCTTGTGACCTCACGATCCTGTCGGGCGACGACTCGATGACCCTGCCCCTGATGAGCATCGGCGGCCGGGGCGTCATCAGCGTCCTCAGCAACCTCATGCCCGACCGCGTCACGGCCCTGACCAACGCCGCGCTGGCGGACGACTTCCCCGCCGCCCGCGAACACCACCTGTCGCTCTTCGCGATCTGCAAGGGCCTGCTCACCCTCGACACCAACCCGATCCCCATCAAGATGGCCATGCAGCTCACCGGCACCGACACCGGCGAACTCCGCCTGCCGCTGGTTCCGATGGACAACGCCAAGCGCGGCCAGCTCGCGGCGCTGCTCGATCAACACCAATTGATTGCGAGCTGAGGACAGCGACTAGTCGCCGTCGTCGCCACCAAAGTCAAGCCACCCGCCGTCGCCCGCCCCGCTGGAGTCTCTGCCGCTGGCCATCTCGACGAGCCCTGCGAGGATCGAGACCGCGGCGGCCAGCAACAGCATCAAGGGGGCAAACTCCCAGAGCAGCGCGACGGCCCCCAAGCCCGCGGCGATGGTGCACAGCAAACGAGCAAAAGTCTTGCGGCCGGAGCGGAAGTACAGCAAGGCCGAGGCGACGACCGCAACCAGGCCCAAGACCCCGCCGAAGATGCGAACGGTCAGGCCGAAGCCGCTGTAGGGATCGTCCCATCGATAAAGGGTCAGCCCGGTCGAGACCCAACAGATGAAGACGGCAACGACTGCAAATCCGATCAAGCCCAGGCCGATGAGCAGCTTCATTGGAATCGCCTCCGGAATCGAGCAGGTGTAAGACCAGCATGACCTGGCCCCGCTTGAACCTCATCAAGCCAAACGGGCCGCGACCTCGACTCCCTGATCCGCCAATTCGTTGGCGGGTAACTCATCAAGGTACTGAAACGAGAGGTTGGCGAGGACCTCTGGCTGGCCCAGCAGACCAAGTAAGCGAGCCAGGTTCTGCTCGGCAAACGCGGACTGACTGGCCAAGACGGACTGCCAGGACGACTCGGCCACCGCGTCATTCACGGTTGCCAGCGCAGCGAGATGCTCGGAGACGTCGCGATGACCCGGCGGCGACGCGGTGTTGGCCGGCGAGAAAGCAGACGACATGACCTCCATCATGGCCGTGGGATTCTCCTGCACCCACCGCAGGTGGGCCTGCTTGTCCTCCGGACTCGCGGTGCCCGCTACGACGCGGTCGTAGATCTCGTGCAGCTCTGGCGGCATCAGCGACTTAAGCCGCTGGTTGGCGTCCTCCATCGCCGCGTTCATCGCGGCGGCCGAGGCCTGGACCTGCTCGATCGCTTCAGAGGCTTCTACCGACTCGTCCATGCCCATGTAGGCCTCTTCGGAGATCGAGTCGTATCGATCGATCATGTCCCCGTTGCGAAACAGGAGGTAGTGCCAGGAATCGCTGTCATTCACAATGAACTGAAAGGCGTCGCAGGAAAGCTCGGCCGAGAGTTGCTGAGCGATGGGCGGCTCGGCGAACATGTCGGCGTTGAAGACCGTGAGCCAGCCGTCTCGGCTCGTGGTGATGGCGAATCCGGTACCCGCTTGATCAGCGGCACCCGTCTCGATTCGGCTTGCAGGTGATCCGTCGCGGCGCGTGATGGCCTCGATGGCGTTCGCGACTCTTTCCGCGTTATCTTCGCGAACCAGCGTCTGATCGATGAAGCTGCCCATAGCGTTCCCCGGTGTAAATGAGACAGTTACGGCTTCCTTATATCAGAGATTCGATCGGTGACGGGCTTACAATCGTGAAATGGCGACCATGTTCGAGAGATTGTTCAGCAAGAAGAAGCCGACGTCGTCGCAAGGCGGCGAGCACGCCGATTCCGCGGCGAGCATCGACGCGATGCGGCGCACGTACGCCGCGGGTGAGCTGACCGAAGCGACCGCCCCGGTCGATGACCCGTTCCCGCTGTTTCGCGAGTGGTTCGGCGAGGCGGTCGAGACGGCCCGGCAGCACCGGTGGGCCGAGGCGAACGCGGTGACGCTGGCGACGGCCGATCTGGACGGGATGCCGGCGGCGCGGGTCGTGCTGCTCAAGGGGATCGACACCGGGCTGATCTTCTACACCAACTACGACTCGACCAAGGGACGGGCGCTGGCGGCCAACCCGGTGGCCTGCCTGAACTTCTACTGGCCGTGGCTGGAGCGGCAGACGCGGTTCACCGGGCCGGTGGAGCAGCTGAGCCGCGAGGCGTCCGAGGCGTACTTCCGGTCGCGGCCGCACGGGTCGCAGCTCGGCGCGCTGCTGTCCGAGCAGTCGCGCGAGGTTGCCGACCGCGCGGCCCTGGATCGTAAGCTCGAGGAACTCGAGGCCGCGTACTCGAAAGGCGACGCCGGTCGTCCCGTGCCGATGCCCGATCGCTGGGGCGGGTATCGACTGACGCCGCTGGAGGTCGAGTTCTGGCAGGGACGCGACAACCGCGTGCACGATCGGCTGGTGTATCGACGCGACACGACCGAGACGCCGACGTTCACGCGGGCGCGGCTGCAGCCTTGACGCATAACGCCGACCTCAGCGACGCGTTGGTGGCAGCCAATCTCACTCGACTTCTCGGAAGTAGCTGTCTTTGTTCACGCCGTCAAAAGCGGCCCGAGCGCATGCAGCACTTCTTAAAAACGCCTCCCGGATCCGCAAGGACAGGGATCGTTTCGGCCGAGCTTCTCGACGAGTTCTTTGTAGCCGTGGACGACCTGGACGCCACGCTTCACGCGGGTCTCGGACGGGTAGCCTCGGCGGCGTTTACTGATCGGCTCGAAAGGAGAACGAGTCGTCGAATTGATTGGGATCAATGTTGGCCATGAGACACCTCCGGTTGCAATGGTCATCGCACCATACGCGGTGAACGGAAGAACCGCACGTCTTGATAGGACCGCTAAGAAACAACGGCCTTGGCTGCCGCGCAACGCTTCGAGCAGTACTTAACGTTGGGCCAGTCGCGTTCCCACTTCTTGCGCCACGCGAAGGCGCGGCCGCAGGTGGGGCAGACCTTGGTCGGCAGGCCGGCTCGGCCGCCGCGGCCTTCGTGGGTGGATCGCTTGGTCTTCACGCCGCCTCCGCGGTGCCGGCGTCGGCTGCCTCGTCGGAGTCGCGCTGTTGGGCGAGCTTCTCGGCGTCGGCGACGATCGCCTTGGTCATGTCGGTGAAGATGAACAGGTGCACCGGGTAGAGGCTCCACCAGTAGAGCCAGCCGGGCAGGCCGAGCGGGTCGAACAGGGCGGTCTGGCGGAGGTAGGTCTGGCCGTCGCGTTCGATGGCCTCGAACTGCAGCCACGCCCGGCCGGGCACCTTCATCTCGGCCCGCAGGCGCAGCAGCTTGGGGCGGTCGATCGCCTCGACCCGCCAGAAGTCCAGCGTCTCGCCGGCGAGCAGCTCGGTCGGGTGGCGTCGGCCGCGACGCAGGCCGGGCCCGCCGACGGCCTTGTCCATCCAGCCGCGGATCGTCCACGCCCATCGCCACGTCAGCCACCCCTTGTCCCCGCCGAGGCTGGTGAACGCGTCGAACAGGCACCGCGGCGAGCAGTCGGCCCGGCGGGTGCGGACCTCGCGGATCAGCCCCTCGCGGTCGCGCAGCTCGACCGTCGGCCCGTCGCCGACCGCCCCGCTCCACCGCGTCTCGATGTCGCCAACGCCGATCTTCTTGAGCGCCAGCTCGACGGCCACGCGGTACGGGATCGGCTCGATATCGGGGAACAGCTCGTGCGCCTTGGCCGTGTCGGCCAGCAGCGGGCGGCACATCCCCTCAACTAGCGGAACGGCCAAACGGTTCGTGATCGGCGTCACAAACCCGACCCACCGCGCGGCCAGCCCCGGCGCCAGCACCGGCGTCGCGAGGATCCACCGGCGGTGCCCGCGCACGGCCGCGTACTGCGTCATCATCTCCTTGAACTTCAGCCGATCGCCCGCCACCTCGACGATCCCCGCCGCCTCGCCCAGCGCCTCGCTCCGCTCCATCGCGGCGATGAGGTAAGCCATCATGTCGCGCACCGCGATGCAGTCCACCTCGTTGTTCACCCACCGCGGCGTCACCATCACCGGCAGCCGCTCGGTCAGGTAGCGGACCATCTCGAAACTCGCG
>JBCCZA010000024.1:0-25557 GCA_039188455.1 Planctomycetota bacterium
CCGCTGGTCCCGGCCCCGAGGTAGATCAGCCGCCCGCCGTCGCGGATCGCGGCGACCGTGTCGTCGGCAAGCGCGGCCAGCGCCGTCGACGCCCCCGCCACGGCATCGACCGCCGGGCGCTGAGCATCGATCAACCGGTCGACACAATCGGTGGTCGACAGCTCATCGAGGTCGTGCCCGCCGTGGGGACGGCGCTCGGTCGGCAGGTGGCCGCGGTTCTCCGGTTCGTTCCACTCGGTCAACGCAAGTCTCCTCGCAACGCCGGCAGCGTCCAGCGACCCGCCGGCGTCAGCCGCGCCGCGCCGGTGATCGACGGGATCGTGATCGGCAATCCATCCAAGGCCATCGCGCCCAGCACGGCCATCGCGGCCGCCTCTCTCGCCTCGGGCAGCAAACCGAGCTCCGACGAGACGCGCACGCGCGCCTCAGACAAGCGTGCGACCAATCGAGCGACGAGCGCCAGGTTTCGCACGCCGCCGCCAGCCAGCACGACGTCCGTGGTGCACGTCCCACCGACCCACTCGGCGATACGCCGCGCCACCGCGTCGACCGCCGACGCCAGTACGTCGGCCGGAGCCAACTCAAGCCGCCCAGCTTCCTCTAAAGTTGACTCGATGAAAGCCTGACCGAACTGCTCACGGCCAAGAGATCGCGGCCGCCTCGACGCGCTTGTGTTCCCGCCGCGCATGGCGGTATCGATCATCACGACAATCCAATCAACGAGCCGATCATCGATCTGCCCCGACGCGGCAACCGCGCCGTCCACGTCGTATCGCACGCCGCCTAGCAAGGCTTCCGCCAGAGGATCGAGCAGCAGATTGCACGGCCCGACATCGCCCCCCTCGACCGCAGGCCACGGCAACCCCGGCGGCTCGGCATCGCGCGCCGACCAGCGGGTCGCGTTCACGATGCCCCCGAGGTTGACGACCACCGCCTGGTCGAGCGGGAACAGGATCGGATCGGCAGCGGGCGTGATCGGCGCGCCCTCGCCGCCGGCCGCGACGTCGGCCCCGCGCAGGTCGGTGCAGACACGCACGCGGAGGCGCTCGGCGGTCGGGAACGGGTCGATCAACTGCCATGTCGTCCCCCAATCAGGGCCGGCCACGCTCCCCGGGTGATGCGCGATCGTCTGGCCGTGGACGGCGACGAAAGCGAGCTCGCCACGCATCGACGCTTCTATCCGCCCGACCGCTTCTTCACAAAGATCCGCATGCAGGTTGCCGAGCCGCCGGGCGAGCATCGCGATCTCGCTCGGCCGGGCAGGCTTGTCGCTGGCGAGGCGTTGCAACTGCTCCCGCAGCGCCTCGTCGAACGGGATGCCGAGATGATCGATGACCTCGGCGCTCAACCCGCGACCCCGTCCGCTCAACCGCACCGTCGCCACGTCCAGCCCATCGAGGCTCGTGCCCGACATGCAGCCCAGCGCGTATCGCTCATCGCTCGTGAGGGAGGAGTCGGTCATGCGGCGCCCGCAGTATCGGCTTGCTGTGTGCCATCGCGTCGATCGGCCAGCAGGTAGCCGAGCACGAACGCCGTCGCTCCACCCAATGGCGCGTACCACGGCCACGCGATGCTCAGCTGAGCCGGCACACCGGTCGCCGGATCGACCTCACCGCGGAAGTAGCCCGCGACGGACAGCCAGACCAGCCACACCACCCCAGCCACGACCCAGGGTGTCCGACGCAGCCGTTTGCCTCGCAGCGAGGGCGTGCTGAGGCACGCCGCAGCAACCCACGTCAAGATCGCCGCCAGCCCGCACGCCGCCATCGCCGTGAGGAATCGATGATCGGTCCACCAGCTGGCCGCATAGTCGGCGAGCGATGCCGGCCAAGCCGCATCGTGCGATCGCGCCGCAAACACCGCAACCACCGATATCGGCGCCGACCAGATCAGCCCATAGCCGTTCACCCGCAGCGGCAGCCACGCCAGCAGAAACGCCGCCAGCAGCCCGCCGATCACGTAGCTCGCCAGCCCGAGCGCCAGGTCGAGGAACGCGACATCCCGACCCGCGGCGACCGACGCGTCGACGTAACCCCGTATCGCAAACGCTGCGCAGCACAGCGCAACACCCCACACCACGATCAGCGAGCGAGACACCAAGAGCAGCTCCCGCGGCGTCGCGTCGCCACTACTCCGCCGTCGCTGACGCAGCGGCAGGTACACGGCAGACAGCGTCGTCTGCGCCAGCGCCGCGATAATCGACGTCAGGCTCGAGATCGCCGCGGCGAACACGCCGGCGAGAATCAACCCGCGCAGCCCGGGCGGCACCTGCGTCAGGATGAACATCGGGAACACGTTGTCGTCGTTGGCGGCCATCGCCCCGGCGTCGAGCCGATCGGGGTGCGCCCCGTAATACGCCCACAGCCCTACGCCGACCAGCAGCATCAACGCAGCAACCAGTTCGCCCGCCCAGCTGCCCATCACCGCCAGCTGCGCCGATCGCTTGCCTCGGCAGCAGAAAATGCGTTGCGCCAGGAGTTGGTCTGTGCCGTACTGGCCGACGTTGCCGAACGTCACAGCGAATACGGCCGCCCACACCGTGTACGGATCGGTCAGGAAGGCGTACCAAGCCTCGTCCGAGCCGCCGAGGTTCCATAGCTGAAACTTACCCGCCGTTGCCCCCGTCGTAACGATCTCGGCAACGCCGGACCACAGGCCTCCGGTCAGGCCCATCGCGATCACGCCCAGCGCCGCGACCCCGCCGACAATGAACACAATCAGCAGCATCGCGTCGGTCCACACGACCGTGGCGATCCCGCCGAGCAGCGTCCAGACGATGGCGACCACGCCCACGACGATCACCGACCAGGCGAACGCGTCGACGCCCGTGGCCTGCTCGACGCCCGCCAGCGGCCCGGCGAGCATCAGGCTGAGCACCGCCGCCGTGAGGTACACCCGCGCCGACTGCGCCAGCACGCCGAGCAGCGTGAACATCGCGGTCATGACGGACCGGGCCGACTCGCCGAGACGCTCGCCCATGAAGTCGTACGGGCTATATACGCGGTGGCGGTAGTACGCCGGGACGAGCGCCGCCGCGACGATCAACCGGCTGAGCAGCCCCGCCACGATCCCGAACTGCAGGTAGGTGAAGTCGCCGCCCTGCCGATAGGCCACGGCGGGGACCCCGATGAACGTCACGGCCGACACGATCGTCGCGATCATCGACGCCGACACCGCGTACCACGGCAGGCGATCTCCGCCGCGGAAGAAGTCTTCCAGCGATCGCTGACGGCCCGCCAGCAGGACGCCCAACACGCTGACGACGGCGAGGTAGCCGACGATCACAGCCCAGTCGAGGGCATGCACGGACCCCATCGTGCCGGCGGTTGCTGCGTTGGGGTCCAAGGCGGGCTCCTGCGGCGCGTGCTTCCGGCAGGGCCGCGGCGCGATGGGCGGGTACCCGCGACGCGGGTCGACGATGGCTTAAGGTAGCAGTCGGTCATCGCCCGACACTTTCGCCTCGCACACCGTTGCATGACGAGAACACAACGTGAATGCCGACCTCCAACGAGTGATCTGCGGCCTGCTGTGTATCGGCTTCGAGGGCCGACGCGTGGACGACCGCCTGCGGCGGTGGCTGGATCGTGGCGTGGGCGGGGTGATCGCGTTCGCACGCAATACGGGGCCGCCGGACGCGGTGGCCGCGCTGAACGACGAGATCGTGCGGGTCGCCGGGCGGCCGATCGTGCGTGGCGTGGATCAGGAAGGGGGGCGGGTTGCGCGGCTGACCGATGGGTTCACCGTGCCGCCGCCGATGGAGCGGCTCGGCCGAACGCGCGACGCAAAGCTCGCGTACGGTGTCGGTCAAGTCCTCGGCCGGGAGGTCGCGGGGGTCGGGTTCAACATGACGTTCGCGCCGGTGCTCGATCTCGCCACGGATGGCGACAGCCAGGTCATCGGCGAGCGTTCGCTCAGCGCCGAGCCCGCGGTCGCCGGTGAGCTCGGCGCTGCGATCGTGCGGGGCATCCAGGACGTCGGCGTGATGGCGTGCGGAAAGCACTTCCCCGGTCACGGCAACACGCCGATCGATAGCCACCTCGCGCTGCCGCGTGTGACCACCCCGCGAGAGACGATCGCCTCACGCGAACTGCTGCCGTTCCGCGCCGCCATCGCCGCAGACGTCGCGTCGATCATGCCAGGCCATCTGGTGGTCGAGACCTACGACGCCGAGCGACCGGCCACCACCAGCCCGACCATCGTCGGCGGCCTGCTGCGCGGCGAGATGGGTTTCGACGGCCTGGCGATCAGCGATGATCTCGAGATGGGGGCCATCGTCGAGACCATCGGTGTCGAAGCCGCGGCCGTCGGGGCCGTACGGGCGGGGATCGACCTGTTGCTGGTTGGACGCAGCCACGACCGCGCCGAGACCATTCTCGGTGCCTTGGCCGCCGCGATCGAGCGCGGCGAGTTGGACGCGGCGGAGGTGACCCGGAAATCGGCTCGCGTGCAAGCCGCGGCGGCACGCGCCGATGCGTCGATCGATCGGGCTCGCTGGCGATCCACGGTCGGCTCGGCCGAGCATCGCGAAATCGTCGAGCGGATCGACGCGCTCGCGCAAGACAATGCGTGATCAAGGTCACTGCGACACGTCTCGCCTTAAGCTCAGCCCGCCAGCTGTTCGCTGTCCACGGCCTCGGACCGCCCGTCGGCCGAGACAAACCCCAGCTTCACCCGCATCCACTCGAACACGACAAACAGCACCGGCACGATCAGCAGGCTCAGCACCGCCGCCGCGAGCATGCCGCCGACCACGGTCGTGCCGATCGAGTGGCGCGTGTTCGAGCCCGGCCCGGTCGCGAACACCAGCGGCAGCGTGCCGATGATGAACGCGAGCTTGGTCATGAGGATCGGACGAAGGCGGATCCGCGCCGCGTTGACCGTCGCCTCGAGGATGCCCTTGCCCTCGGCCCGCTGCTGCTTGGCGAACGCGACGATGAGGATCTGGTTCTTGGCCGCCAGCGCGATCATCATCAATAGCGCGATCTGCCCGTACACGTCCAGCGGCATGTCGCGCAGCTTCAACGCCGTGAACGCCCCTAGGATCGCCAGCGGCACGGGCAGCAGGATCACGAACGGCAGCGACCAGCTCTCGTACAGCCCGGCGAGCACAAAGAACACCGTTACCACGCCCAGACCGAAGATGATCGCGAGCAGCCGCGCGACGCCGATCTCCTGATAGACCAGCCCGGTCCACGCGAAGTCGAACCCGCCAGCGATGAGTGTTTCCTCGGCGGTCTCCTTGACGGCCTTGATCGCCTGAGCCCCGCTGTACCCCGGGCCCGGCCCGCCGATGACTTCTGAGCTGCCGTAGAGGTTGTAATGCTGCACGCCATCGGGCGCGAGGATGGTGCGGACGCTCGCAAGCTGGTCGAGCGGGATCATCTGGCCGTCGCGGTTGGCTACGTGCAGCTTGCCGACGTCGTCGATGCGTTGGCGCGCCTCGCCTTCGGCTTGCACCGTGACCTCATAGACCTGGCCGTACTGGTTCCAGTTGTTCACGTAGAACGAGCCCAGGTAGACCTGCATGGTCTGGTAGATGTCCTTGATCGACACGCCGAGCGCCGAGGCCTGCTCGCGATCGATGTCGACGAAGAGCTGCGGGACGTTGGGATCGAAGGTCGCGAGCATGCGCCCGATCTCGGGCCGCTTCATCGCGGCGGCGACGAACGCGCCGGTCGCGTCGGCGAGTGCATCGTTGCCCTTCTGCTCGATGTCGAGCACCTGCAGCTCGAACCCGCCGGTCGTGCCCAGCCCGGGGATCGACGGCGGGGCTACTGCGATGATCGCCGCGCCGGGGATGGCTGCGAAGTCGGCGTTGATGCTCTCCAGGATCCCGGGGACCTGCTGGGACTTCTTCGGGCGGTCCGCCCAGGGCTTGAAGATGCCGAAGACGACGCCGGCGTTGGACTCCTCGAATTGCTCAAGGAAGTTGTAGCCGGTGACGGTCACGACGTTCTCGATCATCTCGTTCTGACCGAGCATCTCGGCCGCCTGACGGACGACCGCCTGGGTGCGGTCGAAGCTGGCGCCTTCGGGCAGCTCGACGGCCGCAAACATCCATCCTTGGTCCTCGACCGGCACGAACGCCTGCGGCGTGTCGCGGGCGACCTCGAACGCGAGGAAGATGAACCCAACAAAAACGATCAGCACCAGCCACCAGACGTGCGCCAGCACGCCGACGACCCGGCCGTAGCCAGCGGTGATCGCCCCAAAACCGGCGTTGAACCAGCGCGCCAGGAAGAACGGCCGGCTGCCCGGCCGTCGCGGGCGCAGCAGCACGCCGCACAGCGCGGGGCTGAGCGTCAGCGAGTTGAACGCGCTGATCGCCACGGAGAAGGCGATGGTCAGGGCGAACTGGTTGAACAGTCGGCCGGTCGCGCCGGGGGCGAACGAGGCCGGCACAAACACGGCCATCATCACCGCCGTCGTGGCGATGATGGAGCCGGCCACTTCGCGCATGGCCTTGCTCGCGGCCCGCTTGGGGTTCGTCTCGCCCACCGAGAACTGCCGCTCGACGTTCTCGACCACCACGATCGCGTCGTCGACAACCAAGCCGACGGCCAGGACCAGGCCGAGCAGGCTGAGGATGTTGATCGAGAAATCGAATCCGCCGAGGATGACGAACGTGAACAGCAGCGAGACGGGGATCGCGACGGTGGGGATGATCGTCGTCCGCCACGACTGCAAGAAGACGAACACGACGAGCACGACCAGACCGACGGACTGGAGCATCGTGATCACGAGTTCGCGCATCGACGCCTTGACGTAGTTGGTCGTGGCGTAGGCGACCACGTACTCGACATCGCCGGGGAAGCGGGGGTCGAGCGAAGCCAGCACCTTCTCGATGCCGTCGATGACATCAAACGCATTGGCGTCGGGCCGCTGGAAGATGCCGAGGGTCGCGGTGCCCTGGCCGTCGAACGTCGTGCTCGTGCCGTAGTCGACGGCGCCGAGCTCGGCGCGGCCGACGTCGGCGATCCGCACCAGCCCGCCCTCGGGCGCGCTGCGCACGACGATCTGGGCGAAGTCCTCGGGCGTGGGGAGCTGGAACTGCGCGTTGACCTGGTACTGGAACGCCGCTCGGTCGGGGATCGGCTGCTCGGCGATCGTGCCGGCGGGGATCTCGAGGTTCTGGTCCTCGATCGCGTTGACCACGTCCATCGCGTCCAGCCCGAGCTCGGCCAGCTTGGCGGGGTCGAGCCAGATACGCACGGCGTAGTTCTTGAGACCGAAGTTCTGCACGGTCCCCACGCCCGGGACGCGCTTTAGGGCGTCGACGACGTTGATCTGGGCGTAGTTGCCGAGGTACTCGCTGTCGAACGCGCCGCTGGGCGAGCGGATGTTGATCACGGCGGTGAGGTTGGTCGATTGCTCCTGGATGTCGACGCCGACCTTCTGCACCTGCTCGGGCAGGTTGCCCATGGCACGTTGCACGGCGTTCTGGATCTCGACCTGGCCGAAGTTGAGGTCGAAGTCCACGTCGAACGAGACGGTGATGCTGGAGGTGCCGTTGTCGGAGGAGATCGAGGACATGTAGATCATGCCCTGGATGCCGTTGATGTTCTTCTCGATGGGGGTGGTGATGACCTCGGCGACCATCTCGGCGCTGGCGCCGGGGTAGGAGGTGGAGACGTTGATGGTGCCGGGGACGATCTTGGGGAACTGCGAGACGGGCAGGGTCGTGACGGCGACCACGCCGGCGATGATCATGAGGATCGCGATCGAACACGCGAGGATCGGTCGGCGGATGAACGTGTCGATCACGAGCCGCCGTCCCCCGATGAGCCCGTGGCCTTGCCGGCGGGCTTGGCCTCGTCGACCTTACCGGCGACGAGGTCGTCGGCGTCGACGAGGCGGGGCTGGACTTTGCCGCCGTTGCGGAGCACGACCGGGCTGACGGCGACGGCGACGGTCTGGCCGGCGTCGAGGCCGGAGGTGATGCGGGTGAACCCGCCGAACTCGTCGCCGACCTGAACGATGGTGCGCTTGAGCGTGTTGTCGCTGCCGAGGACGAGGACGAAGCGATCGGTCGGGTCCTTGTAGAGGGCGTCGGTCGGCACGAGCACGGCGTCTTTGAGGGTGCCGAGCGTGACGCGGACGGTGACGAACTGGCCGGGCAGGATCAGGCCGTCGGGGTTGGCGAACTGGGCGCGGGCGATGAAGGTGGACGTGCCGGGCTGGGCGACGTTGTCGAGCATGTCGATCGCGCCGTCGAAGGTGAGGGCGTCGCCGGTGCGCTGGGCGGCGGTGAGGCGGACGGGGGCGTGGTCGCGGCCGGTGACGCCGGCGGCGTTGGCGAAGGCGGCGAACTCGTCGGCGCCGGGCTGGAAGACGACGCGCATCGGGTCGAGCTGGACGATGGTGTTGAGCGCTTCGCCGGAGGCGGTGTCGGGGCCGACGAGGTTGCCGACGTCGACGATGTCGGCCCCGATGCGACCGGCGATCGGCGCTTCGACGCGGGTGTAGGAGAGGTTGAGCTCGGCGTCGAGCAGGTCGGCCTCGGCGGCGGCGAGCTGGCCTTCCGCATCGGCCAGACTGCGGGCGTAGCGGTCCCACGTCTGCTGCGAGATCGCGCCCGTCAGGCTCAGCGGCTCGTTGCGGTCGTACTCGATCTTGGCGAAGCGGAGGTTGGTCGCGGCGATCTCGACGTCGGCCTCGGCCTGGACGAGGGCGGCCTCGTACTGCTCGGGCTGGAGCTCGTAGAGCAGCTGGCCGGGCTCGACCGTTCCGCCTTCGACGGTGTGGGCGGCCTCGAGATAGCCCTCGACGCGGGCGTCGACCTGCACGGTCGCCAGTGACTGCGTCGTGCCGGGGTAGCTGCGGTAGATCGGCATGTCGCGCTGGACGGCCTTGACGACGACGACCGGCGTTGGCGCGGTGGTGGTCGCCGAGGACGTGGCCGACTGGTCACGCTCGCAGCCGAGCGCAACGCAGCCCAGCGCGAGCATCGCAGCGAGGGTAAGGCGACGGGCGATCAAGGCGTCTTCTCCGGCAGGGGCAGGTCGAGGCCGAAGCGGCCGTCCGTCGCGTCCTCGAGCAGGTCGACCTTGGTGGGCTCGGGCGTCGGGCCCGGCGCCAGCTGCCAGTCGCCGCCGAGCGCCTTGTACAGGTTGACGACTTGCGCGACGACCTCACCGTCGGCCTGGACGTAGGCCTCTTGCGACTGCAGCATGAGTTGCTGGGCGTAGATCAGCCGATCGAGGTCCTCGACGCCGGCGTCGTAGAGCTGGGTCGACTGCTCGACGACGACCTCGTACGACTCGGCCGCCAGCCGCAGGCTCTCGCGGGTCGCGAGCGCGTTGGCGTAGGCGATGAGCACGTTCTCGACCTCTTCGTACGCCGAGAGGACGGTTAGCTCGTAGCTGGCCACGGCCTCACGGGTCTCGAGGTCGGCCATCTCGATACCGCTGAGGATCTTGCCGCCCGAGAAGATCGGCCAGACGACCTGCGGGCCGATGCCGGCGATGAAGCTCTTGGCGTCGAACCACTGGTTGAAGGAGGTCGACTCGAAGCCGATCGAGCCGTTGATGGAGAACTGCGGGTAGAGGTTGGCGACGTTGGCTCCGATCTGGGCCGACTCGACGGCGATGCGTCGCTCGGCGGCGCGGATGTCGGGGCGCTGGCGGAGGACGTCGGCGGGGATGCCGACGGCGATCCGCACGGGCGGGGCGGGCAGCGGCGCGGGCACCTCCAGGCGATCGCGCAGCGGGCCGGGCGGCTCACCGATGAGGACCGACAGGCGGTTGATCGACTGCGCGATATCCGTGAGCAGCGCCGGCACCTGCGCCTCGGCCGAGCTCAGCGACGCGACGGCCTCGGCGACCTGCATGTCCGTCGCGACCCCGGCGTCGTACTGCTGGCGCGTGACCTCCAGCGACTCGCGACGCAGCGCGATACTGGCTTGCAAGACACGCAGCTCTTCCTGAAGCGTCCGCACCGCGAGGTAAGACAGCGCCACCTCGGCGCGGATCGTCACGAGGAGGTCGCGCCACATCTCGACAGACGCCTCGATCTCGGCCTTCGCCGATTCCATCGACCGACGCACCCGGCCCCAGACGTCGATCTCCCAGTCCATGTCGAGCGCGGCGACGAACTCGCTGTCGGGGATGATCTCGCTGGCGATGCGGGACTCGTCGTTGCGCCGCTGCCACTGGGCCTGGCCGTTGGCGACGATGCCGGGCATGAGGTCGGCCGCGGCGAAGCCGAACTGGGCGCGGGCGATGTCGATGCGATAGGCCGCGGTGCGCAGGCGGAGGTTGCGCTGCTGGGCGAGGACGATCAGCTCGTCGAGGATCGGGTCGTTGAAGGCCTGCCACCAGGGCGATGGCTCGACCGCCTCGTCGTCCAAGCCATCGATGAGCTCGGCGTGCCAGGCGTCGGGCGTGGCGACCATCGGGGGCTCGTAGTCCGGGCCGACCATGCAGCCCCCGAGCGACAGCCCGAAGGACGCCAGCCACGCGGACCACATCAGCCTGGGTCTCCGGCCTGCCTGCACGCGGCCAGCATACCGCCCTCGGCTCGGCAGAAACCGCCGATCTCGGGCGACAGGGTCGGCTTTTGGCGCAATGACGCGTCGTGTTGCAATCACGTCTCAGCCGATTTACGTTTGGTGACCCGGGCGCTCGAGCGTCCCGCCCAGCCACGAGTCACCCCCGACCCAGGAGATGGATGATGACCAGGCCGATCCAAGCCGGACTATTGATCGTCACGCTAGCCGTTCTGGGCGTCGTGCCGGCCCTCGCGCAGGACGCGACCGACCCTGACGCCGGCCTGACCGATCCGCTCGACGGCGCCGCCCTCGTCTCGGCCCTGCGTCGCGGCGGGCTGGTCGTCTACTTCCGCCACGCTCAGACCGAGAAGGACTACGCCGACCAGATCAACGCCGACCCCAACGATGGCTCGACGCAGCGTGTGCTCAGCGAGGAAGGCTGGCACCAAGCCAAGGCGATCGGCGCGTCGTGGCGACGGCTGGGCCTGCCGGTCGGCGAGGTGATCTCCAGCCAGTACTTCCGCGCCTGGCAGACCGCCGACCTAGCGTTCGGCCGCTACACCAAGAACGCGGCGTTGAATTTCGAGCCGGCCGAGGAGTACACCGACGAGCAGTTCGACGCGATGCGGGCCCGCACGCAACCGATGCTCTCGGCCCCGGTGTACGTCGGCGTGAACCGCGTGATCGTCGGCCACGACGACCCATTCGAGGCCTCGACCGGCATCTACCCCGAGCCGCAGGGCGTCGCCTATGTCATCCGCCCGCTCGGCAAGGATGGCGGGCCCGGCGAGGGCTTCGAGCTACTCGCCCGGCTCGAGGCCGGCGACTGGGCCGAGCTGCCCAGCCCGTAACCGACTTCCGCAAACCCATCGGAGACCCGCCATGACCCTCTTCCGCCGCGTGCATCGCATCGCCCTGACGTTTGCGGCCGCATGCCTGCTCGCCCCGTCCGCGATGGCGCAGGGCGAGGTGAACGTCTACTCGTCCCGTCACTACGACACGGACGACAAGCTCTACGCGCTCTTCACCGAGAAGACCGGCATCGAGGTCAATGTCATCGAGGGCGGCGCCGACGAGCTGCTGACCCGGCTGAACCGCGAGGGCGAGCTGAGCCCCGGGGACGTGTTCATCGCGGTCGATGCCGGTCGGCTGCAGAAGGCCGTCGACCAGGGCGCGTTGCAGCCCGTCGCGTCCGACGTCCTGGCCGAGCGCATCCCCGATGAGCTGCGACACCCCGACGGGCTGTGGTTCGGGCTGAGCAAGCGGGCCCGCGTCATTTTCCTGTCGGACCGCGTGCCGGCCAATCTGGTCGACAGCTACGAGTCGCTCGCCGACCCCTACCTGGGCAAGATCGTGCTGATCCGCTCGTCGCAGAACATCTACAACCAGAGCCTGCTGGCCTCGATGATCGCGCAGCAGGGGCAAGAAGTTGCCGAGGCCTGGGCGGAGGGCATCGTGGCCAACATGGCTCGCACGCCGCAGGGTGGGGACACCGACCAGCTGCGGGCGCTGGCCGCCGGCGAGGGCGATATCGCCGTGGCTAACCACTACTACTTCTGCCGGATGCTCGAGCGCGGCAATGACGCCGACCGCGCCGCCGCCGAGTCGCTGACCCTCGTGTTCCCCAATCAGGGCGACCGCGGGACGCACGTCAACGTCTCGGGCGCCGGCGTCCTGCGTCACGCCCCCAACCGCGAGAACGCGATCGCCCTGCTTGAGTTCCTCACGACGCCCGAGGCGCAGGAGCTCTACGCCCTAGCGAACTACGAGTACCCCGTGGTCAACGATGTCGAGCTGACCCCGGTGCTGACTCGGCTCGGCGAGTTCGACGCGGACGAGCTCAACGCGGGCGAGCTGGGCCGACTGAATCGCGAGGCCGTGCGGACGATGGACCGGGCGGGCTGGCGCTGATAGAACCTCGTCGAGCATGAGCGGCGTCGGCACGAATCGGCTGGGCGGGCTTTGGCCGGTCGCGGCCGTCGCGGTGAGCCTCGTCGTCGTCGTGCCGGTGGCCGTCGTCATCGCCAGCACGCTGCGGTCGTCGGACGGCGACTGGGCACACCTGTCGTCGACACGGCTGCCGGTGTATGCGTGGAACACGTCGATCCTGGCGGTGACCGTCTGCGTGGCGGCCGCGGTCATCGGCACGGGCACGGCCTGGCTGGTCAACGCCTGCGACTTCCCCGGTCGCCGGCTGCTGCGGTGGGGGCTGCTGCTGCCGCTGGCGATCCCGGGCTATCTCGCCGCTTATGCGTACACCGACCTGCTGCAGGTCAGCGGGCCGGTGCAGTCGACCGTGCGGGCGTGGCTGGGGCTGAGCGTGGCCGACGGGTGGCTGCTGCGGGTGCGTTCGCTGCCCGGAGCCGCGGCGGTGCTGGCGATCACGCTCTACCCGTACGTGTACCTGGCGGCGAGCGCAGCGTTCGCCGAGCAGTCGGGCCGGGCGTTCGAGGTCAGCCGGTCGCTGGGGCGCGGGCCGTGGCGATCGTTCTTTAGCGTGGCGTTGCCGCTGGCGCGGCCGTCGATCGCGGCGGGGACGGCGCTGGTGCTGATGGAGACGCTGGCCGACTTCGGCGCGGTGGACTACTGCGCGGTCGACACCTTCGCGACGGGCGTGTACCGGGCGTGGCGATCGCTCGAATCGCCGACGGCGGCGGCGCAGCTCGCGGCGTTGCTGCTGGCGATCGTGATCGTGGTGCTGATCGTCGAGTGGTGGACGCGGCGCCGGGCCCGCACGTTCGCCAAGGAGTCCGCGGAGGCGATGCACCGACTGCGGCTGGGGCCTATCGCCGCCGCCGCCGCGATCGCGGCCTGCGCAACGCCGATCCTCGCGGGTTTCGTCGTGCCGGCGGGCGTCTTCGTGACGCTCGCCGCGTCGGCGTTGGATAGCGATGCGATGTCGCTGGCGTGGGAGGCCGGGTGGCGATCGATCGCCGTGGCGGCGACCGGCGCTTCCGTGGCCGTCGTGCTCGCGCTGACGCTGCAATACGCGGCGCGTTGGCGGCCCGGCACGGCGACCCGCGGGGCCAGCGCCGCCTGCCGGCTCGGGTACGCCCTGCCCGGGACGGTCGTGGGAGTCGGCCTTCTCATCCCCTTGACGTCGATGGATCACGCGCTCAATGGCGTGCTGCGGCAAGCGTTTGGCTGGCAGCCGGGCCTGGTGTTGACCGGCACCGTCGCCGCGGTCGTCATCGGCTACCAGACGCGCTTCCTCGCCGTCGCCCTGGCGATGGTCGCGCCCGGGCTGGAGCGCATCCGCCCCGCGATGGACGACGCCGCCCGCACGCTCGGCACGTCGGGCGCACGGCTTATCGCCCGGGTGCACCTACCGCTGATGCGAGGCAGCCTGATGGCGGCGTTACTGCTCGTCTTCGTCGAGTGCGTCAAGGAGCTGCCGGCCACCCTGATGCTCCGACCGTTTAACTTCGATACGCTGGCCGTTCGCGCCTATCAGCTGGCCAGCGACGAACGGCTGGATGAGGCGTCGATCGCGGCGCTCGCAATTATCGCGATCGGCACGCTGCCGACCGCCCTGCTCGCCGCGGCGCTCTCGCGGTCGCGCGGCCGGTTTCGCGGGATACGCCAACGCCTTGAGGGCAACGCTTGAACCCCCTACCGCTCACGATGACCACACCCGGTTCTGGCGAACAAGGCACGACTTCGGCCAAGGACCCCGCCGTCAGCCTGCGCGGCGTGCGTTTTGCTTACGGCAGGCAGGCCACCTTGCTCGATGGTGTCGATCTCGACCTGTGCGCGGGATGCCTGCATTGCCTGCTTGGCCGCTCGGGCAGCGGCAAGTCCACGCTGTTGCGGCTGATCGCCGGGCTCGACCGCATCGACGACGGCAAAATCCGCGTCGACGGCCAGCTCGTCGCCGATCGCACGCAGCACACACCGCCCGAAAAGCGGCGGGTCGGCGTGATGTTTCAAGACCAAGCGCTGTTCCCCCACCTGACCGTGCGGGCGAACGTCGCGTTCGGCATGCGTGGAGCGACGCGCAGCCAGCGGCGCGAGCACGCCGACCGACTGCTCGCCGGTGTCGGGCTCGAAGGCCTGGGGTCGCGCATGCCTCACACGCTCAGCGGCGGCCAGCAACAACGCGTCGCGCTAGTCCGAGCCATCGCCCCCGGACCACGGGTCGTACTGCTCGACGAGCCGTTCACGAGCCTCGACCCCGACCTCCGCGCGGGGCTGCGCGAACAGACCGCCCGCGTCCTGAGGGAAGCCGGCGTCGCCGCCCTGCTTGTCACCCACGACCGGGACGAGGCCGAGGCCATCGGCGACACGATCTCGGTGCTCGAAGACGGCCGCGTCAAGCCATGGCTGGGCTGTTCGAGGCGTCCTTAGCCGGTGTCGCCGTCGCGCCATGCCCGCGGCGATACGCCGTATCGCTCGCGGAAACGCCGGCTGAAGTAGAACGGCTCGTACCCCACACGCTCGGCCACCTCGCCGACACGCAACGACGAGCGACTGAGCAACGCCGCGGCGAGTTCCAGCTTCGCCGACTCCCACGCCTGCCGTACCGACTGCCCAAGCGCCGCTCGACAACGCCGCGTCAGCGTCGACCGGCTCACGCCAAGGTCCTGGGCCATGCGATCGAGGTCGATCGGCTGGGCGACCCGATCGTTCAGGTAGATCCGCAGACCATCGGCCGACCACACCGCCGCTTCACGCTCAGCCGAAGCGTCCTCCTCGCCATCCAGAATCGCCAACACCTCGACGATCGCCGCATCGCGAACGGCCAGCGCTACGCCACGCTCGCTGCCCGCGCCCTGCATCGCGATCGCACGCGTCAACGCCGACCACAACGCGAGATAGCGGCGGTCTTTGTCGAACGCGACCCCTCGACGTCGAGCGACGCGACGCGCCACACGCAAGGCTTCGACACCGCAAAATCGACAGTAAACATGGTCGTACGGGTCGCCAAGGTCTGACACCAGCACGCCGACATCCCGGCCGGGCAGCACCAATCCGACGTCTCCCGCACCGATCTCGGTCGTGCCCGCGCCGTGGATGTATCGACCACGCCCGCCACGCACCACGGTGAGCATGGCGTCGTCGAAATACGTCCCCAGCGTGCTGTGCCGCCCGTCTCCCGACACACGACCGAGCGTGCGGACTCGATACGGCAGGCGCGTCGGCGCAGGTCGGTTGCGTGCGTACACGTCGCGTGGCATATGACCCAAAGTTACAGGTATTTGCCTCGGAACGCTATGGCTCAACGCCTGCAAGATCGCGACGATGCGTGCCTGACCGCCACCTCCGCGAGAGCCTGCTTCATGCCCCAGCCCAAGTCACCCAAGGTCGTCATCCTCGGCGCCGGAAGCCTCTTCTTCGGCCGCAAGGCCATCTGGCAGATGGTCCACTCGCCCGCGCTCCGCGAGGGCACGCTGTCGCTGGTCGACACCGATCCTTCTCGGCTCGATCGGATGCGTCAACTCGCAGAGCGGGTCATCGAGCACAACCGATCCCCGCTCACGCTGGAGGCGTCGACCGACCGCAACGACGTCATCGGCGACGCCGACTTCGTGGTGATGGCCTTTGCCGACCGCAACGCATACTTCCGCGGGATCGACGTCGAGACCTCGGCCAAGTACGGCATCCGCATGTGCTCGGGCGACACGATCGGCCCCGGCGGGATCATGCGCACCTGCCGCGAGTACCCGCAGATCGTCGCCGCCGCCCGCGATGTCGAACGCCTCTGTCCCGATGCGTGGATCATCAACTACATCAACCCCGCGGCCGTGCACGGCATCGGGCTTCAGCGGCACTTCCCCAAGCTCAAATCGCTCGCCCTCTGCGACGCGCAGTGGAACCTCACGCAACGGCTCGCCGACATCGCAGGCACGCCCGCCGACGAGACCCTCATCCAGTCGGCCGGCCCGAACCACTTCACCTGGCTGCTCAAGGCAGAGCACGACGGCCGCGACCTGACGCCCGCCATCGTCGAACACATCCGTCGCGACGCCGAGAACGACGCCAATACCCAGGCCCAGGGCACCGCCAGCCAGGCCAAGGGCTTCCGCAACAACGCTTTGGCCAACGAGCTCTACGACGCCTTCGGGCTGCTGGCCACCGTCCTCGGCCACACCAAGGAGTACGTCCGCTTCTACCAGGGCCGAGGCGTCACCGGCACGGACCCGCAGCCGGCCCTCAAACTGTTCGAGGTCCCGGCCCGCGTCGATTGGACCAACCGCGTCTGGCAACGCGTCGACGACTACGTGGCCGGGCGTGTCCCGATCGCCGAGTTCGACACCGAGTTCGGCCCAGACCCCGCGACTGACCTCATCGAGGGCATGTGGGCCAATGACGGACGCGGCACCGGCCAACGCTTCTTCGTCAATCAGATGAACCGCGGAGCCGTCCCGAACATGGCCGACGACGCGTTCCTCGAGTTGCTCAGCGACGTCAGTATGGAGGGCCCCACACCGCTTCCGTGCCCGCCCATGCCGCGCGGGTTGCGTGGGCTGTGCGAGCAGGTGCTCGACACGCACGAGCTCACCGCCGAGGCCGTGTACCGCAGCGATCGCGCGTTGCTGCGGCGAGCCTTCCTGACCGACCCACTGACCTCAAGCATCGGCGACACGGACACGCTGATCACCGAGCTGTTCGAGCGGCAGCGCGATGCGGTGTCGTCCGACTGGTTCGCGACCGGCTGAGCCCCCGCAACACGCCGATGAATCCGGCACAATACCCCGCATGCAGCGAGGCTGGGTGTTCTCGATCGACGTGGGCGGCACGTTCACCGACTGCGTCGCCGATGCGCCAGACGGCCGGCGCGTGCAAACCAAGGTGCTCAGCGGCCCGGACTCGCCGGTGATTGCGATCCGTCGGGTGTTGGGCCTGCGTGATGGCGAGCCGGTCGGCGCGGTCGATATCGGGCTCGCGACGACTCGGGGGACCAACGCCCTGCTGGAACGCAAGGGGGCCGACGTGGCGTTGTTCGTCACCGAGGGGTTCGGCGACCTGCTGGAGATCGGCACGCAAGCGAGGCCCGAGCTCTTCAAGCTCGATATCCGCAAGCCGCAACCGCTCGTGAAGCGCATCGTCGAGGTCGCCGAGCGGATGACGGCCGACGGGCAGGTGCTGCAATCCCTCAACAAAGACGCTGTTAAGGACCAACTCGAGGACATCAGGCAGTCCGGCGTCGCATCGCTGGCCGTGTGCCTGCTGCACGCCTACGTCAACGACGCGCACGAGCGGGCGGTCGGCGAGATGGCTCGCTCGATGGGCTTTGAGCACGTCTCGATCTCCAGCGAGCTGACACGGACCATCAAGGCGCTCGACCGCGCGGAGACGGCGGTGGTCGACGCGTACCTGTCGCCGGTGGTGCGGTCGTACCTGGATCGCCTGCGCGAGGCGCTGCCCGAGGCGCGGATCAAGGTGATGACCTCGGCGGGGGCGATGGTGGACGAGTCGATCTACGCGGGACGCGACTCGCTGCTGAGCGGGCCGGCTGGGGGGGTGGTCGGCTGCGCGGCGGTCGCGGCCGAGGCCGGCTTCGACCGGGCGATCGGCATCGACATGGGCGGGACGAGCACGGACGTCAGCCGCTACGCCGGCCGGCACACGTTCCGCTACTCGGGCGAGGTCGCCGGGACGCGTGTCGTCACACCGATGCTCGACATCGAGACGGTCGCCGCTGGGGGCGGATCGATCTGCGGGTACGACGGCCAGCGACTCACCGTCGGGCCTGACAGCGCCGGCGCCGACCCCGGGCCGGCCTGCTACGGGCGCGGCGGGCCGCTGACCGTCACCGACATCAACCTCTTCAACGGCAGAATCGATCCCGGCCACTTCCCCATCCCCCTCGACGTCGACGCCGTCCGTCGACGGCTCGAGAACCTGGCCGCGACACCGGGGCTGGACGCCTCGCCGCGCGAGCTGGCCGATGGCTTCACGCGCGTGGCCAACCTGAAGATGGCGTCGGCGATCCGCCAGGTCAGCTCAGCACGCGGGCACGACCCGGCCGACCACGCGCTCGTCGCGTTTGGCGGCGCGGCGGCCCAGCACGCCTGCGCAATCGCCCGCTCGCTGCGCATCGACAAGATCGTGCTGCATCCCCTGGCCGGCGTGCTCAGCGCCTACGGCATCGGCGTCGCCGACGTCCGCCGGTTCGCCGAGCAGTCCGTGCTGCGCGCACTAACGCCGGAGACACTCACTGACCTTCGGCCTGCGTTTGCCGAGCAGGCCAGGCGGCTGAAAAGCGAGGTCATCGCTGAGGGAATCGACCGCGACCGGGTCGACTCGCCGCTGATGCTGCTCGATCTGCGCTACGCCGGCCAGCAGACGTCGATCACGGTGGCCAGCCCGGACGATGGCGGATGGGAGGCCGAGTACGAGCGGGCCCACCGCCGGCTGTACGGGTACGCCCAGCCGGGGCGGGCGATCGAGATCGCCGCGATGCGCGTCGAGGTCACCGGCCGACGGGCCAAGCCGACCCAAGCGCAGGTCGAGCCGATCGATCGCGTGCCCGAGCCGCGCGGCACGACGCGCGTGTTCTTCGACGGCGTCGCGCTCGACACGCCCTGGCACCATCGCGACGACCTGCGCCCCGGCGATCGGTTGGCCGGCCCTGCCATCGTCTACGAGGCGCTCAGCACCATCGCCATCGACCCCGGCTGGTCCGGCAGGGTCACCGCGCAAGGCGACCTCCTGCTCGAGGACGGCGCGGCGTCGGACAACGTCGTCGACGCCCAACGGGCCGATGTCGCCGCGACCGACCGCGACCCGATCCGCCTCGAGCTCTACAACAATCGCTTCACGCACATCGCCACGCAGATGGGCGTGACCCTGCAGCGCACGTCGATCTCGGTCAACGTCAAGGAGCGGCTGGACTTCTCGTGCGCGGTGCTCGACGCCGAGGGCGGGCTGGTGGTCAACGCACCGCACATCCCCGTGCACCTGGGCGCGATGTCGGCCACCGTTCGCGGGCTCATCGAGCACGTCGACGACCTCCGCCCCGGCGACGCCTACCTCACCAACGCGCCCGACCTCGGCGGGTCCCACCTGCCCGACCTGACCATCATGACCCCCGTGTTCGACCCCGCGGGCAGGGAGCTGCGGTTCTTCACCGCCAGCCGCGCCCATCACGCCGAGATCGGCGGCCGCCATCCGGGCTCGATCTCGCCGACCGCACGCTGCCTCGCCGACGAGGGCGTCGTCTTCCGCCACTTCCGCCTGTGCCGTGACGGCGAGCTCGACGAGGCGGCCCTGCGCGATGCCTTGGCCAGCGCCCGCTACCCCTCTCGAGCGCCCGACGACAACGTCGCCGACCTCCGCGCCGCCCTCGCCGCCAACACGCTTGGTGCCGCCGAGTTGGCCGAGCTGATCGAACAGCAGACCTGGCCCGTCGTGCACGCCTACATGCGCCACATCCGCGACGCCGCCGAGGCCAAGGTGGTCGTCGCGATCGCCGCCCTGCCCGACGGCCGCACCGAGATCGCCGACCAACTCGACGACGGCTCGCCAATCCGCCTCGCTCTCGTGGTCAGCGGCGATCGGCTGACCCTGGACTTCACCGGCACCGCCCCGCCGCGGCCCGACCCCATCAACGCCAACCCCGCGATCGTCGAGGCCGCCGCCCTGTACTGCCTGCGCTGCCTGATCGACGAGGACATCCCGCTCAACGCCGGCGTGCTTCGGCCCGTCGAGCTCGTCCTCCCCGAGAGCATGCTCAACCCGCCCGCCCTCGCGGACCCGACCCGGCACGTGCCCGTCGCGGGCGGCAACGTCGAGCTCTCGCAACGCGTGGTCGACCTCGTGCTCGGCGCGCTCGGCCGGCTCGCCGCCAGCCAGGGCACGATGAACAATTTCGTCTTCGGCGGCGACACCTACGGCTACTACGAGACCATCTGCGGCGGAGCCGGCGCCGGGCCAACCTTCCACGGCTGCAGCGCCGTGCAAACCCACATGACCAACACCCGGCTGACCGACGTTGAGATCTTGGAGCGGCAGTACCCCGTGCGCGTCCGCCGATTCGCGATCCGTCGCGGGTCGGGCGGACAAGGCAAGCACCGCGGCGGCGACGGCATCACGCGCTCGATCGAGTTCCTCGACGCCGTCGACGTCTCGCTGCTCACCGAGCGCCGCGTGCACCGCCCGTTCGGCGTCGCCGGCGGCAAGCCTGGCCAACCCGGGTCCAATCTGCTCCGTCGCGCCGGCGACGCAGCCGACACCGAGCTGCCCTCGCTCGCTCAGCTCGACGTCAACCCGGGCGACATCCTCACCATCCACACCCCCGGCGGCGGCGGATACGGCAAGGCTTAACGCACCGACGCGAGACGCCGCGCCCGCGCGTCACACCCCCAGGTACGTCTTCTCGACCTCCGGCGTCAACGCATCGAGCCCGCCCTCGGCGACGATCTGCCCGCGGTTCATCACATACACCCGGTCGCCGAACTCCTTGACGAAGTCCAGGTACTGCTCGACCAGCACGACGGCCATCCCGTTGGCGACGAGCTCCTTCAGCACCTCGCCGATGCGCAGGATGATGTTGGGCTGGATGCCCTCGGTCGGCTCGTCGAGCAGCATGACCTTGGGCTGGCCGACCATCGCGCGGGCGATGGCGAGCTGCTGCTGCTGGCCGCCGGAGAGGTCGCCACCCTTGCGGGCCAGGAAGTCCTTGAGGATGGGGAACGTGTCGAAGACCTCGGCGGGCAGGCTGCGCTTGCCGTCGCGTCGCGCCTGCAGGCCGACGCGGAGATTCTCCTCGACGGTGAGCTTGGGGAAGATCATGCGGCCCTGCGGGACGAGCGCCATGCCGAGCTTGGCGCGTCGGCTGGCGGCGAGCCGATCGACGCCCTGACCTTCGAGGCGGACGTGGCCGGACTCCGCGTGCAGCAGGCCGATGATGTTGCGCATCAGCGTCGTCTTCCCCACGCCGTTGCGACCCATTACGCAGGTGATCTGACCCGCCGCGGCGGACAGCGACACCCCCGACAGCGCCCGCACCCCGCCGTAGCTGAAACTCAGGTCCTCGACTTCAAGCATGCTCGTTCTCAGTCACGCCGCGCGTCTCGTTACCGGCCCAGATACGCCTCGATCACCTCGGCGTTGGCCTGCACCTCGTCCAGCCCGCCCTCGGCCAAGACCTTGCCCTCGTTCAGCACCGTCACGCGCGAGCCCAGCATCCGCACGAACTCCATGTCGTGCTCGATGCAGATGATCGTGTGCTCGTCCTTCAACTCCAACAACAGCTCGGCCGTTAGCGCGGTCTCGGCGTCGGTCAGCCCGGCGGCCGGCTCGTCGACCAGCAGCAGTTTGGGCGAGGCGAGGATCAGCGAGCTGATCGCCAGCCACTGACGCTGGCCGTGACTGAGGTTGCGGGCGAGCATGTCGCGGTGTTCGAGCAGCCGGACGCGGCGGAGGATGTCGGCGATGTGGTCGCTGTTCTCGTCCGTCGATCGGCCGCCGGCGTTGAGCAGCATGCTGCCCAGCGAGCGCAGGGCCAGCCCGCCCGGACCGGTCGATCGGGGGTCCATCTGGCGAAGGGCGTAGCGGTCCGGGTCGAACGCGCTGGGCAGGGCCAGCATCATGTTCTCCCAGACCGTCAGCGAGTCGAAGACGTTGGGGATCTGGAACTTCCGGCCGACGCCGCGCAGGGCGATCGACGTCTCATCGAGTCCCGTGATCTCCTCGCCGTCGAAGTACACGTGGCCGGTCGCCGGGCGGGTCATGCCGGAGATGACGTCGCACATGGTCGTCTTGCCGGCGCCGTTGGGGCCAACAACGACGCGCAACTCGTGATGGCCGATGCCGAGGTCCTGGATGTCCAGCGCGGTGAAGCCGTCGAACACGGCCGTGATGTCCTGCAGGAACAGGACGTACCGCCGAGCCCAAAGCTGGCTCTGCCGCGGTCCCTCGACGGCGTAGTCGTGCTGCCGAGCGTCGGTCTGGGGGGCGGCAAGCTCAGTCATGTCGCGGCCGCCTTTCGCGGTACGAACCGGCCGATCACGACGGAAGGAAGGCTCATGACACCGCCGGGCAGGAACAACGGCACGAGGATGAACAGGCCACCGAGCATCAGCATCCAGTAGTCCGGCGCGAGCGACGTCATCTGGTCGTAGAGCAGGCTGACGAGGATGGCTCCGATGACTGGGCCCCACAGCGTGCCACGCCCGCCGACGGCGACCCAGACCACCACCATGATCGATGCGAACGCCTCGAGCTGCTGCGGCGTGATGATGCCCTTCTGCGGCGAGTAGAGCATCCCGCCGATCGCCGCGAAGACGCCGGCGATCGCGAACACGCCGGCCTTGTACGCCCAGGTCTTGTAGCCGATGAACCGCAGCCGGGTCTCGTCGTCGCGGATCGCCACCATCACCCGCCCGAACCGCGAGTGCACGAGCAGCTTCGCCAGCGTGAAACAGACGGCCAACGCCAGCACCGAGGCGATGTACAGCCAGAACCGCGTCATGGCGTACCACGGCGTGTCGTCGGGCTGAGCCAGCGGGAAGCCGAGCACGTGCGTGAAGTTCGTCAGGCCGTTGGTGCCGCCGAGCATCAAGTCATTTTTCTGGAACACGAGCCAGACGGCGACGGTGATCGCCTGCGTGAGGATGGCGAAGTACACCCCGCGCACGCGGCTGCCGAAGGTGACCACGCCGATGAGCAGCGCAAATAACCCAGGGATCAACAGGCCCAGCAAGACCGCCCCCGGCATCGTGCGGAACCACGCGAGGAAGAACGGCGGCTCGGCCCCCGAGACCTGGGACATCACCACAAATAGCGCCCGCGGGATGTTGGCGTTCGCGCCGTCCATCGGGCCATGGTTGATGAGGTACAGGCCCATGCAGTACCCGCCGATCGAGAAGAACACGAACTGGCAGAGGCTGAGGATGCCCATGTAGCCCCAGATGAGGTCGAGGCCGATCGCGCAGATCGCGAACGTGACCCATTGGCCATACTTCTGCATATCCCCTGTGCTCACGGGTGATATCAGACCAAAGACGTTCCACTGTGTGATGTACATCCCAGGAATCACTACTAAACCGAAGGTCAGCAGCACGACGCCCAGGACGACCTCGCGCCATCTCCCCCCCCGGCCGCCCGCGCCCCACGGCGTCGCCTCGCCCGTCTGCTGATCCGCTAGCCGACCCTTGTCCGGAAACAGCCCCGCCGGCCGGCGCGTCATGAACGCGATCACCAGCAGGAGCACGAAGACCTGCGCCCAGGTCGCGTCGAAGACCTCGAACGGCTTCGTCATGATCTTGATCGGCTCGATGAACTTCTCGAGGAAGCCCAGCGACAGGCCCGACACAACGACGCCGATGAGCTTGCCGACGCCGCCGACGACGGTGACGAGGAAGCTCTTGACGATGTAGCCTTGGCCCATCTCCGGCGTCGGGTTGGTCAGCGTGACGAGCCCGTAGCCCGCTAAGCCAGCGAGCCCCGCGCCGAAGGCGAAGCTGAGCATGTCGACCCGCCGCGTGTTCACGCCCAGCGACTCGGCCATCGCTCGGTTCTGCGACGTCGCCCGGATCAACAAGCCAATCCGAGTAAAGCGGAACAGCACCACGACCATCAGCACGCAGAACGCCGACAAGCCGATCAGGAACAGCCGGTTGTACGCCAGCGTGACGTCCGGCATGATCTCCCACCCGCCGGAGAACCACGTCAGCCGCATGCCCAGGTTGTCGCCCTTCCAGAGGCGGACGGACTGGATGAGGATCAGGCTGACGCCGATGGTCGCGAGCAGCGAGTCGAGCGGGCGCTTGTAGAGGAAGCGGACGATGCTGACCTCGGTCAGCAGGCCGACCAGCGCAGCGACGAGGAACGCCGTCGGGAAGGCGATGACGTAGTACCAGTTGAACCACGCGGGCGGCAGCAGCGGCGAGATGAACTCGAAACAGGCCCACGTCGTGACCGCGCCGATCATGAGCATCTCGCCGTGGGCCATGTTGATCACGCCCATCAGGCCGAAGGTGATCGCCAAGCCCAGGGCCATGAGGACGAGGATCGAGCCGAGCGACAGACCGAAGAAGCTGTTGTTCACCATCGCGACGAAGCGCAGGTGGTTGTTGACCTGAGCGACGGAAGCCTTGGCCGCGGCGCGGGCGGCGGCGGACTCATCGGGGTTGTCGGCGACCTCCTTGAGCAGGTCCAGCCCGCGGACGCTGTCGAGCCGGCCGAGCCCGGCGATCGCCTCGAGCCGCTGCTCGGGGGTGGCGTCGGAGATCGCGCCGTCGGCGATGAGGATGAACGCGCTCTCCTCGGCGACGCGGCGGACGCGGGCGCTCGGGTCGCTCTCGGCCATCTCCTGGAGCGTCGGCAGCGCCTCGGCCTGGCCCTTGTTGCCGACGTCGCGTGCCGAGTCGTAACGCACCTCGGCGTCGCTGACGGTCAAACCCAGCAGCGACAGGCGTTGCTGCACGAGCCGGCGGACCTTGCGCTTGCCGCGGAAGGACTTGAGATCGCCCTCGGGCACGACGGCGGGCTGGCCATCGACAAGGAACGGCGCGTCCTCAGCCAGCGGGTCCTTGACATCCACGACCTCGCTGCCATCGTCCAGCTCGCGAGCGGCGTCGGCCGGTGCCCAGACCACGCGGTCGCCCCACGCCTGCAGCTCGTTGGCCATGAGCCGCTCGAAGAGACGCAGCACACGGACATCGTTGAACGCGGCGAGCGTCTCGACGGCGTCGGGGCCGGCGGCGTTGTCGTCGAGCGCGGGGATGAGCGCGACGATCTGGGCGTCGGTCACCTCGCCGGCTGCGGGGGCGGCGGCGGGGGTGGAGGTCTCGTCGGATTGAGCGTGCACGAACCCCGCAAGCAGGGCAACAGCGACGAGCAGCAGCCACGCCGGCCGCGGGATCAAAGCAGAGAGACGCATCACCGGGATCAGGCCCTCGGGGGTCCGTCGCAGGAAGACCGGCACGCGGGGTTAGCCGCGCGCCGGCGTTGAGGTCACCTCAATGGCTTACTTACTTGCCGCCGCCGGACGGCGCGGGGATCTGATCCTCCTTGCCGTCCCAGAGCAGCATGCTGTACGAGTCCGGCTCGACCAGGCCGTCAGACTCCCAGACGATGTCGAACTGACCGTCGGCACGGATCTCGCCGATGTAGACCGG
>JBCCZA010000025.1:0-25285 GCA_039188455.1 Planctomycetota bacterium
CGACGCGAACGACGCGCCGGCGTGATCGCCAACGCCCTGCCCGCCAAGGTCGAAGAGCGCCGCCTCGACCTGCGCCACGTCGTCCGCCACCTCGGGCGTCCCGGCATGCGGCGAACCGCTGAACAGCTGCCGAGGCTCAAGAGGCTCCAAGGTCGGGGGGGCCGAGACCCCGCCAGCCCGCCACGGGCGAGCGCGGTCAGCGCCTCGGAGCAAAGCGTCGAGCAGGCGACGCGTCAGCGAGCCACGGACGGACGACGAGGCGGGCTGCGGCATAGCGTTCTGGCTCCAGATCCAAATAAGAGTCAAGAATCGGTGTCGCTCGAACGACGAGAAACAAAATCGTTAATCGAAACGGATCATCGTTATTGTTAACTGTTGTCAGGCGCGCCCAACCTAGCCGATCCAACACCGCGATTCAACCCACTCGATCACGATCCACATCGATAAGACCAAGCAATCAATGTCATTAGCGCGACTTATAGCACTTCAACCCGCCGCGCAATGAGAGATGGCTCGCCACGCCATCTTCGCCAGATTGCCGTGAAATCGCCCATGTGGGCGCCCAACAAAACAAAATTCGACGCACGGCCCAATCGGCCAACACGGGTGAATGCTTGCGCCGGCCGCGCGATCGACAACGGAATAGAGCGCCATCTCGACGCACCCCGACTCTGCGATCGCCATGGGGCGAACGAGCCGAACCGGCGAGGCTCCGTGACGTTGGACAGACAAAGAAAAATCGCGGCCCAGAACGGGCCGCGACTCAGAAGTAGGTATTTGGTTGCGGATGGGTCGCCGACTCAGGCCTGGCGACGCTTGCGGATCAGGAACAGGCCAAGACCAGCGGCGGCGAGAGCGGCCGAGCCGGGCTCGGGGATGACTTCGATCGAGACGGCGTCGATGCCGACTTGACGGCCGTTGTTACCGCTGACAAACGCACGTGCCGTGAACTGCAGTGTTTTGCCGATGTCGCCGGCTTGGATCGTGTAGGACAGAGGGCTGCCGGTCAACGCGGAGAATAAGCCGGTGTCACTGAAGCCCACCGCCACTTCGGGGACCACGTTCTCAATGGTGTCATCGGGGTTCACGACCTGCATCGCGTAGAAGCTATTCACATTGCTGGTGCCGGGCTTGAGGATGTCGAAGTCGATTGAGATGATGGCACCGACGTCGCCGGCTTCGATGAGCCCGAGGTCGCGGATAAAGCCGGCATTCGAGGCTTCGTTACGCTGGATGAGCAGGTAACCGTCGTTCTCGGCATCCAGGTTCGTGCCGTCGCTGTCGGGGTTCACCAACGAAAGGGTGCTGGTGATGGTGGCGGTCTGCGTCGCGTCGCGTTCGATCGTGCCGTCGCCGGAGTAGGCGGCGGGAACGACGCCGGTGCCGTCGTTGCTGAACGTGTCCAGCGTCGAACCGATCAGGGCGGCGTGGGCGGCAGTGGCGGTGCACAGGGCGGTCAGGGCCACGGCGGCGCCGAGGCGGGTTGCGAATCGATTCATGGTGATCTGTCCTCCAACGGGTGAAACGGGGCGGTTCTCGGGCAACATGAGTCCTCCTCTGGGACACGGCGTAAGCGAGACGGGTGTCTCGTGATGCGGGCGTTCGGCTTCGGGGCCGCAGAACTGAGCGATGGGGCTGGGTCTTTTCCTCAAGAAACTGCTTAAGAAGCCGAGCAAATCTGGGCGGCCGGCTGAAGTTCAGACATGACCGGCCGCCTTGGCACACGATCGGGCATCCCGAGCCCGATCAACTATACCATTCAATTTACGCCTGGCTGCGTATTGCGCCAAGTGTGCTGTACAGATTTTTCTCTCCCCAGGGGCCGGGATCGGATTTGAGATAGCTCTTATTCAGCTTATTTCACTGTGAAATCAACACTTAGTGGTGATTTTGATGTCCGCTGGACTGGTCATCTGGACGAATGCCATAAGCTAGGCCGCCGCTGGCGATCACCTGACTATTCTGTAAGGTTTAGAATTAAGGCTCGCCAGCCATGACGCTCGGGCACGGATCGCCGCCGCCTGCCAGAGCTGAGGGGTCGGATCACGGTGCCATCGTTGGGTCCGGCCGGGTGGGAGGGCCTGAGCAAGCAAGACCGAACGGAGAATCAAACCCCACGCCACCGCCATCGCCGCCGCCCCGAGGCAAACCTGGGGGGTGGATCAACGACGTGGCATCGGGCGGCCGAGTCGGCTTCCGCGGGTGCGGAGGCCGGGCGGCAAGCTCCCCCGGCTGGACTCGAACCAGCGACCTAGCGATTAACAGTCGCGCGCTCTACCAACTGAGCTACAGGGGAATAGCTGAGCCGCACAGTCTACCCGGTGGCCGCGGCCCGGCAAGCGAGCTTGCCTTCGCGGCAGCGAGTGAGCGTCAGGCGTTGCTCGGCACGAAATTCAGGGCGATGCCGTTGATGCAATGCACCAAGATGTTCTCGACGACCAGAATGTGCCCGAGGTGGCACCCACAGCGCCTGCAGTGGGCCTCAATAATCCCTTGGGGAGCGCGTGGCCGGCCGGCGTCATCGGGCATGTTGTCGACCGAGGTCAGCACGCTGTTGGGTCGGCAGTGGCGGAAGAAGACCCATCCCTTCTCCAGGACGACTTTGCGGGCCGAGTCGTAGAGCCACAGGTCGCAGCCCTTGCAGAGGTACCGGCCGGCGGCGGTCTGAGTCCACAGCGGGCTGGATCTGGGAGGCTCCGTGCCGCCCTGCCGCATCATTCGGTATTCGTCTGGCGTCAGGCGGGCTCGCCACTCGGCGTCGGTGTAGTTGATCTCGTAGCGATAGACGTCCTCGCCGGGCGCGGGATAGGGCGGGGCCGTCCCCTTGCCGGTGACGAGCTGAGTCGAGGCGCAGCCGACGATCGGGACACCGGCGGTCGCGGCGACGGCAGCAGACTGGATCAATCGGCGACGGGTCAGACGGGGCGTCGGGGCAGATTCAGCGGCGGCGTCTGGCATCGGGGGCTCCGATCGATGGCGTGATATGGACGGATTGAGCATACGCGATGCGGGGCCGGCTGTAGCGGTTAGTCAAAGCGATCGCGACGCGTCGCGCAAGAAGGCGTACGAGCGGGTGGCCCGGGGGCGTTGGGTTTCGTTGGTTTGCGGCGTTGCGTCGTCGGGCCTCGTGGGCTCCGGCGGGTTAAGTCGGTCCGGGCTCGGGCCGATGCACCCAAGCAGCGTATGACCGTGGTCGTTTCCCGTGGTGGGGCGGCCCGCCCGTTTGAGGTCCCCGTACCCGCAGGAGATTCCCGCATGCTTCCGACCCGTACCCGCAAGGCGCAGGGCTTCACCCTCGTCGAAATCCTGATCGTCGTGGTGATCCTCGGCATCCTCGCCGCCATCGTCATCCCGCAGTTCACCTCGGCCTCCGAGCAGGCCAAGGCCTCGAGCCTGGTCAGCCAGCTGCAGACCATCCGCTCGCAGCTCGAGCTCTACCAGATCCAGCACAACGGCAACTACCCGACGATCGCTCAGCTCAATCTGGCCGCCAACCCGTGGGGTGTGATGGTCGACCGCACCGACGAGAACGGCACGATCGGCACGACCGACGGCACGCACGACTTCGGCCCCTACCTGCAGAAGGCCCCCGTCAATCCCTTCGCCGACACGGCCGAGACCGACGTGAGCGACATCTCTGCGGCCGACACATACGCCGACACCGGCTGGGGCTACAACGCCTCGACCGGCGAGATCAAGGCCATGATCCGTTCCGAGGTCGACTCCACGACCCTCGGCCTGACCGACACCAACGACTTCGTCCTCGAGTAAGTCGAACGCATTCTCGTGGCCCCGGCCTAATCGCCGGGGCCACGCTTCCCCCGCCGAGCGTCGGACCCACGCTCACGATCGATCCTCGGAGGCCACGACGTCCCTCGCCCCGAGCCGACCGATGCCCACCGCCATCCACCCCACGACCGCTCCGCCAGTCCGATACGCCGGCCGCACCGGGTTGATCGACGCCGGCGTCACGCGTTGCGCACGCCGAGCCGAAGTCGGCCCCACGACGGACCGATAGACCTCACAGCTTTCCCGACCCGGAGATTTCCCGTGCGTCACTCGCGAACGATCCACGCCCTGCTGGCCACCTGCGCGGTGCTGCTGGCGATGAACCTGGCCGTCGCGCTCACCGGCGGCCACACCCCCGAGCTCGTGCAGACCGCTCGCGCGCAGGGCGCGACCAACGCCGCCCAGCAGCGCGAGCAGATGGTCGCCCAGCTCAAGGCCATCAGCAGCAAAGTCGATGCCCTGAGCGCCAAGCTCGACGGCACGCTGACCGTCCGCGTCGAAGGACCGGTCGACGTCAACGATTAATCCATCCAACCCACGAAACGCATGACCCGTCGAACGCCGCACTCCGGTTACACACTCATCGAGGTCTTGGTCACCGTCACGGTGATCGGCCTGGCCAGTGTGGTCATCGTGCCCTCGCTGATGCGCGGCGGCGAGCTCGGCCTGCAGGCGGCGGCGCGGATCATCATCGCCGACATCCTGCTCGCCCAGAACGACGCCATCGCTTATCAATCCCCGCGACGCGTTGCCTTCGACATCGACAACAACGAGTACCGGCTCGAAGAGGGCACCGTCCAATCCGACGGCACGATCTCGTGGGCCCTGGTACACGCCGACTGGCTGGGTGGCTCGGGCGGCAACTACATCGTCGACTTCGACACCGATTCGCGGTTCGACGGCGTGGTGCTGATCGAGGCCGACTTCGACCGTGCCGAGCGGGTGGCGTTCGACGAGCTAGGCGGTCCGACCGACGGCGGGTTTGTGAGGCTGCGTTTCGAGGACCAAACGTACCGGATCGATGTCGCCGAGTTCACCGGCCGGGTGTCGGTGACGCGCGAGTAGTGACGGAGTCCCGCGCCGGAGGCGGCGCGACCGAGGCAAGGAGCGATTCAGGGTGTTCGCAAGCCTGACCCAACGCAAAACGCGGACGATCGGCATCGACGTCGGCCGCCGGTCCGTGCGCCTCGTGCAGCACGGCGGGTCGGTGACGACGGCGCAGGCGTCCGTTCGAGGCGAGCATCGATGCAAGGACATGGCGTACGTCGAGGCCGCGGCCGAGGCCGTCCAGCGCGGGCTCGACGCCGGCGGATTCACCGGTCGGGCCGCGGTCGTGTCGCTGCCCAATGCCGTGCTGAACTTCACCAACCTCCGCATGCCCGAGATGCCGGCGAGCGAGATGGCCGAGGCCATCAAGTGGGAATCGGACGGCGCAACCGAGCCGGGCGTCGAGACCATCCGCCAGCACGTCACGCTCGGCCAGGTGCGCCAGGGCGAGGAGGCCCGGCAGGAAGTGCTGATGATGACGGCCGAGCAATCGTGGATCGAGGCGTTCGTCGAGGCGTTCGACGCCATGGGCCTGGACCTTAATCGCCTGGACACGGACAGCACCGGGCTGTCGCGCGTGGTCCCGGTGGACGAAGAGCCGAGGCTGGTGATCGACTTCGGGGCCGACTCGACGCGGGCGATGATCGTCGAGCGCGGCGTGATGCGGTTTTACAAAGTCATCGGTGTCGGACAGCTCGAGTTCGATCGGCTCGTGGCCGAACGGCTGCAGATGCCGCTGGGCGACGCGGCCGAGGCGAGGCGACGCGCCGAGCAGGACGCCGCCATGACGCGCAGCGTGCACGAAGCGACCCGCCCCGCGATCGAGGACTTGGCCCGCGAGCTCAGCCTCTGCATCCGCTACTTCGGGGTCAGCTTCCGCGGCGCGCGGCCGGAGCAGGGCCTCGCCGTCGGTGGCGGCGCGGCGTTCGGCCAACTCATCGCGGAGCTCGGCCGGTCCGGCGGCATCGCGATCCGACCGCTAAACCCCTTCCAGACGTTGGGCCTCGATGCCCAACGCATCGAACAGCCGTGGTCTTGGTCGGTCGCCACAGGGCTGGCCTCCGACGCGCCGGCAGCCCCAGCCAGGGAGGCCGCGTGATGAGCGTCGACTTCCTGCCCGAGAGCTACCGCCAGAAGCGTCAGCTGCGCGCGCTCAAGCGCCTCTGCGGCGTCCTCGCCGTGTGCCTGATGGCCGTCGCGGCGACCTGGGGCGCGATGCAGTTCAGCGTGTCCGGCCGGCTCGCGGCCCACGCCGACGCGCTCGCCGAGCAGGCCGCTTCGGCGCGTGCGACGCACGACGAGCTCGCCCGAGTCACCGAGGAGCACCGCGTGCTCCAACGCCAGGCGAAGATCGGCCGCGAACTATCGATGCCGCTGCACCAAGCCGACTTGATGCATCTGCTCGGCGAAACGATGCCCGAGACCGTCGGGCTCACCGAGCTCGAGGTCCGCACGGTCAGGCCGAGGCCGACACCGATCGTCCAAACCACTGCCGTGCCCGGCGCCCGCCCGGCGCGGCCGACGCCCAACGCCGCGGCCAAGCCCGCCGAGCTCGATCGGCTGGAACTTCGGCTCGCCGGCGTCGCGCCCAGCGACCTCGTCGTCGCCGAGCTGGTCAACGCCCTGACCAACCATGCCGTTTTCGACGCCGTCACGCTGCACGGCAGCCGACCGGTCGACCGCTTCGGCTACCAAGTCCGTCTGTTCGAGCTGAGCCTGCAGGCGCCGCTCGACCGCCGTTTCATCAAAGCCGACGACGCCGAGATAACCGCCCCCCGGGCGGGTGTGGAGGTGACGCCGTGATCGAGCGCTTCAACCGTCAAGCCGCCGTCTGGCTGGCCGGTACGGCCGTCGTGTTCGGCGGGCTGATCATCGCGATCGATATGCCGCTGCGCGGGGCGCAGGCCGAGCATCGCGAGCGGATCGTCGCCGCCGAGGCCACGCTGGCGGGTGCGGCGGATGCGGCCGCTCGACTGACCTCGCTGCACGAAGAGGTCCTTGCGCTCCGCGAAGAGACGCTGAGCATCCAGCGCCGCATCCCGGAGGCCAACGAGACCGCCGAGGTCATCCGCGGCATTAGCCACGCCATGGAGCGTCACGCCGCCGATGAGCCCGTGCTCACCACCGGACCGATCGAGCACTACGCCACGCACAGCCTGATCCCGATCCAGGTCACCTTCCGCGCCGATTTCGAGCACGCCTATCGCGTGATGGAGGCGCTGCGGACGATGCCGCGGCTGATCCGCATCGAGCGCCTGGCGATCGCACGCGAAGACGCGTTCCTGGACGAGCCGTTGCCTGTCTCGCTCGAAGTTGCGGCGTTCTTCAGCCGGCCGGACCAGTTCGCGGCGGTCGAGGAGGCGCTGCCGTGAAACGGTACCTCGACGCCATCCTGGTCGAGATCAAGGCCGACCGCCGCAAGGCGATCGCGCTGTCGAGCGTGCTGGTGCTGGGCCTGCTGCTGTGGGGCCGGCTGCTGATCCGCGACGACGTCCCGCGGGTCGCCACGGCCACGCCCGAACAGATCGCCGCCACGACCACACCCCCCTCAGCCGCGCCGCCGACCGTCGCCGATGCCGCCGACCGACCCGACGTCAACGTCCGCGTCCCCGCCGGCAGTCCGCGCAACCTGTTCGCGTTCGACCCCAGCCCCTACAGACCCACCCCCAACGCCGGGCTTGGCCAACGTCCGACCAAGTTACCGACCGAGGAGACCGATGAACTTACCCGTAAGCAGCTCGTGGTCCGCGAGGCCCGCCAGCTGAGCCTGCAGAGCGTCGTGAACAACGGCGTCACCAACCAGGCGCTGATCGACGGCCGGCTCGTGGGAGTCGGCGAGCACATCGACGGCTTCGAGGTCGTCTCCGTGCAAGAACGCTCCGTGGTCCTTCGCAAGCAAGGCACCCTCGTCCGCATCGGTTTGTAAACCCCCCGCCGCCATGGCCCGTCCAGCAAGGAGTCGCCTCATGATCCGTCCCAAGCCCACCGCCCTCTGGAGCGTTTTTTTTTGCTCCCTCGGGTCCGTCTGCGCCGGTCCGGCCTTTGAGGCGATCGCCCAGAACGCGACCAGCACCATCGAGCCCATGACCGGCGACGAGGTGCCCATCAACCTCTTCGACGAGGACGACGACACCGCCCTGCCCAACGGCCAGACCGTCAACGTCGGGTCGTTCGGCGAGATCGACCTGCACGTCAAGGACCTCGACCTCACCAAGGTCCTCCAGCTGCTCTCGATCCAGTCGGAACGCAACATCATCGCGTCCCGCAACGTCGTCGGCACCGTCTCGGCCGACCTCTACAACGTCGACTTCTACGACGCCCTTGAGGCCATCCTCACCGCCAACGGCTTCGGCTACACCGAGAAGGGCGACTTCATCTACGTCTACACCGCCGAGGAGATCCAGGCCCTCGAAGAGGCCAATCGTCAGGTCATCACTCGCGTCTACCGGCTGAACTACCTCACCGCCGCCGACGCCGCCGCGATGGTCACCCCGATGCTCTCCGACGCCGGCCAGATCGGCGTCTCCGCCGCCCCCGTCGCCGGCTTCCAGCCGAGCATCTCCGACGGCGGCGAGAATTCGTTCGCCGCCGAGGCCACCCTCGTCATCCGCGACTACCCCGAGAACGTCGACGAAGTCCTCATGGTCCTGCAAGACCTCGACCAGCGGCCTCGCCAGGTGCTCGTCGAGTCCACCATCCTCCAGGCCCGCCTGACCGAGAACAACGCCTTCGGCATCGACTTCTCCGTCGTCGCCGACATCGACCTCACCAACTTCGCCTCGCCGCTCAACATCGTCGACGAGCTGCTCTCCGGCGACACCGGCGACTCCGGCACCGCCATCGAGTCGACCGTCGGGTCCAACACCGTCCAGTCGTCCGGCTTCAAGGTCGGCTTCCTCGGCTCCAACGTCGCCGCCTTCGTCCAGGCCCTCGACCAGGTCACCGACGTCACCGTCCTGGCCCGGCCCAAGATGCTGGTCCTCAACCGCCAGCGCGGCGAGCTGCTGATCGGTGGCCGACTCGGCTACCTGTCGACCACGCAGACCGAGACCTCGACCACCCAGACCGTCGAGTTCCTCGACGAGGGTACGTCGCTCACCGTCCGCCCCTTCATCAGCCAGGACGACTTCGTCCGCCTCGAGATGCGCCCGTCGCTGTCCGACGCCAGCATCCAGACCATCGACGGCAACGTCATCCCCAACGAGACCGTCCAAGAGATCGTCACCAACGTCGTGGTCGAGTCCGGACAGACCGTCGTCCTCGGCGGCCTGTTCAAGGAAGAGACCTCGATCTCCCGCGAGCAGATCCCCGGCCTGGGCGACGTGCCCCTGCTGGGCGCCGTGGGCAAGGGCCAGAACGACGTCGTCCAGCGTGACGAGGTCATCTTCATGATCAAGCCCACGATCATGAAGGACAACCTGATGGCCGACGCCGTCGGCGAGATCGAGCAGGGCATCACCGCGGCCCGCATCGGCGCCCGCAACGCCCTGCTGCCTTGGTCGCGCTCCAAGTGGACCAGCTCGCTGCTCAAGCAGGCCTACCAGGCCCGCGCCGCCGGCGACACCGATAAGGCCATGTGGTACACCAAGCTCGTCCTCAACAACGAGCCGACCAACGTCGAGGCCGTCGAGCTCAAGGCCGAGCTCACCGACCAGAGCATGCTGATCTACGACCGCTCGCTGCTCGAGACCGCCACCGACACGGCGATCAACGGCGCGGTTGACGTCCGCAGCCCCATCCAGCCGCAGGACACGCTCGACCCCGGCGTGCTCGACGACCCGGTCTTCCCCTGGTCGAACAACGACACCGAGCCGGCCGCCCCCACGGCGACGGCCCAGGTCACCCGCCCGGGTGTCACGAACGCCGAGCCTTATGTCGCGCCCAAGGCCGGTCTGAGCGAGGTCGCCGAGCCGGTTGCCCTCGAGCCCGCCGAGCAGCCCGACTTCGACGCCGAGCCGCAGCCCGAGTTTGCCGAAGCTGGGTTCGCCGAACCCGAGTTCACCGACGCCGAGGCGCAGGACGAGTTCGTCGGCGATGACGCCGAGGTCATCGAGTCGGTCGTCGAGGTCTTCCAGGCCGCCGACGAGGCCTGGTCGATCGAGCCCGCCGAAGGCGCGGACGCCGATGACGCGTTCGCCGTTCAGACCATTGAAACCGAGACGGCTCAGCCGGCCGACGACCCGTACGACTGGGTCAGCGCCTTCGGCGGCGAGCTGGTCGAAGAGGGCGAGCCCACCGCCGACGCGCAGCAGACCGCCGACGCCGACTCGGCCGACGACACCTTCGACGAGGGAGACGCGTTCATCGTGCCCTTCGAGTCGATCACCGAGGTGCCGACCGACACCGAGTAAGCCCGAGAAGACACACCCGGCGGGTCGGCTTCATCGCCGGCCCGCCGTTTTCCGATCGTGGCCAGGGAGGCTTCACACGATCCCCACCGGAGGCAAAGACATGCGACAATTCAAGACGTCCCTCCTGACCGCCCTTGCCGTGAGCGTCGTGCTCGGCGGCCTGACCGGCTGCGGGCACAAGGGCAACCGCGAGAAGTGGGTCGACAACGCCAATAACCGCTGGCAGGACCTGCGTTCGGCTCACATGATGCCCATCGCCCGCCAGGCCCTCGAGTCCGGCGACCTCGACCGCGCCGACGCCGTGCTCATCGAGGCCGCGTCGATCGACCCCGATAACCCGCGGCTGTTCGTCATGGCCGGCCGCGTCCAGTTCGAGCGCGGTAAGCTCGAGCGGGCTTACCACCTGTTCGACCAGGCCATCGAGTTCGACCCCGAGTACGCCGAGGCCTATTACTACCAGGGCATCGTGCTCGAGCGTTGGAGCCGCTTCAGCCAGGCCGCCGACGCCTACCGCAAGGCCTACGAGATCGCCCCCGACGACGTGTCGTACTTCCTCGCCTGGACCGAGGCGATGGTCGCGTCGGGCGACCGCCAGCAGGCCAAGCGACTGCTCAACAGCAAGATGACGTACTTCGACCAGTCCGCGGCGATCCGCGTGGCGGCCGGCCACCTGCACGCCCTCGACAACGAGCACGACAAGGCGATCGACTGCTTCCGCGAGGCGTCGATGCTCGCGCCGGACGATGATGCGCTCGGCGAGGAGCTGGCTCTGGCGTACTTCGCCTCGGGCCGGACCAAGGAAGCCGTCGGTGCGCTCGAGCCGCTGCTCAAGCGAGCCGAGATGCAGAACCGCACCGACCTGCGCGAGGTCCTGGCCCGCGCCTATCACCGGCTGGGCCGATACGACGACGCGAAGGACACGTACCTCCAGCTGACCCGCCAGGAGCCCGCCGAGGCCAGCCACTGGGTCCGGCTGGGCGAGATGGCGTGGGAGGCCGACCGGCCGAAGGACACGCTGTCCGCCGCCCGCCGCGCGGTGCGCGTCGACCCGCACGACCACCGCGGCTACATGCTCGCCGGCCTGGCGCTCAAGGCCCAGTCGCGTTGGGACGAGGCGGTCGAGTACTTCGACCGCGCCGCCGAGCTCTCGCCGAACGCTGCCGCACCGCTGATCCTGCGGGGCATCTCGCTGCAGGAAGCCGGCAAGCCCGCCGCGGCCGCCGCCGCCTATCGCGAAGCGCTGCGTCGCCAACCCGAGGACCAACGGGCGATGCGCCTGCTGCAGTCGCTCGCGCCCACGCCGTAACCGCCGACGAGATCAGCCGTGCCGATCGATCCGACCATCGCGGTGCTCGCCGCGTCCATCAGCGATGCCTGGCGGCAGCTCGCGGCGGTGTCCGGCCTGGTGGGCATTGTCGGCGGGGGGATCGCGGCCGTCGCCGCGTGGGCCCTCGCGCGACGCGAACGAGGCCGCGCCGAGGTCGCCGTGCGTCAGATGCGCCGCTACGTCGAGGGCCGACGCGACGACCACGAAGCCACCCCGCCGTCGCTCGACGGCGAGCACCAGCGCCTCATCGACGCGATCACCGCCGTCACGGGCGACGCCATCGACGAGGTCCGCGAAGCCCGCCAGATCGCGCGCTCCAGCGAGGTCGAGCTGGGGCTCGCCCGGGCCGAGCTGCGTTACCTCGAGGGCGTGCTGCACGCCATCTCCGACGCCGTGCTCGTGACCGACGCGTTCAACGAGGTCGCCGTCGCCAACCGCGCCGCCGCCGATGCGCTCGCGTTCGAGTTCGACGCCGCCGGCCACCGGCCGGTCGACCAGATCGTCCGCGACGGCCAGCTGGCCCGGCTGATCAAAGACACCCGCGACTCCGGCGACGCCTCGCTCCGTCGACGACTCGAGAAACACCTGACCACGCGCGGTGGCGGCGAACGCGTCTTCGACGTCACCGTCACCAGCCTCGGTGAGAAGGACCGCGAACACACGGGCGTCAACGGCGTCGTCACCGTCCTGCGCGACGTCACCCGCGAGCGCGAGATCGCCGCGTCCAAGAGCCACTTCGTCTCCAGCGTCTCCCACGAGCTCCGCACCCCGCTGTCCAGCATCGCCGCCTACGTGGAGATGCTCGTCGACGGCGAGGCGCAAGACGCCGAGACCCGTGACGAGTTCTATGGCATCATCCAAGCCGAGACCACGCGCCTCGCCCGGCTGATCGACAACATCCTCAACATCAACCGCATCGAGTCGGGCATCATGCGCGCCCAGCGAGAGCGGATGGTGCTCGGGCCGATCATCCGCGAAGCCATCGACGTGATGCGCCCCCAGGCCGAGGCCAAGCAGATCGAGCTCGAGGACCACGTCAGCGCGTTGCAGGACCACGTCTTCGTCGACCGCGACATGATGTTCCAGGTCGTGCTCAACCTGATCGGCAACGCGGTGAAGTACACCGAAGCCGGCGGGACGGTGAAGGTTTCCTCGGATAGCGACCGCGAAGGAAGGCTGCTGAGCGTGAGCGTGCAGGACTCGGGCGTCGGCATCCCCGAGGACGCGCTGCCCCACGTGTTCGACAAATTTTATCGGGTCCAAGGGCACCAGAAGATGGCCCAGGGCACCGGGCTGGGGCTCAACCTCGTCAAGCACGTCGTCGAATCCGTTCATGACGGCACGATCCGCGCGACCAGCACACCCGGCGCGGGGTCGACGTTTACGTTCGAGGTTCCGTTTGCCGACAACTCCTGAGGCGGGCCACGGCGCCCGGCAGTTCGGCGATCACGCGATCGCCGACGACGCGCCCGATAAGGACCCAGCGATGCCTCGCATTCTCGTCGTCGACGACGAAGCCCACATCCAGCACGTCGTCAGCCTCAAGCTGCGCCACGACGGCATGGACGTCGTCACCGCTTCCGACGGCGACGAGGCCTTGGCGCTCGCGATCGAGCACACGCCCGACGCGATCGTGACCGACTTCCAGATGCCCGGGCTCACCGGCCTGGAGCTCAGCGCCGCCATCCGTCATCACGAGGCACTGGCCGACGTACCGGTGCTCATGCTCACCGCCCGCGGCTACGGGCTGACCGACGAGCAGCTGGCCGAGCACCGCATCGCCGATGTCATGACCAAGCCGTTCAGCCCGCGCGAGATGCTCCAGCGGGTCCGCTCGTTGCTGAGCCGTGCGGCCGAGAGCGCGACCACGACCGCCAACACCGCCGAGGCGGAGCGAGGGACGATCGCGTGAGGTCGCCGCTGTCGAACGCCGATTCGCCGATCACGCCCGACGCACGCAAACGCCTCGCGTCGCTGGGGCTGTCGGGCGCGGTGATCGAGATGACCGACAACGGCGTGAGCCTCTTCGAGCCCGTGTTCGGCGACGATCACGCGGCGATCGAGGCGCTGCTCCGCACCGAAGACGCGACATCGACGCTGGCTTCGCGGTGGGCCGAGCTGGCGGTGGGCCGGCTGCGCTGGCTCGACCCGGCGGCGGGCCTGCGGGCGGTCGTGCTGGGCGTCCGCCAAGCCGGGCGACGCCGAGACGACGCCAAGGCGGCGATCGGCGTGGCGCTGTGGCGCTGGGACGCACACCCCTCGGCCCAAGCCGACGCCGCGGTGCGCGACGCGGCGCAGACCGAGCAGCTCACCGGGAGCCTGACTTGGCTGGCCGACGCCTCGGACGCGCTGCAGCGCTCCACGCAGGAATTGCACGGCCTGAGCAGCGAGCTGAGCGAGTCCTACGAGGAACTCAGCCTGCTGTACAAGCTGTCGAGCGGGCTAACCGTGAGCCAGCCGGCGTCCAAGTTCTTGGGCGAAGCGACGCACGAGCTGTGGCAGACCAGCGGGCTGGGCTGGCTGACGCTGATGCTCACGCCCCAGGAGCCTCGGCTGAATCGGCTGCGCGGCGCGCTCTACATGTCTGGCAAGCCGCCGGTGAGCCGGGTCGAGCTCGCGAACGTCGGGAGGCGGCTGCTCGAGATCGAAGGCACGCGCGGCGCACCGCGAATTGTCTCGGCCGAGGAGGCACGCAAGACCGGCCTGTCCCCGCTGGCCGACGCGATGCTGTCGGTGCCGGTCGGTACGGTCGATCGACCGCTGGGTGTGCTGTTCGGCGCGGAGAAGCCCGACGGCGGGGCGCTGAGCACGATCGACGCCAAGCTCTGCCACGCGCTGGCGGCGACGCTGTCGATCTTCCTGGACAACAACATGCTCTACGAGGGCATGCAGCAGATGTTCCTGGGCACGCTGCACGCGCTGACGTCGGCGATCGACGCGAAAGACTCGTACACCCACGGCCACTCCGAGCGGGTGGCGCTGCTGTCGCGGATGCTCGCCGACGCCATGGGGCTGGACGCCGAGGCCGCCGAGCGCGTCCACTTGTCGGGGCTGGTGCACGACGTCGGCAAGATCGGCGTGCCCGAGGCGGTGCTGTGCAAAAACGGCCCGCTGACCGACGACGAGTTCGACGCCATCAAGCGACATCCCGAGATCGGCGCGACCATCCTCCGCGACATCCCGCAGATGCAGGACCTCGTCCCGGGCGTGCTGCACCACCACGAGCGCTGGGACGGCCGCGGCTACCCGCACGGCCTGGCGGGCGCCGAGATCCCGCTCGTGGGGCGGATCATCGGGCTGGCCGACGCCTTCGACGCGATGAGCTCGAACCGGACCTATCGCCAGGCCCTGCACCCCACCGCGGTGCAGGTCGAGATCGCCGCCAACGCCGGCAAGCAGTTCGACCCCGACGTCGTCGAGGCCTTCCGTGGCCTGGACCTCACGCCCGTGCTCAAGCTCGTCCGCCAGCAGCACCTGCTGCTCAGCGAAGCAAGCAAGCGCAAGACCCACGCCGCCTGACCGCCATGAAGACGACCATCGAGAAATTCGACGAGCTGGCCGTCGTGCAGATCGAGGGCGAGTTCACGCTCGACACCGCCGACCGGTTCCGACGCGAGGTGATCGAGCAGATGGAAGCCAAGGCTCGCGACTTCGTGCTGGACCTGAAGCAGGTCGAGTTCATGGACTCGGTTGCGCTCGAGACGCTGCTGTGGCTGCAGGACCAGTCGGCGCAGCGGCTGGGGCAGGTCCGCCTGGCCGAGCTGTCCGAGAGCGTCGCGACGATCCTACGGATGACCCGGCTGGACAAGCGCTTCGACACGCACGACGACGTCGACAGCGCCGTGAGGAGTCTGAGGTAGAGCGATGGCGGCGATCGACACCACACCCAAGACAGCGACCACGGGCAAGCCCATGCGCGTGGGCGATCTGCTGATCGCCAAAGGCCTCATCACCGAAGAAGATGTCGCCAAGGCGATCGCTTACCGGCAGGACAAGGGGTCGGACAAGCTGCTGGGCGAGGTGCTGGTCGAGCTGGAACTTGTCACCACGGACCAAGTCTACGAGGTGCTGGCCGAGGCGTGCGGCGTGCCGTTCTCGAGGATTCACCCTCGGCTTGTCGACCCTCGGACGATCGAGATTCTGCCGCGGGAGTTCACCGAGAAGAACTTGGTGCTGCCGCTGTTCAACGTGGCGGGCAAGCTGACGGTCGCGATCCACGAGCCGACGAACGTGTTCCTGCTCGACGAGGTCACGCGGATGACGGGGCTGAGCGTCCAGGCCGTCGCCGCCACGCCCGGCGACATCCGCCAGACGCTCGATGCGTACATGCCCGACGCGAATGTCTTCGTCATCGACGACCTGGTCGACGACTTCGACATCAACGACCTCGCGCTTGTCGAGCAGCAGATGGCCGACCTGCTCGATATCGACGCGGCCGCCAACGAGTCGCCGATCATCCGGCTGGTCAATCACCTCATCTTCTCGGCGGTGAAGGACAAGGCCTCCGATATCCACATCGAGCCCGGCGATCAGGCGTTGCGGGTTCGGTACCGGGTGGACGGCGGGCTGTTCGAGAAGCTCCGCCCGCCCTACCAGATGCTTCCCGCCGTGGTGAGCCGTATCAAGATCATGGCGGGCATGGATATCTCCGAGCGTCGCCAACCGCAGGATGGCGCGATCTCGGTCGTTGCGGAGAAACGCCAGATCGACCTGCGTGTCTCGACGATGCCGGGCAAGTTCGGCGAGAAGGTGGTCATCCGCATCATCGACAAATCCAACGCGCTGACCAGCATCGAGACGCTGGGGTTCGCGCCTTCGATGCTGGCTCGCTTCCGCACCCTGACCGCCCAGCCCAACGGCATCATCCTCGTGACCGGGCCGACCGGCTCGGGCAAGTCGACCACGCTCTACGCGGCGCTCAATGAGCTGTCGGACGAGTCGGTCAACATCTCGACGGTCGAAGACCCCGTCGAATACCCGCTGGTCGGCGTCAACCAGTTCCAGACCAACGACAAGGCCGGTTTCACGTTTGCCTCTGCGCTGCGGTCGCTGCTGCGTCAGGACCCCGACATCATCATGGTCGGCGAGGTCCGCGACCAGGAGACGGCCCGCATCGCGACGCAGGCGGCGCTGACCGGCCACCTCGTGTTCTCGACGCTGCACACCAACGATGCGCCATCGGCGATCAGCCGGCTGTTCAACGTCGGCGTCGAGCCTTACCTCGTCGCCGCGTCGATCCGAGGCGTGTTGGCCCAGCGGCTCGTGCGTAAGGTCTGCGCCAACTGCAAGGAGCCCGTCGCCGCCGACGCCAAGCTCGAACGCACGCTCCGGCACCTGGCCGAGGGAGGCCACCCGATCGAGACGACCTACCACGGGGTCGGCTGCTCGCGCTGTCGCGACACCGGGTTCGCCGGCCGGCTGGGGATCTACGAGCTGTTCGTGCCCGACGACGAGGTCCTCGACGCGATCAGCCGGGGCGCTGGTCTGCAGGAACTCCGCAAGCTCGCCCACGCCGGCACCGGTTACAGCACGCTCCGCGAGGACGGGCTGAGCAAGGTCGCCTCGGGGCTGACGACGCTCGACGAAGTCATCAACGCCACCAGCCTCTAGGGGGCCCGACCATGCCCGAGTTCGCTTACAAGGCACGACTCAACACCGGCGCGCTGACGTCCGGGACGGTTGCCGCGGCCACGGCCGAGATGGCGGCGTCGCAGCTGCGCGCCGACGGCAAGTTCGTGATCCACATCTCCTCGGGCACCACCCATCGTGCCGCCGGGCCGATCAGCCTCGGCGGGGTCAAGCGCAAGGAGGTGATCACGTTCTGCCACCAGCTGGGCGTGATGCTCGAGACGGGCGTGCCGATCTCCGAGTCGCTGGACATCGCCGCCGATCAGGCCGGCACCCCGGCGTTCCACGCGATCGTCGAGGACGTCGCAGAGCGTGTGCGTTCGGGGGCAGACCTGTCGTCATCGCTAGCGGCGTACCCCAAGACGTTCCCAAACCTGATGATCAGCCTGGTCCGCGCGGGCGAGGCGTCGGGCAGGATGGGCTCGATGCTCGAGCGGGTGTCGCAGCACCTTCAGAAGCAGGACGCCAACGCCCACAAAATCAAGGGCGCTCTGACCTACCCCGCGATTATGTTCGCGTTCGTGATCCTCGTGACGGTGTTCCTGCTGGTGTTTGTGCTGCCTCGGTTCGCCAACATCTTCGCCGACCGCGGGGCGGCGTTGCCGACGCCGACGCTCGCGCTCATGGCGATCAGCAACTCGCTGATCGGGTGGTGGTGGGCGTGGGTCGCGGGGGTCGTGGCGGTGCTGGGGACGCTGTGGGTGATGAGGCAGGTGGAGTCCGGGCGGGCGCTGCTCGACGCCGTGATCCTGCGGCTGCCGGTGGTGGGCACCCTGATACGTCAGGTGAATCTGGTGCGGATGACGCAAACCATCGGCACGCTGCTCGAGGCGGGCGTGCCGATCCTCGACATGGTCGACATCGTCCGGCACGTCACGCCCAACCGCGAGTATCAGACGCTGTGGGCGAAGGTCGACGATCAGCTGCGCAAAGGCTCGCAGCTGTCGGACGGGCTGCGTGACACGTGGCTGGTGCCGCGCGCCGTGGTGCAGATGATCTACTCCGGCGAAAAGTCGGGGCGGATGGGTCAGGTGATCAACCGGGTGGCGGAGTACACCGAGGACGAGTTCGACACGGCGGTGAAGAACGCGACGCAGTACATCGAGCCGGTGATGGTGGTGACCGTCGGCGGGATCGTGGGTTTCGTGGCGATCTCGCTGCTGCTGCCGATCTTCTCGGCGAGCTCGCTGGCGAGCGGCGGGTAACCCGCGCGACCCGCGATCAGCCCGCGCGACCACCGCAGCCGAGCAGCGCCGCCTCGATCGTCAGGCCGGGCCCAAACGCGAGCACGACGCAACGCTGACCGGTGGTCGTCGCCTCGGCGATGCGATCGAGCAGCACAAGCACCGTCGGCGACGAGAGGTTGCCCAGCTCGCGCAACACGCCGCGGGACGAGGCTAAGTCATCGTCATCCAGGGCAAGCGCATCGCCCACGGCTGTGATGATGTTCGGCCCGCCGGGGTGGATCGCCCAGTGATCGATCTCCCCGACCGCCAGGCCGTGGCGGGCGAGCATCTCGTCGACGACGGGCTTGAGCGTGCCGCGGATCAGGTCGGGCACGCGGTTGGACAGGCTCATGCGGAAGCCGTGATCGGTGATGGCCCAGGTCATGGCGTCGTGCGTGTCGGGCAGGACGGCCGAGGTCTGGTCGATCAGCGTGAACGGCGCATCCGCGGGGCGATCGGTCGACACCACAGCCGCGGCGGCCGCGTCGCCGAACAAGGCGTTGCTCACCATCGCCTGGGCGTCCCAGCCGTAGGCCAGGTGGATGCTGCACACCTCGACCGCCACGACGAGCACGACGGCATCGGGCTCGACGCGTGCCAGCGCATCGGCGACGCGGAGCGCATTGAGCGCGGCGTGGCAGCCCATGTAGCCGACGTGCGTCCGCCGAGTCGAGCGCGGCAGGCCGAGGCGATCGATCAACGCGATGTCCACGTTGGGGGCGTGGAAGCCGGTGCACGACGCGGTGACGAGGTGGGTGACTCGTTCGGGGGGGACACCTGCGCGGTCGAGCGCCGCCCGGCCGGCGCGCTCGGCGAGGCCGGGGGCGTGCTGGCGGTAGCGCGCGAGGCGGGCGGCGGTTGTTGGGCCGGGGTCGTTGGCATCGCTCGGCAGGCCCAGCAGCGGCGCGTCGTCGTCGCCGACGAACTCGCCCAGCACGACCGGCCGACGATCGATCCCGCTGCGGGCGTACAGCCGCTCCACCACGGCACGCTGCTTGGCGTTCTGCGCCGAGCGGCCCGCGGCGTGCGTCGCGGCGCGGGACTGATCGAGCCGATGCGCCGGCAGCGCCACCCCCAGGCCCAGCACGCCCGCGGTTGACTCGCTCATGCCGACACCGGGTGCGTGCGTGCCAACACCGCGCCGACCGTCGGCCGAGCCACCGCCCCCACGCGCATCGCCGCCGACAGCAACCCAGGCCGACGCACCGCACGCCTCACCCAACCCGCCGTCCAACCCCGACCCCGCCCCGCCCGACACACCGCCGACCACGCCGACAACCGATGCCACGCCCCATCCCGCCCCGCCTCGGCCACCAACGCCGACGCCTCCCGCGCCGCGACCAACGCCCACCCCATCCCCTCGCCGGTGAACGGCTCGACGTACCCCGCCGCGTCTCCCACCGCCAAGCACCGCCCCCACGCCACGCGCTTCCGCCGACGCGTCAACGCCGGCGCCCCGCACCACGCCGAGCTCGCCAGCCAATCGCGCGTCGCCGCGTCCACCGGCACACCGCCCGCCTCGCTCAGCACCGCCGCGACCGCCCGCGCCGCCCCGCCGTGCTCGCGCACCATCCCCGCGTCCAGCGCCCCCGCCAGGTGCACCGCCCCGTCGTCCATGCGCACCGCGCCGACGTACCCGCCCCGCCCCACCGCCATGCTCACCGCCCCGCCGCGGACCCACCGCCGAACGCCCCGCGGCGCCTCGCCCACCTCCCCAGCCGACCCGCGCATCGACACGCCCACCCGGCTCCCCCGCGCCACCCGCCACCGCCCCGCCGCCGCGCCCGGCTCGCCGCTACCCCCCAACCCGTCCGCCAGCACCACCGTCTCGGCCGACACCTCCCGCTCTCCCACCCGCACCGTCGCCGCCCGCCCTACATCCCCCGCGTCGACCACCTCCGCCCGACACCCATCCCGAAACTCGGCCCCCGCCGACACCGCCGCGTCCACCAACGCGGGCACCCCCCAATCCCACGACCGCCCGCCACACACCAGCCGCATCCGCTCGACCGGCCGCGACCACCGCCCAACCTCGCCCGCCAACCCCAGCCGCCGCAACTCGGCCAACGCCACGCCCCCCAGGCAGCCGCCGCACGCCTTGCCGCGCGGGAACCGTGCCTTCTCCACGACCAACACCCGCGCGCCCGCTCGCGCCAGCCCGATCGCCGCCGCACCGCCGGCGACGCCCGCACCGATCACCACCGCGTCCCACCCGCCGTCGACCGAGCCGTCACGCATCATCAGTCACCCTAGCACCGCCGCCCCACGTCAACACCGCTCGCTGGCCAAACACGCGACGCACCGCCACTCTTCCCGCCTTCTGGCCTCTGCCCGCACCCAGCCCCGCACGCTCGGCCAGCCCGGCCAACTCGGCAACCGTGTATGCCGCCCGCACGCTGCGCGGCCCGTCCACGTGCACCACCCGACAACGCGTCACCAGCCGGCACGCCAACCACACCATCGCCAGCCCCCGCCGGGTCCGCAGCAGGTCCAACACCACGCCCCCACCCCCGGAAGCTCGAGCATCCGCCGCCTCACTCATCCCCCGCAGCACCGCCACCGCGCCCGCCTCCTCCAGGTGATGCAAGAACAGCCCGCACACCGCCACGTCGCACGCCGGCAACCCCCCCGCCGTCGCGTCCGCCACCACCCACCGATGCCCGACCAGCCCCGCCGCGTCCGCCGTCGCCCGCGCCGACCGCAGCGCCGTCTCGCTCACATCACACCCCACCAGCCGCACCACCCACCCCCGCCGCTCCAACCAACGCGCCACCGACACCCCGACCGCCCCACCGCCGCACGCGACATCCAGCAACCGCACCGCCTGACCGTTCTCCCGAGACCGCTCAGCCGACCGCCCCGTCCCCTTCAACACCCCTTCCACCGCCCGCCCCACGATCGACGCCGTCGCGCCCAATCGATTCAGCCGATCCAGCCCCCGCAGCGCCCGCGCATGCTCCACCGGGTCCAGCCCCGGATCGTCCATCAGCTCGCCAACCAGCGCCCGCCGCATGCCCGAGCCTACGCAACTCCCCCCGGCACCGCCCATCCCCCGACCCACGGCAATTCCGTTGGCAAAGCGTGACCCGTCGGCTAGCCTCTCCGCGGAGAAAGAACGCACCAGGAGGCATCGCTCGTGTATCGCACCCCCGCCGCCACCGCCATCGCCGCGCTCGCCGTCGCCCCGATTGCCTCAGCCGCGATCACCGACTTCAACGAGTGGACCCTGCTCGAAGATCCGCCAACGCCCGGCCTCAACGCCAGCGTCTCCCCCGACGGCTCTTCCGCCACCCTCACCGCAGACGCCCCGCCATCGATCAACTTCTCCGCCGACGTCGGCTACGCCTCGGTCAACGGCAACACCGTCGCCGAGTCGACCCAGGGCTTCTACTTCCGCGCCACAGACAGCTTCAAGATCGCCATCGACTTCGCGATCGAGGTCGGCGACTCCCCCACCTACGAGGGCGGTTACGGCTTCGGCTTCGGGATCGGCGAAGACGCGGCCGGCGATAGCTCCGCCGGCGTCGCTGCCTTCGCCACCGCCGGGCCGCCGCCGACCACCATCGGTGGCCCCGCCGGCAGAGCACCCGGCATCGGCATCATTCTCCCGCAGTTCCCCACCTTTCCCGCACAAGAAGGCTCGCTGATCGTCGACTACAACGGCACCACCGGCTCCATCAACGTCGGCGTCGCCCAAACCCCCGGCAACAACACCCCGGACCAGTCGAGCGACATCGCCATCGCCCAGTTCTGGGACGGCGACGACCTGCTCGTCTCCTTCTTCCTCCGCGGCGGGCTCGAGTCGGGCGACATCGACGCCACCTTCTCGAACTTCCGAGTCGTCAGCGGCAACCCCATCGAAATCCCCGAGCCCGCCACCGCCGCCCTGCTCGCCGCCGGCCTCGGCCTGATCGCCACCCGCCGCCGCTAATGGAGCGATCCACCTCCATTAGCCCCCGGCTCTGCCGGGGGTGAATCATTGTGCATCTCGATCGTGCAAGCGTTTCCGTCGATCACCCCCGGCAGAGCCGGGGGCTAACGGCTATTGCTCAGCAACCAACCCCACCGCCTCATCCAACACCCGTCGCCCCTCGTCAAACGTCATCCGCTCCCGCGCCGCCCCGGCCGTCAGCCACGCCAGCTCCGCGATCTCTTCTTCCTGCGGCCGCGCCTCGACCTCATCCACCAAACCCACGAAGAACGTCACCGTCTTGTCCACCCGCCGCCCCTTGCGATCGGTGAACGCGTAACGCTCGACCAGCTCGACCGCCCGCCCCGTCGCCGCGTCGCGCACCAGCCGCGTCACCGTCAGCCCCGTCTCCTCCAAGAGCTCGCGCTGGGCCGTCTGCTCGGCCGACTCGCCCTCGTCCGGGTGCCCCTTGGGGAACGCCCAGTGCCCCGCGTGGTGCTTGACCAGCAAAAACCGCGGCGACGCGGGATCGCTGGGATCAACCGGGATGACGCCGAAGGACGCGTCGGTACGCATCCCGGGGACGTTACCGAATCGCCGCACACGCGGCGCAAGCTCCGATCGGCCTGCAACACGGCCCGCATCGTGACGTCAAGGAAGTAGGCCGGTGGATTCAGGCCCGCGGACAACCGCGTCATGACGATCGAGATTCATCCCGACGAGCTCCGCCGCGTCGTCAGCCGCGCCCCCCGGCCCACGCCCCAGACACCGATCGTGTCCGAGCACGACGTCGCCGCCTATCTCCGCGACCGCGACGCCGCCTGCCCGCGCTGCGGCTACAACGTCCGCGGCCTCACCCAGCCCCGCTGCCCCGAATGCGGCCACGCCCTCACCGTCGCCGGCCTCAAGCACGGCGAGGCGGCCAACATCCCGCCCGTGTGGATCACAGCCACCCGCCTCGGCGCAGCCGGCGGCGTGCTGCTCATCCTCCTCGCGGGCGTCGCGTCGATCGCCGGCTGGAGCCCGGCCGCCCGATTGATGTCCTGCGTCTGCAAGACCACAACCGAAGGCGCCAGCAACGCCGCCGGTTACACCGTCGGCCAGCCCCCCACGGTCTTCGCCGCCAGCTTCGGCCTGCCCGTCTGGCTGTGGGCGCTACTGACCTATCTGGTCATCATCGCAATCAGCCTGATCGCGTGGCACCCGTTTTGCCTCAACTCGTGGCGCCGACGCCTGCTCGACGCCCAAGCCGTGCTCGGGCTGTGCATCCTGTTCAGCGCCGCCTGGTTCATCGGCGTCCAAGCCGTGTGGCCGTCGCTGTACTGCACGCTGTGCAACCTCACCCACGCCGTCGGCGGCGTCGCCGGCATCGCGGCCGCCGCCACCTGGGTCCTCGCCATCCGCCGCCCGCCCTCGCTCCACGGCCCCACCGCCCTGCAGGCCCACCGCCACGGCGGCGCATGGCTGCTCGCCTTGGCGATCGTGCTCACCGGCGTCATGATCGCGGGTCACTGGGTCTAGGCAAGCGAAGCGCCCCTCACTCCCCCGTATCCAGCACCGACATGAACGCCTCCTGCGGGATGTCGACCGTCCCGATGCGTTTCATGCGTTCCTTGCCCTTCTTCTGCTTCTCGAGCAGCTTGCGCTTGCGGGTGACGTCGCCGCCGTAGCACTTGGCGGTGACGTTCTTGCCGACGGACTTGATCGTCTCGCGGGCGATGATCTTGCCGCCGATCGCGGCCTGCAGCGGGATCTCGAACAGGTGCTTGTCGATCTGGTCCTTGAGCTTCTTGAGCAAATGCCGGCCGCGGAACTCGGCCTTGTCGCGGTGAACGATGACCGACAGCGCGTCGACCGGCTGGCCGTTGACGAGGATGTCCATCTTCACCAGGCGGTCGGCGTTAAAGCCCTTGATCTGGTAGTCGACCGTGCCGTAGCCGGAGGTAATCGACTTCAGCTTGTCGAAGAAGTCGTAGATGATCTCGGCCAGGGGCAGGTCGTAGTCGAGGATCTGGCGGTCGGCGGCGAGGAACTTTTGCTGCTTGTAGACGCCGCGGCGCTGATCGCAGAGCTTCATGATGTCGCCGATGGACTCGTTGGGGCAGATGATCTCGGCCGAGACGATCGGCTCGCGGATCGCACGGATCTGCGAGGGGTCGGGCAGGTCGGCCGGGTTGGTGATCATCACCGTGTGCTTCTCGCCGGCCTTGCCGACGTACTCGACCTCGTAGGTCACGGTCGGCGCGGTCTGCACGAGGGTGACGTTCTGCTCGCGTTCGAGGCGCTCCTGGATGATGTCCATGTGGAGCATGCCTAGGAACCCGCAGCGAAAGCCCGGGCCTAAGGCTTCTGAGTTCGTTGGCTCGTGCGAGAAGCTCGCGTCGTTGATGCTGAGCTTGGCGATCGCTTCGCGGAGCTCGTCGAACTGCGTGTCGCCCGAGGGGTAGAAATCGCAGAACACCATCGGGGCCGGCTCCTGGTAGCCGGGCAGCGGCTCGTCGGCGCGGGCGGTGTCGAGGGTGATGGTGTCGCCGATGTTGACGTCGTCGAGGGTCTTGATCGACGCGACCATGTAGCCGACGTCGCCGGCCTCGAACGGCTCGTTGACCGCGGTCATCTTCGGACGGAACTTGCCGAGCTCGGTCACGGCGTACGTCCGCTGGGTGCGCATCGTGTAGATGCGGTCGCCCTTGGCGAACTTGCCATCCACGACGCGGAAGTAGACAACGACGCCTCGGTAGTCGTCATACTTGGCGTCGAAGATCAGGGCGCGGAGCGGGCCATCCGGGTCGCCCTTGGGCGGGTGGAAGCGGGCGCAGATCGCGTCGAGCAGCTCGGGCACGCCTTGGCCGGTCTTGGCCGAGGTGAAGATGCAGTCCTCGGCGTCGAGCCCGAGCACCTCCTCGACCTGCAGCGCCCGCGACTCGGGCTCGGCCGAGGGCAGGTCGATCTTGTTGATGACGGGGATGATCTCGAGGTCGGCGTCGACGGCCTTGTACAGGTTGGC
>JBCCZA010000026.1:0-24623 GCA_039188455.1 Planctomycetota bacterium
CATCATCATGGGACGCCACGCCGGCTTCCTCACCGCCGCCAGCATGCTCGGCCGCCAAGATGCCTCCGACGGCCCGCACCTGATCTACGTCCCCGAAGCCCCGCTCTCGATCGACAAGCTGATGGGCGACGTCGACCGCGTCTACAAGGCACAAGGCCGCTGCCTCATCGCCGTGAGCGAGGGCGTCCACGACGCCGACGGCACGCCGCTCGCCGCCAAGCTCGCCGAGGAGTCCGGCACCGAGATCGAGAAGGACTCGCACGGCAACATCCAGCTCTCCGGCTCGGGCGCCCTAGGCGACTTCATCTCCACCGCCATCAAGTCCAAGCTCGGCATCAAGCGCGTCCGCGCCGACACCCTCGGCTACATGCAGCGTTCCTTCGCCGGCTGCGTCTCGGCGTCCGACGCCGCCGAGGCCAGAGCTGCCGGGTTCAAGGCCGCCGAGCTCGCCTGCACCGGCGAGCACGCCGACGGCTCGGTCGCCATGCTCCGCACCGACGACCCGTACACCATGCGGTACGAGCGCATCGAGATCAGCGACATCGCCGCGAAGACCAAGCACCTCGACACGTCGTACGTCGTCGACGGCTGCGACATCGCCGAGAGCTTCCGCGCTTATGCCGCCCCGATCGTGGGCGACCTCCCGCCGGTCGGCAAGCTGTTCTGATGTCCGACGCGCATCACGTGACCATCCGACCCGCCATCGCCGACGACCTGCCGGCGATGGCCGCTCTATTGGGTGTGCTCTTTTCGCAGGAACATGAGTTTGTTCCAGATCCTGACAAGCAGATCGCCGGCCTGCGAGCCATCCTCGACGACCCCCGCGCCGGCCAACTCCTGGTCGCCGAGCTCGACCGACAAGTCGTGGGCCTGGTCAACCTGCTGTGGATCGTCTCGACCGCGATCGGCGGCCGGGCGGCGATCCTCGAAGACTTCGTGGTTGCCCCCGATCAACGCGGCCACGGTATCGGTTCACGCCTGCTCGATGAAGCGGCCCGCGTCGCGACCGACGCGGGCTGCGGACGTATTGCGCTGATGACCGACCACGACAACGCCTCGGCCCAGCGCCTCTATGAGCGACATGGCTTCGCTCGCTCGACCATGCTCGCCATGTCGCGACCTTTGCCCTAGGCCACCGCACCCACCGGCTGGCCGCTCCTCGCAGCCAACGCCCACACCAAGGCCCGCCCGATAACGCTCGCGCGGCTGTTCAACTCGCGCTGATGCACGGCGTTCGATCGTATGCCGTGTTTGACTTGCGCCGGTCGTGCGTGTCCGGGCGGGGGTTGGTGTGCCTGTGCCAACGGTGGGGTCGGGGGCGTCTTTTCGTGTCGTGCCGATTAAGCGAGGGGCCAACGCGGTCGATCTATCACCAGTCGGGAAGGAGAGACACCCGACCTGGAGGGCCCTGGGAGAAAGGGTAAACCGCGTATGCCACGACAGAAAGACATTTTGACCACCGGCGAGGTCGCGAAGATCTGCAACGTCGCCCCCCGCACCGTGTCCAAATGGTTCGACTCCGGCCAGCTCCGCGGCTACCGGATCCCGGGCTCCAAGGACCGACGCATCCCGCTCAACGCGCTGATCCGCTTCATGAAGGCTCATCACATCCCGATGGACAACCTCCAGTCGGGCCGGGTCCGCGTGCTGATCGTCGACGGCGAGTCGGAGATCCTCGACGTCCTCGAGAAGGTGCTCGTCGAGCAGGCCAGCTACGACGTCAAGACGGCGCACACCGGCTTCGCCGCCGGCGTCGAGTGCGAGAAGTTCCGCCCCCACGTCATGCTGGTCGACATGCACCTGCAGGACGTCAAGGGCGAGGACATCCTCAAGCTCGTCAAGGACAACGCCGACCTCCCGGGCACCCAGGTCATCGCGATGAGCGGCAAGCTCACCGACGGCCAGGCCCAGCACCTCATGAACAACGGCTTCGATGGCTACCTCCGCAAGCCCTTCCACGTGCGGCAGGTCATCGACCAGATCGAGCGAGCCCACGCCACGCCGGTCTGAGGCCGAGACAGACATCAAGCCCGCGGTAGGGACGCGGCGGGCGGCCAGGCGTCACGGACGATCCCAGGGTGGAACCCCGGATGCAGCCAGGCATTGACGACCCCGCTTGTGGAGGCGCAGGCGGGGTTGTTGTTTTTGGGGAGGTTGTGGGTGGTGGGGTGTAGGTTGTAGGTCGCGTGCGTCGCCGGTGACACCTCGACAAGGAGCGACACGATGAGTCCGACCGAGTTCATGCGGGAGTACGAGGCGGCCAGCCGTGCGCAGGACCTGAAACGGGTGATGGCGCTCATCGATGACGACGCCGTCTACTGGTTCAGCACCGGCGACGCGCACGTCGGTAAGGCGGCGATCGCCGAGGCCATCGGCGCGAACTTCGAGGCGATCGAAGGCGACGACTATCAGCTCCACGACGTGGTCTGGATCGTGGACACCGAAGACTGCGCGGCCTGCGTCTACCGCTTCACCTGGGCGGGCGTGATCGGGGGCCAGCCGGCGTCCGGCGAGGGGCGCGGCACGTCCGTGCTGAAGCGGCGTGGCGAGTCATGGTTCGTGGCCCACGAACACCTCAGCCCGGGATCGGCGAGCTGACTTATCTCACCTCGTAGTACCGCACGGCAAACCAGCCGCGTTCGTCGGCCCAGTAGCCCACGGGCTCGAAGGCCTCGGCGATCAGGTCGAACGAGTGGCGGGTGTACTTGTGGCTGAGCTCGGTGCGGATCGTGTCGCCGGCGGCGAAGGCGAAGCGTTGGCCGGCGAGGGTGAAGGCCGTGTCGCGCTCGGCGACGAGGTGCATCTCGATGCGGGACTTGGCGTCGTTCCAGTCGGCGCGGTGGGTGAAGGCGGAGGCGTCGAGGTCGGCGTCGGCGAGGCGAGCGAGGTGGAGCAGCGCGTTGACGTTGAACGCTGCGGTGACGCCGTGCTCGTCGTTGTAGGCGCGGTGCAAGACATCCGCGTCCTTGCGGAGGTCGGTGCCGATGAGCAGGCCGCCCGGCTGATCCGTATTGCGGCCGACCAGGTCGGCGAGCAGGTTGAGGAAGTCGCGGGCGTCGTCGGCGCGAAAGTTGCCGATGGTCGAGCCGGGGAAGTAGGCGACGCGTTTGCGCTCGGGGCGGGGGGCGTCGGGCAGGCGGATGTCGTGGGTGTAGTCGGCGCAGACGGGGAGGATGTCGATGTCGGGGTATCGCTCGGCGAGGCGGTGGGCGGACTCGAGCAGGTGCTTGCGCGAGATCTCGATGGGGGCGTAGGCGACGGGGTCGTCGAGTGCGTCGAGCAGGAGGTGGACCTTGGCCGAGGAGCCGGAGCCGGGCTCGGCGAGATAGGCGTTGGGGCCGATGGCGTCGGCGATGTCGGCCGCGTGGTCGCGCATGATGGCGAGTTCGGTGCGCGTGGGGTAATAGGCGTCGAGCTCGGTGATGCGGTCGAACAGGTGGCTGCCGATGCGGTCGTAGAAGAGCTTGCAGGGCAGGGTGGGCTGAGGCTCGGACAGGCCGGCGATGGCTTCGGCGACGAGGTCGCCCGCGGGGGGATGCAGGTCTAGCAGGCGTGGCGGTGCGGCGGTGAGCGTGGTGATGGCGTTCCCCTGATCAAAGAACGTGGTTGGATGTGACGGCGAGCGAGTGAACGTGGCGGGCTTAGAGCGAGCGGGCGAGGCGGAGGCCGGTGAACTGCCAGCGGGCGGCGGGATCGAAGAAGTTGCGGTACGTCGGGCGGATGTGCGACGCGGGGGTGGCGACCGACCCGCCGCGGAGGACGTACTGGTTGCACATGAACTTGCCGTTGTATTCGCCGAGGGCGCCGGGCAGCGGGGCGTAGCCGGGGTAGCCGACGTAGGGCGAGGACGTCCATTCCCAGAGGGTGCCGAAGGGCTGGAGGAGGTTGGCGGCAGGGCCCAACCGGTCGCTTCGCTCCCGATTGGCTTGGGCGGGGCGGGGGTGGAAGTCGAGGGCGTCGGCGAAGTGGCCTTCGGGCAACGCGTCGGGCTCTGCGTAGAACGCGTCGCGGCAGGCGATCTCCCACTCGGCTTCGGTCGGCAGGCGGTGGCCGGCCCAGCGGGCGTAGGCGTCGGCCTCGAAGAAGCTGAGGTGGCAGGCGGGTTCGTTGGGATCGAGCGGGCGCGGGCCGTGCATGGTGAACTCGGCCCAGGCGTCGCCGTCGCGGTACCAGTAGATCGGGTGCTTCCAGCCTTGCTGCTGGACGGTGGCCCAGCCGAGGCTCAGCCAGAGGTCGTGGCGGTCGTACCCGCCGTCGTCGATGAAGGCGAGGAACTCGGCGTTGGTGACGGTGCGGCTGGCGAGCGCGAATGGCTCGAGCCACTGCTTGTGGGTGGGGGTTTCGTTGTCGAAGCAGAAGCCGTCGTGGTCGGCGGGCAGGCCGATGTCGATGAGGCCGCCGGGGTGGTCGATCCAGGCGAGATCGGGGAGTGAAGGTGGATCGACCCAACCGGGCGCTGCGCTTCCGGTTGGCTTGAGGTTGGTAGGGGCGGCGTGGTAAGTCGGCAGCAGGGGGTTGGATGAGAAGACGTGTTTGAGGTCGGTGACCATCAGCTCCTGGTGCTGCTGCTCGTGGTGCAGGCCGAGGACCATGACGTCTTGGAACGACTGCTGTTGCTCGGGCTCGAACCCGCTGGATCGGCCGATGAGGTCGAGCACGGCGGCGTCGATCGTGCGGCGGTAGTCGAGCACCTCGTCGACGGTCGGCCTGGAGAGTTTGCCGCGGGCGGGCCGGCAGTGCATGGGGCCGACGGTGTTGTAGTAGCTGTTGAAGAGGTAGTCGTAGCGGGGGTGGAACTCGGCGTATTCGGGGTGGAAACGCTTGAGGACGAAGCGCTCGAAGAACCATGTCGTGTGGGCAAGGTGCCACTTGGTCGGGCTGACGTCCTCGCAGGACTGGATGCAGTAGTCTTCGACGGCCAGCGGGCGCGTGATGGCGAGGGTGGCGGCGCGGACGTCTCGGAAACGGTCGGTCAGGCCGGCGTCGGCGGGTGGGGCGGGCCGGCGGGGTGTGGTGAGCGTGGTCATGCGCGGTCGTGCCGGGGGGCGATGGTGGCACGCTAGAGGTGCAAACCGGCGGGGGCAACCCGTCGGCGAAAAACGGGCAGGGCGAGGTTGCTACCCTCCGCCGACCGCCTTTGAGGAGACCCTGCGATGACCACTTCCGCCGCGCACGACTTCGGCGTGCAGAGCTACTGCTTCCGGACGACGAAGGACAACGCCGTGCTCGCCGGCCAGGTCAAGGACCTGGGGCTGGACAAGGTCGAGCTGTGCGCCGTGCACGCCGACTTCGACGACCCCAAGGGGTTCGAGCCGATCGTCGCGACCTACAAGGACGCCGGCGTGTCGATCGTCTCGCTGGGCGTGCAGACGTTCACTGGCGCCGCGACCGAGCGGGCGTGGTTCGACTGCGCCGCCGCTGCGGGGGCCAAGCACATCTCCGCGCACTTCAAGGTCGACAGCTACTACCACGCCATCCCGAAGGTCGCTGCGTTGTGCGAGGAGTACGGCGTCCGCGTCGCCATCCACTGCCACGGCGGGTACATGTTCGGCGGGTCGCCGGATGTGATCTCGTACCTGCTCGAGCTCGGCGGGCCGTCGATCGGCGTGTGCATCGACACGGCGTGGTGCATGCAGATCGGCCCGCGGCAGGGCAAGCCCGTCGAGTGGGCGGCCGAGACGTTCAAGGGCCGCGTCTACGGCGTGCACTACAAGGACTTCGTCTTCGACCCCAACGCTCAGTGGAACGACGTCGTCGTCGGCACGGGCAACCTCGACCTGCCGGCGTTCGTCAAGGCGCTCGACGCGACCGAGTTCGACGGCTTCGCGGTGCTGGAGTACGAGGCCGACCCCGAGAACCCGCTGCCGGCGCTGACCAAGTGCGTCGAGAAGATGCGCGAGCTGACGTCGGCGATGGCGTGATCGCTCAACGCGGAACGCAAGGGTTATCCACACCGAGACGCGCTTTCACCTCGGGTCGAACAAGCACGATCAGCCCAAAGACGCCAAGCCCGGTGCCGATCGGGACAAAGATGCACTGCGCGCATGCCGCTGCGAGGCAGAGCCTGTAGCCTCGCCGGCCGCCTAATGCTCGGCCAGCTAGAAATGAAAATACCGCGACGATCCAAGCGGCGACCATCATGCATCCGGAGAACAGTATGAGTAGCCAAGCCATAAACGTCGGCGGCTCGCCTTGATCTTCTGAGAACATGCCCATGAGCATTGCCACGCCGACGCCGATATAGATGACAGACGTGCAACTCCCGATCGCCAAGAACCCCGCGAAGACGTAATTCAACACGCCCAGCAGATCGAGTTGCGTGTCGTACCGCCCCTGCGTCGCATCTTTACTCACAGCGACCTCCCCGGTTCTCGTTCGACGCCTTAGTCGACGACCGTGATCTTCTCGAAGTGCCACCGGCCCCAGGCGTTGAGGCTGGCGTTCTGGATGCGCTGCGGGTCCCAGAGGTGGATGAACACGTACTGGTAGAGCAGCAGCATCGGCTGGTCGGCGATCAGCAGGGCCTCGGCGTCCGTGAGGGTGGCGAGGCGTTCGGCGCCAGCTTGGGTGGCGGCGAGGTCGAGCAGGGCGTCGTATTCGGGGTTGGCGTAGGCGGCGTCGTTGTTGCCGGCGCCGGTGCGGTTCTTGTCGAGGAAGGTGGTCGGGTCGGGGTAGTCGCCGATCCACGAGGCACGGGTGATGGAGAACTGGTGGTTGCGTAGTCGGGTGGAGAAGGCCTTGCTGTCGAGGCCCTCGAGGGAGACCTCGACGTTGAGCTCGCGCTGCCACATGCCCTGGATGGCCTGGGCGATGAACTCGTGGCCTTGGCCGGTGTTGTAGAGGATGGACAGGCCGTCGAGCCCGGCGCCGTTGGCGTGGCCGGCCTCGGCGAGGAGGGCGCGGGCCGCGTCGGGGTCGAAGGTGACGCCGTCGGTCGGCGAGGCGTAGCCGGCCATCGAGCCGGGGGGGATGAACGTGGTAGCGATGGGTTGGTTGAGCTTGGTGATCTGCTGGACGAGGCGCTGGCGGTCGACGGCGAGGGAGAAGGCGTTGCGGACGCGGGGGTCGAGGAACGGGTTGGAGCGGCCATCGGGCAGCTGGGGCGAGCAGTTGTAGTTGTAGAAGTAGGTGCCGGCGATGGGGATGGCGTGGACGTCGGGTCGGCCGGAGGCGACGAGGTCCGCGGCGACGGGGGCGGTGGAGGGCACGCCGATCCAGATGTCGGCGTCGCCGGACTGATAGGCGAGCAGGGCGGACTGGGCGTCGGAGGCGATGAGCTCGCGGACGTAGCCGTTGGCGACCTGGTCGGCGGCCCAGTAGTGCGGCTGGGCGGTCATGAGGGTCGACTCGCGGTGCCGACGCTCGGCGAGCTTGTACGGGCCGTTGGTCACGAGGCGGTTGGGGTCGGACCAATAGGCGGGGTCGACGCGGACCATGCCGGTGGTGGCGTCGAGGGTGGTGGCGGCCTCGACGGAGGGGCGGTGGTTGGGGACGAACGTGATGAAGCTGGCGAGGGCGGGGAAGTACTCGGTCGGCTCGTTGAGGGTGACGCGGAGCGTCTGGTCGTCGACGGCCTCGACGCCGACGAGGGCGTCGAACTGGTCGTAGGCGAGCTGGAGCATGGCCTCGGCGGCGTCTTGCGCGGCGTCGCCGCCCTGCGCGGAGGCGCCGCCGGAGACGCGGGCGAACTCGGCGAGCTGGTTGGCGCGGAAGTCGAAGAACGCCTGTGCGCCCTCGATGCACTCGAACAGCTCGAAGTACTGCGCGGCGTGGTCGGGCATCATCGCGCGACGCCAGGCGTAGACGAAATCGGGCGCGGTGAGCGGCGAGCCGTCCGACCACTTGGCGTCGGGGCGGAGGGTGAACGTGTAGGTGAGGCGGTCGTCGGAGATATCCCACGACTCGGCGACGCCGGGGCCAAGGGTCATGGTGTCGTAGTCGAGGACGATGAGGGGGCGGTAGAGGCCGCGGGCGAAGCGGATGTCCTGCGACCAGCTCATGCGCTGGGGGTCGAACTCGTTGTGGGCGGCGGCGTTGACGTAGGTGAGGCCGGGCTTGCCGTTGCCGGAGTGCGTGGGCGGGCCGGCGGCGTCGCCACCGCAGCCGATCAGCGCGGCGAGCAGGGCGAGGCAGGCGAGCAGGCGGGCGATGGCGGGGGTGGCGCCGCGGTGGGGTCGGGGGGCGGGATCGCGGGTGGGGTCATCGGGCATCGGTCACTCGGCGGAGCATGATGTCGTACACCAGGGTCGCTTCGGCCGGGATCAATCGGCCAAACCCTCGGCGACCATAGGCGAGGTAAGGCGGGATGGTGACGCGTCGTGTCTCGCCTTCGGCCATCCCGAGCACGCCCAGGTCCAGGCCCGGCACGACGTCGCCCGAGCCCACGACGAACCGCAGCGGCTCGCCCAGCACGGCCGACGACGCGAACGGGTCGCTCGCCCCCTCGACGACGCCGACGTAGTCCAGCTCGACGCGGTCGCCGGGCATGACCATCTGGCCGTCGTTGGCACCGACGTCGAGGACCTCGATCTCCACGCCGCGCTGCACGCTGAGCAGTTCGACGGTGGCCCGCAGCTTGAGCCCGTCCACGCCGAGCGCCGCGTTGCCCATGGCGTCGTCTTCGATCAGGGACGGGGGGATGACGACCTCGCGGCGCTCGCCGCGCTGCATGCCGGCAACGGCTTCGTCCCACGCCCGCATCGCCTGGCCGGACCACAGCACGAAGCGCATCGGGCCGTTGGCGCTGCTGGCGTCGATGACCGTGCCGGTCGCGAGTCGGACCTCGTACTCGACAGTGACGAATTGGCCGGCCCGCGCGGGCTCGCCGTAGCCGGGTTCTTCGACGCGGAAGCGCAGGCCCGAGGCCCGCTCCTGCCATCCCTCATCGACCGGGGCTTGGAGCAGCGCCCTGTCGGCGGGCGGGGCGTAGGCGACGCCGCCGAGCTGGCTGGGTGGTGCGGTGGGCGCAACGCCGATCGGGGGATCGGGGTGGGTGGTCGGCGGGCCGCTGCCTTGGGTCGGGTGCGGCATCTCAGATGTGCCGTCGGCCACCGCCTCTGCGATCGTGTCGAGGGCCGCGGCCGCGGGTTGAGGCGCAACGGTGTTCGGGGCTGCGGGATCGGTCGGCGTGTCGGCGGGGCCGATCAGTTCCAGCTGAGTCGCTGCGAAATAGCCGGCGGCGGCGAGCAGGGCCAGCAGGATGACGACGACGACGAACCGGCGGAGCCCGTTGCCGCTGCGGCCGGTGCCGCGGGCGTCGTGGGCCTCGAGTTGGTGGGCCGATTGCTCGTGGTGGGTTTCGCGGGCGATCTCGCCCTTGGTTTCGAGGGCGTCGTATCGCTCGAGGTCTTTTTCCGAGCCCTTGCGGGTTGGGGCGGCGTAGTGGCCGCCGCCGTTGGGCCGCTCGACGATGTAGAAGATCCGCCCCTCCTCGTCGCGCAGAGCCCTGCCGATGTCTTGGTCACGCGCCTTGATCGCGCGACCGCTGTAGGGGCTGAGGACCGTAATCGGCATAGCCGGGTGAGTTTACCGTACGGCGGGGCGGGGTTCACGCGGCTCGGGCGGGGGCTGTCGACCGGCGCTCACGTCCACTTCAGTTACACCTCAAGATTTTTTCGCCCGGCCGTCGATGAATCGCGAGCCTCGGCGGAGCCGCGGCACGGACCGGCACGGAAGCCCGCCAGAAGTTCGCCGCTATCCGTCCCGCCGGAGCCGACCGATGCCCCTGATGACCAAGCAGCAGATGATCGACGCCATCCGCGAGCGCAACCGCACCGCCTCCGTCGAGTACCTGACCAGCTTCGAGGAAGACGAGCTGAAGACTTACCTCGCCCGCCTGACCGATCTCATCGGCCGGCGTGGCCGATCGTCTGTCTGGACCCGCGACACCACCGAGCCGTGCTTCGTGCACCGCGCCCGCCTGGCGGCCTGACCGACACCGACATCCTCCACGGGGCGGGGGCAGAGAGAGCGCCGGCCCGGCGAAGGGTTCCCAAGCAAAAGCCCACGGACGTTCGGTCCGTGGGCTTGAGCATGGGCATCGACCGAATGTATGGGCTCAGCGGCGGCGGAAGATCGCCGTCAGGCCGGCCGCGAGGATCGCCAGCGAGGCGGGCTCGGGGATGACGTCGACGAACTTGACCTGGAACGCCGGCCGCGAGCCGCGCAGGTTGGGGTCGACGTCCGACCAGTCAAAGATCAGGTTGCCGGTGAGCGTGAAGTCGTCGCCGAAGGCGAAGGCGTCCTGAACGAACAGGTACTTGGCGCCCGACTCGTCGAAAGTCGACGTCAGCGACGAGGGCGAGAGCGGGGTGCCGCCGATCGCCAGGGTGTTGAGCGAGGCGGCGTTGCCGTTGCCGGCGCCGCTGCCCGAGCCGAAGGCGATGCGGATGGCGATGTCGTTGACCGTCAGCGGGGAGTCGAGGGTGTAGTCGACGGTGGTGCCGCCGACCGTAAACGTCAGTTCCGTCTCGGACACGTCGTAGAAGAGGGTGAACGCCTCGGACGCACCGGGGGTCCAAGCCTTGTTGGCCTGGTCGAAGTCGGGCGGGTTCTGCGTGTCGGCGCCGACGCCGACCTCCCAAGTTGCGTTGCCGCCGCTGTCGCCGTAGCGAGCCTCGGCGACGGCCTGCTCGCTGTCCGCGAAGAAGAAGTCAGCCGCGTTGGCGTCGCCTTCAACAAACGTGGCGTCGATCGCGGCGTGAGCCGGGGCGGTCAGCAGGACAAGAGAGGCGACCGCGCCGGTCGCGGTAGGAACAGCATGCATGGTTGGACCCTTGTGATTCTGGTTTGGATGAACGGCGAACGCGGCAACACTGACGCCGCGGTCGGGTTGAGGTCCGCAAGGGTATCCCGGTGCTCGGAATCTACAAGCTTATTCTCGGTTTACTTGTAAAATTGGCTGTTTTGCAGTCAATTCTGGCGTTTGCATGGGGGTGTCGTTCGCCTTTGACCGGATATGGATGGACAGAAAAAACCCACGGCGGCTGCCGTGGGCTAGATGGGTTCGGGTCGGGCGGTGGGCTCGTGAGCTCAGCCGATGCCGTCGAGCTTGGCCATGTGCTTCATCAGGTCGATGACGCGGCTCGAATAGCCCCACTCGTTGTCGTACCAGCTGACGAGCTTGAAGAAGTTCGAGTCGAGCTCGATGCCGGCGCCGTGGTCGAAGGTCGACGAGGCGGGGTCGTGGATGAAGTCGGTGGAGACGACCTGCTCGTCGGTCCAGGCCATGACGCCCTTCATCGGGCCGTCGGCGTGCTTCTTGATGGCGGCGGAGATCTCGTCGTAGCTGGTGGCCTTCTCGGTGACGACGGTGAGGTCGACGACGGAGACGTCCTGCGTCGGCATGCGGAAGGCCATGCCGGTGAGCTTGCCCTTCAGTTCGGGCAGGGCCAGGCCGACGGCCTTGGCGGCGCCGGTGGAGGCGGGGATGCAGTTGGCGCCGCCGGCGCGTCCGCCGCGCCAGTCCTTCTTGCTCGGGCCGTCCTGCGTCGGCTGGGTGGCGGTGATGGCGTGGACGGTGGTCATCAGGCCCTTGGCGATGCCGAATTCGTCGTTGACGATCTTGGCGAGGGGCGCGAGGCAGTTGGTAGTGCAGGAGGCGTTGGAGACGACCTTGGCCGAGGCGTCGAGCTTATCGTGGTTGACGCCCATGACGATCGTCGGCACCTGGTCGGGCGACTTGGTGGGGGCGGAGATGATGGTCTTCTTGGCGCCGGCGGCGACGTGCTTGGCGGCGCCGTCGTAGTCGGTGAAGAAGCCGGTGGACTCGACCACGTAGTCGGCGCCGAGGTCGCCCCAGGGGAGGTTGGCCGGGTCGCGCTCGGACATCGAGGGGATGTCCTTGCCGTTGACGACCATGGTGTCGTCGTCCTTGGCCGAGACGTCGCCGCCTGGGAACTTGCCGTGGATGGAGTCGTACTTGAGGAGGTACGCGAGGTTGTCGGCGGGGACGAGGTCGTTGATGCCGACGATCTCGATGCCGCCTTGCTCCATGGCGGCGCGGAAGACGAGCCGGCCGATGCGTCCGAAGCCGTTGATACCGATCTTGATGGCCATGGCGGGGTCTCCTGGCGGGTGGAGCGGCGGTCGGACCGCGGCTCTGCGGGGGGTAGAAATTGTCGGGGTGACGGCCCGCCGACGCGGGGGGGGCGTGTCGGCGGGCCACACACGTTAGGCATGGGCGGGGGGGTGTCAAATCAGGACGTGCCGGGTGTCCTGATCTGGTTTTTGGCCCGAGCCAGCGTGAGCAGCGAGAGCGTGTGGAAGAAGATGGCGTAGGGGACGAGGAACAGCGGGATCATGCCGGTCGGGAACTCGATGAGCCGGCTGGGCGTGTCCTGCGGGAAGAGGTTCTGCGGACCCTCGCCGGAGGTGAAGCCGAAGAAGAAGGCCGATAGGAAATCGGCGATGCCCACGGCCGCGACGAGCACGACCGCCCACGCGGGGATCGGCTGGCCCGGCCGATACGCCAGCAGCACGCCGAGGGCCACGACCGCGGCCAGCACGTCGCCCAACCCCGCGGGCCAGGCGAACACGGCCGGGACGTGACCCCCGGCCATCTCGATGAGGAACACCGCCCCGATCGCCCGCCACAGCTGCAGCCCGACCAGCCACCGCTGGCTCAGCGGCTCGGCCAGCGCCCACCGGCGGAAGACGATGAGCAGCAGGCTGGGCGTGATCCACGCGCCCGCCACGATCAGCCCGCCCGCCGGCCCGAGCTGCCGAGGCACACCCCAGAGGCAGACGAGCAGCATGCTCGCGCCGAACAGCAGCCACAGCACGCCGAGCACGATGCCCTTGCGCGGGTCGGCGCGGCTGAACACATACGTGGCGAGCAGGTAGAACGGCGTGACAAGCATCGCGGTGGCGATGACAAACACGGTGACGGGGCTGGCGTCGTAGATCGCATTCATGACTTAGTCCGTGTTCCTCGTGCGGCGAGCCGGTGACGTGGTCCGGCGGGCGCTGGGTGTCGACGGCGGAGCGAGCCGGGCCTCGGTGCCGGGGATGTGGCGCAGGCCCCAGTCGGCGACGGCGCCGAGCACGGGGCGCAGGTCGTGGCCTCTGTCTGTGAGGCGGTACCGCGGGTGCTTGCGGCCGGGCGGGGTGAAGCGCTCGGCGATGCCGTGGGCGACGAGCTGGTCGAGGCGGTCGGCGAGGATGTTGGTGGCGATCTTCTCGGGCGACGCCGCGAAGTCGGAGTAGCGATCGACGCCGCGCATCAGGTCGCGGATGACGAGCAGGGTCCAGCGGTCGCCGAGCAGGTCGAGGGTGCAGGCGACGGGGCAGCAGGAGCGGCGTTGGGGTTGGGCGGGCGATGCGCTCATACGTGAACGCTAGGTGTATTACTTGCAAAATGCAAGTAATTGATCGGCGGGAGCGATGGCGCGGGCGAGGCGGGTGACGATTCAGGACGCCAAGCGATCGATTCCTGACGCGGTCGCGCCATAACGGGCGGCGCAGGCGGCGCGATGTCGCCGTGCGTTAGCCTGCGTGCGTGGCGGGTGTCTTCGGTGAACAGCAAGGCGGGGTGGGCGCGGCGGCGATCGGCGTGGCGGCGCTGACCGAGCGGATCCGGTCCGTGCTGGAGGCGGGGTTTGCCGAGCGGGTGGTCGTGGCGGGTGAGGTGAGCGGGTTTCGACAGCGCAACCACTGGTACTTCTCGCTGAAGGAGAAGGACGCGGTGGTGAGCTGCGTGTGCTGGGCGCGGGACGTGGCGCGGCTGCCCCGGAAGTTGGCGCAAGACATGGGGGACGGCGTGGCGGTGGTGGTGACGGGGCGGGTGGACTACTACCCGCCGCAGGGTCGGCTGCAGCTGTACGTCGACAAGGTGGAGCTGGCGGGGCGGGGGGCGCTGGAGGAGCAGCTCGAGCGGTTGAAGGCAGAGCTGGCGGCGGCGGGGTACTTCGCGGCCGATCGCAAGCGGGCGCTGCCGGCGGTGCCGAGCAAGGTGGCGGTGGTGACGAGCCGGTCGGCGGCGGCGCTGCGCGACGTTGAGCAGACGGCGCGGCAGCGCTGGGCGGGGTGCGAGCTGTTGCTGGTCGATGTGCGGGTGCAGGGGGCGTCGGCGGCGGGGGAGGTCGCGGCGGCGGTGGATTGGCTGAGCGAGCATGGTCGCGAGCACGGGGTGGAGGTGGTGATGGTCGTGCGCGGCGGCGGGTCGCTCGAGGATCTGTGGGCGTTCAACGAGCGGGTGGTGGCGGACGCGATCTATCGGTGTCGGCTGCCGGTGGTGACCGGGGTGGGGCACGAGCCGGACGTAACGGTGGCGCAGCTGGTGGCGGACGTGGGGGCGTCGACGCCGACGCAGGCGGCGATGGCGGTGGTGCCGCAGCGGGAGGCGCTGGACGAACAGGTCGATCAGTGGTCGCGTCGGTTGGCGATGGCGCTGCGTCGTCGGGCGGAGCTGGCCGAGGCGCGGCTGGCGGCGGTGGCGGACCGGGGGGTGCTGGCCGAGCCGGGGGCGATGGTGGTCGATCGGCGGGCGCGGGTTGAGCGGGCGGAGGCGGGGCTTCGGCGTGGGTTGCGTGCGGCGGTGCGCGAGCGGGCGGGGCTGCCGGGCTCGCTGGAACGTCGGTTGGCCGGGGCGGTGCGGCGGTGGCTGGCGGGGTCGGCGTCGTCGGTCGAGGCGCTGAGCAAGCGGCTGGACGCGGTGGGGCCGATGGCGGTGCTGCGGCGGGGCTACACGCTGACCAAGGCGGCGGACGGGGCGCTCGTGCGATCGGCCGGCGACGTGCGCGACGGGCAGCGGGTGACGACGGTGACGGGCGACGGGTCGTTCGACAGCGTGGTGGGCGAGGGCGGCGGCGAGGCGGTTCCGAGGCCGGCGCGTCGGCCGCGACGGTCGCGCGGCGGGCGTGGTGCCGAGCCGGGCGGTCTGTTCGGCTGACGGCGTTGGGCTACATTGCCAGACCATGTCGGATCACGGCGACGAAACGGCGGGCGGGGCGGAAGTCGGGTTCGAGGCCGCGATCGCGCGGGTGGAGGCGATTGTCGAGCGGATCGAGTCGGGCGAGGCGGGGCTGGAGGAGTCGATCGCCGAGTACGAGCAGGGAGTCGCGCTCGTGAAGCGCTGTAGGGCGGTGCTGGACCGTGCGGAGAAGCGCATCCAGGAACTGACGGTCGATGCCCCCTCGTCGGAGGTCAGTGGCGTCGATGTTGCGGCGGACGCGAGCGACGAGGACGTGCCGTTTTGATCGCGCTGTGGGTCTGGCTTGTCTTCGCGTTTGTGATGGGCGCCTGCGTGGGCAGCTTCCTGAACGTGGTGATCCTGCGGCTGCCGGCGGGCATGAGCCTGATCCACCCGCCCAGCCACGACCCCGCGACGGGCAAGAAGCTGGCGGCGTGGGAGAACATCCCGATCCTCAGCTACCTGATGCTCGGGGCCCGCAGCCGGCACTCGGGCGGGTGGATCAGCCCGCAGTACCCGATTGTCGAGTTGTTGACGGGGCTGATGTTCGTGTGGGTCGCGTGGGTGTACTACGGGACGGCGCTTCGGCCGGCGTTCTCGCACGACGGGCTCGCGGCGACGTGGCCGGTGCTACTCGTGCACCTGGCGCTGGTGGCGGCGCTGGTCGCGGCCACGGTGATCGACGCCCGGCTGTACATCATCCCCTTGACGATCACCTGGTTCGTCGCCGTGGTGGCGGTGGTCGTGTTGCCGGTAGCCACGGCGCTGGGCTACCCGGGGCACACGACGGTGATCGCGTTCCTGTCGCAGACGGTGGGGAACGCGACGGACCTGCGGCCGGTGTCGGCGGTGCCGCTGATCAGCGACGTCGGGACGTACATCGCGATCGGCGGGTTGATCGGGCTGGTGGCGGCCAACGCGTTGCTGATGCTCGGCGTGGTGCCGCGGTCGTTCGACGAGAGCCGGCTGGAGGTCTTGGTCGATGAGTCGGCCGAGTCGGTTGAGGACAGCGGCGACGCCGACGCCGAGGTCGAGACGGATAGCGAGACGGACGGCGACGGCACCAGCGAGGGAGACGAGGCGGAGGAGTCCGACGAGCCGGCGGCGAGCGTGTGGGGCGTGGCGGCGTGGGTCGCGATCGGGCTGTCGGCGCTGACGGCGGCGTTCCTGTTTGTCGGTATGGCCGTGCCCAAGCAGACGTACCCCGCGGCCGCACCGCCGGCGGGGTGGTTCACCGGGATCTCGCCGGCGCCGGGCCTATGGGCGATCGACGGCACGACGGCCGGTTGGCTGCTGCTGCTGGCGGTCGCCGCGGCGATGGCGGCGTGGGCGGCGCTGATCCTGGTGGGCGTGATGGCCGATCGGGCGGACGCCGCGGAGGTCGAGGCGGAGGTGACGAGCTTCCCGCGCCCGCGGCGGGAGGCGTTGCGGGAGCTGCTGTTCATCGGGTTCCCGATCGTGGGCGGGCTGATGGGCCTGGCGTTGGCGATCGGCCAGGGGATGATCGGGCCGGGGTTGACGGCGGGCCCGGCCGAGGCGCCGATGTGGGCGCAGGCGCTGGGCGGGGTGGTCGGCGGATACCTGATCGGCGGGGGTGTGGTGTGGGTGACGCGGGTGCTGGGGACGCTGGCGTTCGGGCGGGAGGCGATGGGGCTGGGGGACGTGCACCTGATGGCCGCGGCCGGGGCGGTGGTCGGCGCGGCTGACGCGACGATCGCGTTCTTCATCGCTCCCTTCTTCGGGATCGCCGCGGCGCTGATCGGCATCGGCGTCACCGCGATCGCCAAGGGCCGGGTCCGCGTCATCCCCTACGGCCCGTATCTCGCGCTGGCCGTGGTGGTCATGCTCGCCGCCCGCGTCCCGGTGCACCGTTTCCTTGGTATTCTCTGAACGTCCCGTCCGACGGCCCGTCCGTCCGAGCAAGGAAGCGACACCATGATGATGCGTCTCTCACGTCTCCTGCCATTGGCGTTTGCGCTGCTGGCGATGCCGGTGCTGGTTGGTTGCAACGACGACCTCAAGCTCAAGAACGCGGCCCTGGTCGACGAGAACCTCGCCTTGCGCGACGAGCTCGACCGCGCCCGCGCCGCGCTGGACTCGGCCGAGTCCGAGCGGTCCGAGCTCTTGGCCCGGGTCAACCAGTACGAGCTGTCGTCCACGTCCACCGAGCCCACGGCGCTGCCGCCGGCGTCGGCGAACACCGGATTCGAGTCGATCGCCGGCATCGAGACGTACTCCACCGGCGGGACGGTCGCCGTGCGCATCCCCGGCGACGTGCTCTTCTCGCCGGGCAAGGTCGACCTGCGGGGCTCGTCGACGCAGACGCTCTCGCAGATCGCCTCGGTCCTCAACGGGCAGTACCCCGACGCTGTGATCCGCGTCGAGGGCTACACCGACACGGACCCGATTCGCAAGAGCAAGTGGACCGACAACCTCGAGCTCAGCCTGGAGCGGGCCGCGGCGGTGCATCGTCACCTGGCCAAGCAGGGCGTCAGCCCCGACCGGATGTACGCGGCCGGCTACGGCGAGACGCGCCCGCGCGGCAGCAAGGCGCAGAGCCGGCGGGTGGAGATCGTCGTGGTCCTCGACGAGTGATGCCGTGAGCGCAGCGACGATCGGCGTGGTCGACTACGGCATGGGCAACCTGCGCTCCGTGCAGAAGGCGATCGAGCGCGTCGCCGGTGAGGCGGGGCTCGACGCAGCGTGCGAGGTGGTCGGCACGGCTGAGGGGATCTCCGGGTGCGACGGGCTGATCCTGCCGGGCGTCGGCGCGCTCGGCGACGGCATGTTGCAACTCGATCGGCGGGGGCTCGAGGCCGCGGTGCATGGCGTGGCGGCGAGCGGCCGACCGCTGCTGGGCGTCTGCCTGGGGATGCAGCTGCTGTTCACGACCTCGACCGAGGGGCCCGGCGGGGCGGCCGAGACGGTCGACGGGCTGGGGCTGATCGACGGGCGTGTGGTGGAGATCGAGCCGGTGCGGGGCGGCGAGCACGTCAAGGTGCCGCAGATGGGGTGGAATGCGCTCGACTGGTCGGGCGATGACCCGCTGCTGAGCGGCCTGTCGCCGGGGTGCTGGGTGTACTTCGTGCACGGCTATCACGCGGTGGTCGAGGACGCGCGCGACGTGCTGGCGACGACGGATTACGGCGGGTCGATCGCGGCCGTGGTGCGGAGCGGGAACGTCTGGGGCACGCAGTTCCACCCCGAGAAGTCGCAGGCGGTCGGCCTGCGCATGCTCGCCAACTTCGCCGCGCTCGTCGCCGACGGGGTGCCCGCGTGACCGACCCGCCGGTCAGCCGCGACGGTTACGGCCCGACCAGCGTCCACCCGTTCACCGGCGTGCTGCCCCAGCTCGCCGACCCCGCCGGCTACACGCCTTGCTCGGTCGACTACGTGACCGACGAGCACTTCCGGGCGTATTGGCTCGACCTGTTCGCCGAGCACATGCCGACGATGGGCGACCACGCGGTGGAAGAGGTCGTCGATCAGGGAGGGGACGTCGAGGAGTCGGCGGAGCGGGCGCTGTCGGCGATCCGGGGCTTTCTCGCGTGGCTGGACCGCTGCCGGGTCGACATCGCGTCGGTGGCGGCCGAGGCGGGGCAGGGCGGACGGCTGACGATGCTGGACGTTTGCTACGAGCGGGAGCGGCGGTGGCGGGCCGCCGGGTTCGACGACCCGTACCGGCTGGCGAAGTACCGCGAGAACGAGTCGGCCCTGGCGATACTGCCGGCGTTGCTGGCCCGGCTGGATGCCATGCCGGTGGTCGACCGGCTGGCGGCGATCACGAGGGGCGTCTTCGCCGGCAACATCTTCGACCTCGGCGCGACGCAGACGCAGGCGATGTTCCGCGATAAGCGGGTCGATTTCACAGACACGCTCGGCCGGCTGCGGGCTCGGCCCTGGCTGGTCGACGACGCGGATGCGTGGCTGGCGGCGTTTGAGAAGGGGTGGGGCTGCCCGCTGGTGTTCGTGGACAACGCTGGGCCGGACATCGTGCTGGGGATGCTGCCGCTGGTGCGGGAGCTGCTGCGGCGGTGCGAGGCGGTGATCGTGGCCGCCAACACGTTCCCCTCGCTCAACGACGTCACGATCGACGACCTGTCGACGCTGGTGGGCCACGCCGCAGCGATCGACGGGGAGCTTGCGGAGGCTCGGGCGGCGGGGCGGCTGGTGCTGGTCGGCAGCGGGAACGGGGCGCCGCTGATCGATCTGACGCGGCTGAGCCCGGAGTTGGAAGCCCTGGCGGGGTCGGGCGTTGGGGGTCGGGCGGTGGACCTGGTGATCCTCGAGGGGATGGGCCGGGCGGTGGAGAGCAACTACCACGTGCCGTTCACGACGGACGTGCTGAAGACGTGCATGGTGAAAGACCCGGGGATCGCCGAAGAGCTGGGCGGCGAGGTATTTGACCTGGTGCTGAGATTTGAGCCGGCGGGCGGGCAATAATCCGGCGTGACCAGCGTTTCGCCTCTTATGATGCACGCCAAGACGCTTCGTGGGGGTTTCTCGCTCATCGAGTTGCTGGTGGTGATCTCGATCATCGCGCTTCTGATCGGGATCCTGCTGCCGACGGTCGCGGCGGTGCGGGCCCGGGCCATCGGGATCGCCTGCGCCAGCAACCTGCGGCAGATCGGTCTCGGTTTCGAGATGTACCACGGCGATTACGACGAGGTCTTCCCGCGTGCCAACTGGATGCCCGCCCCGTTCCAGCCGCAGCGGGCCGACCGACTGGCGATCAACGAGACGCTCGACGCCTACATCCCGCTCGATGACCGACAGAGCCAGCGGGTGTTCACCTGCCCCGGCGATGACGTGGTGCACGAGCTGACGGCCGCGGCCGCGAAGGCCGACCCCAACGTCAACCACGAGAACGGCGTCAGCTACTACTACCAATCGAGGCTTGGCGGGCGGACGGCGGCAAGCACCTGGCTGGTCCGTCGCCTGGGGCTGACCGAGTCGGATGTGCTCGTGATGTCCGATCTCGACGGCAGTGACTTCGTCTTCAACTTCGACGAGGACATGGACGACTCCGTGTGGGACACCACCGCGGGGACGATCGATGTCGGATTCAACCACCTGAACCGCAACGCTCTGTACGCCGATGGTCACGTGGCCTACGCGCTGGGCAATCAATAATCTAGGCGGAGCGCGATGAGCACGAGCAAGCGAGAGACAGCCTTGCGGAACCAGCGAAAGACGACGCTGCGCAAGCGGCTTATGGCCGGTGGGTTGAGCGTGGTGGCCGCGAGCGTGCTGGCCGGCGGGGTGTACGTGTGGTGGGTCAACACGCCGCCGGGGCTGCCCGGCTCGCTGGACGAGGCCGCGGCCGTGTACGCCAGCGCGCGATACGCGAATCTGCCCGATAGCCGCAAGCCCGACTATGCGCAGCGGACGCAGACGCTGCTGGCCGAGGCGAGCGAGGAGCAGCGATCGGCGTTCTTTAGCTCGATGCGCGACAACGAGGACGCGAGGCGGTCGGCGTGGGACGCGCAGCGTGCGGCGATGGTGCAGCGGGCTCGTGCATATGCCTTGGCCGACGAGGCCGAGCGGCTGCGGATGCTCGACGAGATGGCGGCGGAGTGGGCGTCGATGCGGGACGCGATGCGTGGTGCGATGCGTAACCGCGATGCTCAGCGCGAGGCGATGACCGATGAAGAACGTGCCGCGGCGCGATCGCAGCGTCAGCAGGAGATGGTCCAGCGGATGGAAGACGCGGCCGCGTCCGGCAACCCGCAGGACCGTCGCCTGGTGGGGGCGATGATGCGTGACATGATGAGCCGGACGGGCCAGAGTTGGGGGCGTGGTGGTCCGGGCGGCCGGGGTGGGCCGGGCGGGGGCGACGGTTCGGGCCGCGGCGGGGATGGCCCGGGTCGGGGCGGTCCGGGCGGCGGCGGCCCCGGGCGGGGCTAGAGCATTTCCCGGTGGGCCTATCGGGTGGCACGCCTTGACCGCGAAGCGGCAATCTGTGTGAACGTGCAAGACATGTCGGCACACCTTGCCCTCCCGCTGGTCGGGCCGAGTCGTTGCACCCGATCTTCGGCCTAGCCATTGGTGTGGCGGTGGTTGAGGCTCAAGCGGTCGCGGCGCGTGTGGTGTCCGGCGTCGCCGACGCGGCGGGCTGCGGCTTGTCGGAGCGGCCGCCGTCGGGGTACTTGATGCGGGCGTGGTAGATGGCGTTGAGCGTCTTGGTGATCGACGCCTCGACGCGGGAGAGCTCGGCGAGGGTGAGGTTGGCGTCGTCGAACTGGCCGTCCATCAGGCGCTTGTTGGCCTGGCTGTGGACGAGCTGCTCGATGCGGACGGGCGTGGGGTCGGGCAGGGTGCGAGCGGACGCCTCGACGCCGTCGCAGAGGAGCATGATCGCGGCCTCGCGGGACTGCGGCTTGGGGCCGGGGTAGCGGAACTCGAACTCGGAGGGCTCGGCTTGGTCCTCGGCCTCGGTTTTCTTCTTGGCGGCGTGGTAGAAGTACTCGACGAGGGTGGTGCCGTGGTGGGACTCGATGAAGTGGCGGATCGCGCCGGGCAGGCCGTACTCGCGTGCCATCTCGATGCCGTCTTTGACGTGGCCGACGATGATGAGCAGGGACATGGCGGGGGAGAGCTTGGCGTGTCGGTTGGGCCCGCCGCCCTGGTTCTCGATGAAGTAGGAGGGCTTGTTGATCTTGCCGATGTCGTGGTACATGGCACCGACGCGGCAGAGCAGGCCGTTGGCGCCGATGGCGTCGGCGGCGGCCTCGGCCATGTCGGCGATGCGGAGCGAGTGGGCGTAGGTGCCGGGGGCCTCCTGGGCCATGCGCTGCAGCAGCGGCTGCGAGGCGTCGTTGAGCTCGCGAAGCTTCATCGCGGTGGTGACGTGGAAGAGCCTCTCGATGAAGAGGGGAACGATCCATTGCATGAGCATCCCGGCGACAAGGCCTGAGGTTCCTGCCGCCGCCGCCGCGGCGATCACCGGCCATAGTTCGTCGCGGAGGTGTAACGCAGGGGTGGCCGCCTGCCCGAACGCCGCGGCTAGGGCCATCGTAAGGCCGGCGAAGAAGCCGGTACGCACCAATGTCAATTGCGTTCTGACGTCGTCCAGCAGCGCCGCCACGACCGCCACGCCGATCAGCCCAACCAAGCACTCCGTCGTGGGCTGACCCAGCACCATCGACACTGCTACGGCTTGGCTCGCCCCGATCGCCAGTGCGAAACGCTGCTCGTACACCACCGCGAGCGTCATCGCGACCAACAGCGTGGGCAGTGTTGCGCAGAGCAGGTGAATTGTGGGCAGCAGCGTGGCGGTTGTTACAGCCAGGGTCAGCATGCTCGTCGTCAGCAGCATGAACGCCACCCCACGCATCGGGTTCTCGGCGACGCGTGGGTTGAAGGCTAGGACATAGGCCCACTGCCCGATCGCCACGAGCGCCAGCAGACCCGCCACCGCAACAATCGCGACGAAGTGATTCTGAGGCGGCCTGCTCTCCGCAAACGCCCGCCGCTCGCGCTCGATTAGCTCGAGATGACGCGGCCCTACCGTCGTGTCGATTGGCACAAACGTGTCACCTGCCTCGTAGACCTCCACGACGGGGTCTTGCGCCTCGAACGCCGCCGTGCGCCGCTCTTGCGTCGCGACCGGGTCGGGCAGGTAGGTCGGCTGCAGGTTGTGGAGCACGATGGCCCGGACGATCGGGCGGAGGGAGGGCGGGAAGTCGACCAGCTCGCTGTCGAGCTCGGCCGCGACGCGTGCGGGGTCGTCGACGGGGTAGAGCACGCTCGGGCCGCGAGGCAGGTCCGTGCGAGCGCCGCGCGGGTCGGGGTGCACGATGCGGATGGTGTCGAGGTCGGTCTGGTCGACGTCCTCGGGGGTAAGGATGGCCAGCTCGAAGAGCCGCTGGAGGAACTCCCGAGTCGACCGCTCCCAGGCGGGCGTGGGGCTGCCGTCCTGGTACCGATCGCGGAGCGCGGTATAGGCCTCGGTCGTCAGCGGCGTGCCCGGCGGCAGGGCGGCGGCGACGTCGTCGGGCCCGGCCGCGGTGCCGGCGACCTGCACCAGGTCGTACAGCCGGCGGTTGAGGTCGCTGAGGTATTCGGCGTTGGCGGCGAAGACGGCGGGCTCGTCGTCGGCGGCGCGGGTGCGGGCGTCGAGCGTCGCGTCCATGTCGACGGCGGCGAACTCGACCCGCGCGACGATCGGCGTGTCCACCCGCTGGTTGAGGACGACCGGCGGCTGCTGCTGCGAGTAGATCGACACGGCCCCGCCAATCAGAGCGAACAGCGAGGCGAACAGCGCCGCCCACAGCACCTTCTGCTGGCGGAAGGTCGACGAGACGGTCGTCGCCTGCCGCGGCATGGTGCGGCGGATCTCGCGGCGTCGGGCGGAGGTGGGCTTGCTCTGGGCCATGGGGTCGCGGCGGCGGGGCGGCGGTCGGCGTCGGGCCGAGCGTCGGTGCCCTTGCTATCGGCGTGGCGGGCGATGGCCGAACGGCGTGAGTCTATCCGCGGTCGGCGGCCCGATAAAGGGCGTCGTCATCGACTCAGGCTGGGGTCTGGCGGGCGCGCTCGAGCAGCTCGTCGGGCAGCCCGATGTCGGCGACGACCAGATCCCCGATGTATGGCTTAGCCGACTCCACGAGGAGGCCCGGCTTGGCCGCTGCAAACGTGACCGTCAGGTCGGCCCGCACGGTGGTCGCGGCGGGTTGGCCGGCGTCGATGTCCAGGCCCGAGGGGCAGTCGACCGCGGCGACCAGGCCGGCGTCGGCCGCGTTGATCGCCTCGATCCAGCCGTCCATCGGCGCCCGGACGGTGTCGTGGGCGAACCCGGTGCCGAGCAACGCGTCTATAAGCAGGTCGGCCGAGGCCCAAGCGTCGGGGTCGGGGGCATCACCAATCGACAGGCCCAGGTTGCGGCAGGCGATCGCGTTGGTCGCGGCGTCGCCGGCGAGTTCCTCGGGCGGGCGGGCGGCGTACAGCCGGACGTCGGCGCCCCAGTTGTGCAGGTGGCGGGCGATGGCAAAGCCGTCCCCGCCGTTGTTGCCCGGCCCGCAGGCGATGCACGCCGTGACGGCCGACGGCGCGAGCTCGAGGCGGGCGTCGGCGGCGTCCAGCAGCACGGCCGTCGCATTGATCGCGGCGTTTTCCATAAGAATCACCCCTGGGATGCCGATGTCCTCGATAGCGATGCGGTCCAGGGCCCGGGACTGGGCGCGGGTGAGGCAGGCAGCGTTGTTCATGCGGCGGCGTCTCGCGAATCGTTCTAGACTGAAGCGTCAAGGAGCGTCATGCGTCTGGATCTTAAAGACCACAAGGGGGACTCGGCGATCAACGTGAGCGTCCGCGTGGAGGACCCGCCGACCCTCGTGGGGCCCACGCCCGAGACGCCCAGCCGCGTCAGCCTGGACTGGGACCGCGCGCTGGACGACGCCGGCAACCTGCGTCACTGCCCGGTCTGCGGCTGCCAGGACCTGTACGCCAGCAAGACGGTGCCTCAGGTGACGGGGTTCGTGGTGCTGGCGGGGGCCGCGGTGCTGGCCGTGCTGCTGGCGGGGCTGGGCGAGGTCGTGATCGCGTTGGCGGTGTTCGCTTTGCTCTGTGCGGTCGACGTCGTGATCCTGCTGTCGAGCAAGCGTCGGCTGACGTGCTATCAGTGCAGCACCGACTTCACCGGCATCCCGATCGACAAGGACCACCCCAGGTGGAGCGCCCGGCTCGACGACAAGTACAAGCCGTATCGCCGGCC
>JBCCZA010000027.1:0-24082 GCA_039188455.1 Planctomycetota bacterium
GGCCGATACAAGCACCGCGCCTACTGCTATTTGCTCTTGCCCGAAGACCGCCCCGTCAACGAGGTCGCCACCAAACGCCTCAAGGCCATCGAGTCCTACAGCATGCTCGGTGCCGGGTTCAAGATCGCCATGCGCGACCTCGAGCTACGCGGCGCCGGCAACCTCCTGGGCGCCGAGCAGTCCGGCCACATCGCCGCCGTCGGCTACGAGATGTACTGCACGCTGCTCGAGCACGAAACCAAGCGCCTGCAGAACCAGTCGATCATCGACCCGTCGCGTACGCACCTCGAGCTGCCGATCCCCGCCGCGATCCCCAAGCGCTACATCCGCTCGGACAAGGCCCGCATGGACGCTTATCGACGCCTCGCCCGCGCCGTCTCGCTGAAGATGGTCGAACAGGTCGCCAAGGACCTCGCCGACGCCTTCGGCGAGCTCCCCGACAAGACCCGCGCCCTCATCGACCTCTCCGAACTCCGCGTCGCCGCCGCCCACCTCGGCGTCCGCACCCTCAAGCTCGACGGCCCCGACCTCATCTTCACCACCGACAACAAGAACGCCACCACCAACCTCGCCCCCCGCTTCACCGACGCCCCCGGCCGCGCCACCGTCCTCGACGACACCACCCTCTACTACAGACCCCCGGCCAACTACCTCACGGCGCGAGATACGCTGCTCGCGGTACTTCGAAAACTGCTTGTGAGACCGATCATGCAGCAAAGATGAACTAATCTCCCTGCGCGCTGACATCGCCCGACCGCAGAGCTAACGCCAGGCTGGTCACATTGGACCCGAGCTTGGTCTCCCACCCCAGCCTGCCCAGAGGACTCACAACCAGTTCAGGGTGACGAGCGAGATGCGGGCGCATCCCCAAGAACGGGCCGGCGATGGCAGGACGGGACGGCCATAGCCGCCGACCGTCTGGGAAATAGTCGTGCAGCACGATCACGCCACCCGCGTTAAGGCAGCGCGTCGCTAAAGCGAACTCGTCGTATACGGCTCGTGCGCGGTGATCACCGTCAAGGAAAATCAGGTCAAATCGCTCGGATGTTTGGCGGAGATAGTCGGCCGCGCGTTCCCTGACGAACTCAACTGTCGCGCCCATGTTCAGGTCATCGCAGATGAGCTCGCGCGGCGTCTTACCCAGCCCCAGCCTCCGCCAAGGCCCACCCCGCGGATCGTTGACATCGATCACGTCCAGCGTCACCAGTCGCATCGTCTCTCCGGGCAGAGCGTGTCGATGCATCGCCAGCGCAAGATGAGCTGTCGAGGCACCCACGAGCGTACCGACCTCGAGCACGCGGGTCGGCCGAAGTGCGCGAGCCAGCACATACAGCGCCCGGCGATCACCGCGGTTAACACCCAGCGGCAATGGCGCAGTCAACTCAGGCGAGGACCGCTCTGCCCCCACCCAATCAGTATCGTCGTCTCCAGGGCGGCCCAACTCAGCCAGAACGCCGCGCATCCGGTCATCCAACACCGCCAGTCGATCCACCTCCGGGTCAAGCTCTGGCGCGACCGCCATCGCCAGTCGATCCCGAGTCCCCCCGGCCGTCACCACCGTCCACGCCATCCATCGATCGAGTTGTTTCATTAAGTCAGCCAATCGCTTGCTCCATCCGCCACGTCTTCGCTACGTCTCATTAATATCACAACCCTCGACTCGCGATCCTCCTCGCCCACCACGCAGACGACCACCCGTATGAACCCTGAATCGCAGCAACCGACGCCGACATCCCGCAGGTCGGCGACACACCCGCTCGGCCATGCTCAGGCCAGCCAACCCACGTTCCGCTACGAGCCCGATTGGGACTCGATCCGCAGCCGCTACCGCTGCCCCGACTGGTTCCGCGACGGCAAGTTCGGCATCTTCGTCTTCTGGGGGCCCGCCTGCGTGCAGGCCGTCGGCGACGACAAGTACGGCGCATGGATGTACACCAAAGACTACGCCCCCGCCGGGCTCAAGGTCCGCGAGTACCACGAGAAGCACTTCGGCCACCAATCCAAGTTCGGCTACAAGGACTTCTTCCCGCGATTCACGATGGAGCACTACGACCCGCAGGCGTGGGTCGCCCTGTTCAAGGAATCCGGCGCCCGCTACATCGTCCCCGTCGCCGAGATGCACGACGGCTACGCGATGTACGCCTCCAAGCACACCCGCTGGAACGTCTGCGACATCGGCCCGAAACGCGACGTCATGCGCCTGCTCGTCGACGAGGCCCGCACGCACGATCTCAAGGTCGGCCTGTCATCCCACTACGCGCTCAACCGCGAGTTCTACCCTAAGTGGGACCCGACCTTCGACACCAACGACCCCGAGTTCTACGACCTCTACGGCAAGCCGTGCGAGAAAGATGACCCGCCGACGCAGGAGTTCCTCGACCACTGGTGGGACCGCACGACCGACATCGTCGAGCAGTACGAGCCGGACATCCTCTGGTTCGACTTCGGCCTGGACAAACCCGGCTTCGCGCCCGTCCACAAGAAGATCCTGGCCTACTACTACAACAAGGGCCTGGAGTGGGGCAAAGAGGTCGTGTTCCAAGACAAGAACATGAACTTCGACTCGTTCCCCGAGGACCTGATCGTCCTCGACATCGAGCGAGGTCGCCTCACCGAAAGCAGCCCGAACCCGTGGCAGACCGACACCGCCGTCGGCAAAGTCTCGTGGACCTACATCGTCAACGAGAACTACAAGTCCTCGGCCTTCCTCATCGGCGAGTTCGTCGACATCGTCAGCAAGAACGGCAACCTGCTGCTGTCCATCGGCCCCAAGGCGGACGGCACCATCGGCGAAGACGAGGCCCGCATCCTCCGCGACTTCGGCCGATGGCTGGAGGTCAACGGCGAGGCGATCTATGGCACGCGCCCGTGGAAGATCTTTGGCGAGGGCCCGACCACCTACGGCACCGAGAAACTGCCCGAACACAAGTTCAAGCACAACCACCACACCGAGTACTTCGACGCCGAGCCCGATGCGCGGGACATCCGCTTCACCGCCAAGGACCGCCTCCTGTACGCCATCGCGCTCGCCTGGCCAGACGACGGCGTCTTCCACGTCGAGTCGCTCCGCCTCAACAACCCGCACGAATCCCGCCCCGTGACCTCGGTCGATTTCCTCGGCGGGTCCCGCCCGGTTGAGTGGCGACAGACCGACCGGTCCCTCGCGATCGAAACCCAGCACGAGCAACCGAACCAAGCCGGGGCGTATGCGTTCCGCATTGGCTTCGCCACCTGAGGCCGGCGCGAGCTGCCCCGCCCCCGACTCCCCGAATCAAGAGACTCTCGATGCGCTGCGTGATGGTGATGTACGACTCGCTTAACCGCCACGCCCTCTCTCCCTACGGCGACGAGGCCTGGTCGTGGGTCAAGACGCCCAACTTCGACCGCCTCGCCAAGCGTGCCGCGACCTTCGACACCAGCTACGTCTGCTCCATGCCCTGCATGCCCTGCCGGCGAGACCTGCACACCGGTCGGCCGAACTTCCTGCATCGCTCGTGGGGGCCGATCGAACCGTTCGACGACTCGATGCCGGAGATGCTCAAGCGGGCCGGCGTCCACACCGCTCTGATCTCCGACCACCAGCACTACTGGGAAGACGGCGGCTGCACGTACCACAACCGCTACTCGACCTGGCAGCACCACCGCGGCCAGGAGGGCGACCCGTGGATCGGCCAGGTCGCCCCGGAGCCGGCTCACCCGATGGCCCACAGCCGCAACGCCGGGATGCCCGACAACCTCGCCAACCCCGGCATCGACTACCAGGACCGCATCAACCGCAAGTTCATGCGCTCGCTCGCCGACCTGCCGCAGACGCGGACGTTCAACGCCGGGCTCGACTTCATCGAGCGCAACGCCGACGCCGACCGGTGGATGCTGCAGCTCGAGACGTTCGATCCCCACGAGCCGTTCCACACGACGCGTGAGTTCAAGGACCTGTACGCCGAGCACCACGACCGCTGGGCGTCGATCGACGGCCGGCACATGGACTGGCCCGAGTATCGGAAGGTCTACCCCGACGAGAAGCCCGAGGTCGTCAGGCACCTGCGCACGCAGTACGCCGCGCTCGTGTCGATGTGCGACGCCCGGCTCGGCGACGTGCTCGACGCGTTCGACCGCCACGGCCTGTGGGACGACACCATGCTCGTCGTCTGGACGGACCACGGCTTCACGCTCGGCGAGCAGGACTGGTGGGCGAAGATGAACATGCCCTGGTGGGACGTCCTCGCCAAGACGCCCTTCTTCGTACACGACCCGCGCTACCCCGAGGCCGCGGGCCAGCGGCGGAGCTCGCTCGTGCAGCCGGCGATCGATCTGGCGCCAACGCTGCTGCATTTCTTCGGCCTGGAGACCACGCCGGATATGCTCGGCCGCGACCTCGAGCTGACCATCGCCGACGACACGCCCGTGCGTGAAGCCGGCCCCTTCGGCGGACACGGCGGGCACGTCAATGTCACCGACGGCCGGCACGTCTACATGCGCGCCGCCGCCGACCCCGCCGCCAACCGCCCGCTGAGCGACTTCACCCTCATGCCCACGCGCATGAAGCACCTCATCGACCCCGCCGAGCTCCAGCACAACCGCGTCACCTGGCACCAACCCTTCGACTTCACCAAGGGCTGTGGCGTCATGCGCATCCCCGCCGACGATGGCCACGGTGCCACACGCCATCACGCCGCCCAAGCAAACTACGGCACCCTGCTCTACGACACCCACACCGACCCCGCCCAAGAGTCACCGATCAACGACGCCACCATCGAGTCGCGCATGACCAACCACCTCGTCACGCTCATGGCCGAGTGCGACGCCCCCGCCGAGCAGTACGAACGCCTCGGCCTTGCCCAACCCGCTTAACCCAGCATCACCACTCACCACTCAACATGCCCGACCAACCACTCAATTTCATACTCCTCCAAGGCGAAGACACCGGCCGACACCAAGGCTGCTACGGCGACCCCTTCGCTCACACGCCCCACCTCGACCGACTCGCCGCGCAGGGCACCCGCTTCACCAACGCCTTCTCCACGGCCCCGGTCTGCTCCCCCTCCCGATCGGCGATGGTGAGCGGCCAGTTCCAGTTCCGCTACGGCGCTCACCTCCACCGCTGCCTCGTCACTTCGCCCCCCCGTCTCTTCACCCACGAGCTCATCGATGCCGGATACACCGTCAACTGGTCCAACAAGACCGACTTCAACTTCGCCGAACTCGGCGACTTCGCCACCGAACGCACCGACTGGCTCGCTCAGCTCGAGCAAGGCCAGCTCCCCGACAAGCCCTTCTTCTTCTACTACAACTTCTCGCCCACCCACGAGTCCGGCATGTGGCCTCCCGGGACCAAGTACGGCGAGCCCGGCGCGGATGGCGACAACAACGGCCCCATCCCCGAGCCCGGCATCCCCGGCATCACGGACGACACCCTCGCCCGCATCCCGGTCCCGCCCTACCTCCCCGACACACTCACCGTTCGCGCCGCCCTCTTCCGCTATTACCGCGCCCTCGCCGATCAGGACGCCTATTTCGGCCGCCTCCTCGACGCGCTCGACGCCACCGGCCTGGCCGACAACACCGTCGTCATCTACCTCTCCGACCACGGCCGAGGCCTCGTCCGCGAGAAACGCTGGTGCTACGAAGCCGGCATCCACATGCCCCTCATCGTCCGCGCACCCGAGCACACCGGCCTGGCCCCCGCCGGATCCGTCCGAGACGACCTCGTCTCCTGGGTCGACCTCGCCCCGACCCTCCATGCACTCGCCGGCCTATCCATCCCCGACCGGTACGACGGCCGCGTCTTCCTCGGACCCGACACACAGCCCGAACCCGATTGCGTCTTCGCCGGGCGGGCCCGCATGGACGCCGCCGACGACCGCGTCCGCGCCGCCCGAGACCGACGCTTCCTATACACACGCAACGACTGCCCCGATATCCCTTACGCCCAGCGCAACCTCTACATGGAGGTCTCGCCGGTCACCCGCAACGTCCGCGAGCTCCACGCCGCCGGCCGGCTCGACGAGCCTCAATCCTTATGGATGGCCACCGAGAAGCCTGTCGAAGAGCTCTACGACGCCGCCGCCGACCCGCATTGCATAAACAACCTCGCCGCCAACCCCGCCCAGGCAGACACACTCGCCCGGCTGCGCCAGGCCGTCGTGGATTGGCAGGACGGGATCGATGACCTCGGTCGGCGATCGGAGTCGGACCTGATCGAGTCGGGCGTCATCGCCGACCAGCGCGCCGCCTGCCAGGGCCGCGTGCTTGACGACATGCCCAAGCACCTCAACCCCGGCGGCATCTACAACACCCGCTACATGCCCGACCGGGCGTGAACCTCAAGCGATCGCGACAACACGACAACCACCCAGCGTCATCACCGAACAGGACCGATCCGTGAACGTCAAGCAGTGGCAAGTCGTGGACCTCCCGTTCGACGCCGACCAGCCCGCGGCACAACCGTTCGACATCGAGTTCAGCGCAACGTTCACCTCGGACGGCGGCGACGAACTCACCGTGCCCGGTTTCTACGACGGCGATGCGCGATGGGTGATCCGCTTCTCCCCGCCGAAGACCGGCGACTGGACTTACACAACACGGTCCGACCTCGCCTCGCTGAACGGCCGCACCGGCCAACTCACGGCAACGCCATCGACCCGGCCCAACCAGCACGGCGCCCTGGGCATCGACCCCGACCGACCCCAGCACTTCGCCTACGAGGACGGCACACCCTGCATGCTGCTCGCCTACGAGGCCGACTGGCTGTTCGCCCTCGACTACGACAACCCGGACGACGTACCCAAGACCCGCGAGCTGCTCGACCCCCTCGCCGAGCACGGCATCAACCACGTCGTCACAACGGTCTACTCCTACGACGTCGAATGGGACAAGGACCCCAAGCTCGCAGACCACCCCGAGCACGAGTACGGAAGCCTCGATCGAATCTACCCGTTCCTCGGGACCAACGCCGACCCCGACTTCGCCAACCTCAACGTCACCTTCTTCCAGCGATTCGACCGCATCGTCGAGATCATGAACGAGCTGGGCCTCACCGCTCACCTCATGATCTATGTCTGGAACAAACGCGTGAACTGGCCCGACGCCGACAGCGACGCCGACAACCGCTATTTCGACTACATCATCAAGCGGTACCAGGCGTTCCCCAACGTCGTCTGGAACGTGTCCAAGGAGGCCTTGAACAACCCGCGTTGCAGCGAGGCCTATGCGCTCGAGCGCATCGATCGCGTCCGCCGCCTCGACGCCTACGGCCGTCTCGTCACCGTGCACGACGGCGGGTTCTGCGAACGGAATCCCGACGCCGTGGATTTCATCTCCTGGCAGAACTGGAGCAGCACGCTCTACACCGACACGCTGCGCGTCCTGGAGAAGTTCCCGCGATTGCCCGTCTTCAACATCGAACACGGTGGCTACGAGCGGTCGCCCTACGTCGTCTTCACCGGCGACTACACCGACCCCGAGGTCTGCCTCCGCCGCAACTGGCTCTTGCACTTCGCCGGGGCGTACTCGACTTACTACTGGCAGGCGGCCGCGTGGAACGTCGTGATCCACGACCCGTTCGACCAGCCCGACGACTGGCCGCGCCCGATGTACGCGTGGTATCGCCACCTCGCCGACTTCTTCCACCGCTTCCCGTTCGCCGAGTTCAGCCCGCTGCCCGAGAAGAACTTCAGCGGGTACTGCATGCACGACGGCCGCGACACCTGGCTCTACTACCTGCCCAAGGAAAATGAGAAACTGTCGAGCTGGCGGTGGCCCGACCACCTGACCAGCCAGTGGTTCAACACGCTGACCGGCGCGTACTCCGACATCACGCCCAGCACACCGCCCTACTTCGTCTCCCCCTGGCGCGGCGAAGCGGACGCCGTGCTGATCTGCCGATCGATCACCAACTAATCCGCCGCCGTGCTGCACCTCGTCCTCTACCGCCCCGCTATCCCGCAGAACACCGGCACCACCGCCCGCCAGTGCGTCGGCATGGGCGCCCACCTCCACCTCGTCGACCCCATGTTCGACCTCGACGAGAAGGCAGTCCGCCGCGCCGGCCTGGACTACTGGCCCCACCTCCAACTCACGGTCCACACCGAAGCCGCCTTCCGCGACTGGCTCGATCAACGCCCGCGCGACCCCTATCTCGTCACCAAGCACGGCTCCGACCGATACGATCGGCCCGCCTACCGCCCCGATGACGCCCTAATTCTGGGCAACGAAAACACCGGCCTGCCCGACTGGCTGCACAACCGCTACCCCAACACCCGCATCGCCCTCCCCATGCCCGGCACCACGCAGTCGGACGGCACCCTGGGCACCGTCCGCTCGTACAACCTCGCCAACGCCGCCGCGATCGTGCTCACCCACGCCTGGTCGGTCACGCATCCGGTTGCGTGACTACGCGGCCGCCGTGCTTCCCTCGATCAACGCGACCGCCCGCGACACCCCGTCTTCTCCGCGGATCGCCTCGCCGACTTCCTCGGCACGCTCGCGATAGCGCTTCTCCCCGGTGAGCTGCGATAGCGCGGCCGCAAACCGATCGGCTCGCAGACGACGGAGCGGCATCGCCTCCGGCCCGCACCCCAACGCGTGCACCCGCCGCCCCCAGAACGGTTGATCAAGAACTTGCGGACAGATCAGCGTCGGCTGGCAAGCGCGTAGACCCGCCGCCGTCGTCCCCGCACCGCCGTGGTGCACCACCGCGCTCACCCGCTGGAACAGCGCGGCGTGCGGCGCATGGTCGATGGCATACATGCCATCGGGCAAGCCTTTCGGGTCCAGTGCGCCCCAGCCCTTGGCCAGGATCGCCCGAACCCCGGCCCGCTGAACGCCATCGATAACCTCGCGCGTGATGCGCTCCGGGCTGCGGTCGGTCATCGACCCGAAACCGATGTACACCGGCCGCTCGCCCGCCTCAAGAAATGCAGCCAGCTCGGCGTCCGGCTCCCACGCCTCCGCCTCATCGAGAAACCAATACCCCGTCATGTGCGTCTGATCGTCCCAGTCGCCTGGCTCGGGCATGACCGAAGGCGACACGCAGCACAGCCGCATCCCCATCCCGCGATGGGTCCAGCCCAGCGGCGCAATCCACGGCGACTTCGTGCTCAGCCCCAATACCTCCCGCCGCCACCGATTGATCATCGCGCGAAACGGCGCCCTCGAGAAGCTCATGAAGCGATAGCTCAGCCGATTCAGCGGCCGACCGAGGTTTCCCGGAAAGACAGGCATGAGAAAGTCGCCGGTCGGATACAGGGGAATCGGCGACGCGCAGATCGCCACCGCCCCTGTGGCCTCCGCGATGTCCATCGCCGTCGTCGCCTTGGGGTGATAGACAATCACCTCTGCGTCGCGAGCCGCCTCCCACATTTTGTCGAACGACGTCCGCAACATTGGCAGCATGACCCGCCGGATCAACCCGGGGATCACGAACGGATTGCCCGACATCAACCGCTTGACCAGCGGGTGATCCAACAAGACCTGCATGTCAAAGCCCAGCGGCACATACCCCACCCCATGCCCCTCAACCCAGGAGGCAAAGTTGTCCGGCCCGCCGATCCGCACGTCGTGCCCCCGCGCGATCAACGCCTTCGATAGCGCGACATACGGCTGGACGTCGCCGCGGGTGCCGATCGCAAGAACCCGAATGCGCATCCACCCAACCTACGAAAAACGCACGGCCGAAGCCGTGCGCTGAATCGGTCATCGAGTTGGCGAGATCGCTCAGGCCGCCGCGGCCTCGAAGCCGTCGCAGCCGCTGATCGGCGTCACCATCAGGTGCAGGTTGGCCAGCTTGGGATGCCCGCACTCGTCGGTCATCTCGGCCGGGGCCTGCTTGCTGGTGCGGATCTGCACGAGCTCATTGCTGGAGTGGTGCTCGCCGAAGTGCGTGCACAGGCCGCACTGTCCGTTGTGGAGAGTCGTTGTCATCGGAGTTCCTTTCACGAAGCCTGGGGGACGTTGGGTGCGTGCCGAAGGTTGGAATCATTCCAAACCTCGCCCTTATTATTGGCGTAATCGCCCTCGATAAACAAGCCGATTCAGCCGTTTTGAACAAGTGAGAACGTCTTGCAATCTCATACATCACAAGCACTTCCGGCAATTCACCAGCCGAGAGGATGCGACTGATTTGCAAAACTGATCCGACTTTCTCGTAAACCCCGCCGAGGGCTCCATTCACGCATGGCGCTCTGGGCAAGCCTTATCGCCTGGGTTAATCTGCGAGGCACAGGAAAAACCGGAATCAGGAGAGAGGGAAATGCGAAAATCGAACACCGCGCGCCGGTTGACGCTTCTCGTGGCCGGCTTGGCGCTGATCGCCACCACCGCCCACGCCGCCGACCCCTTCCGCAGCGGCGTGGCCAATGCCGAATACGGCTCGGGCAACACCACCTCCGACTCCGACGCAAACACCGGCTTTCTCGACCCCGTCGGCAGCACCGGCCTCGCCTCGGTCTCGCGGCCCAAGATCAATCCGCCCCCCGCCAGCACCATCGACATCGAGGCGATCGCCACCGTCAATCAACCGGCCGGCGTCCTCACCGCCCGCGCCGCCCAATCGTCCACCTCGGACCGCAACGACGACCCGCGCAGCTGGTTCGTCTTCGGCGGCAGCCGCATGAACCTCGGCGACACCGCCACCGTCAGCTCCTCCACCCTGCCCGACGGCACGCCCGTCGACGTAACGTTCGGCATCGCCATCGCCTGGGCCGCCAACCACACCATCGACACCAAGGGCCTGGTCAACAACACCAACACTGCCTTCCGCCTCTCCGCGCAGTTCACCGGCAACGCCGGCATGGACGGCTCGTTCTTCATGCCCTCCAACGACAACCAGCGCAACTTCCAGACCGAGTTCGGCCTCGACATCACCGAAGGCCTCTTCGCCGGCCCCGCCTTCGCCGAGTTCACCCTCTCCACCTCCGTCGGCGCGACCATCGACTACGGCATCGCCATCGCCGCCGACGCCTTCGGCGACGTCATCGGCACCGAACTCGGCGGCGGCATCAACCCCGAGATCAGCTCCTTCGCCGAGATCGTCGGCGTCTACGGCGCCGAGGCATCGCTCCCCGACGCCGTCGTCGCCCCCGCCGCGCTCTCGTTCTCTAGCTTGGCCGACACACCGCCCATTCCCGACGTTCAGCTCCTCATCGCCGGGCCCAATGGCCCGACCCCCATCGTCGGCCTCGACAACGTCAACCCCGATTACGCCGCCTCGTTCCTCACCAGCGTCGACGACCCCGGCGACCCCGGCACACCGCCCGACGACAACGGCAAGGTCATCCCCACGCCCACGGCCGCCGGCCTCTTCTTAGCCGGCTTCGTCTGCGTCCTGCGGCGACGCTCGCCGCGCGTTGGGTGACCTGGTTCAACCCGCCTTACGCGCCAGCACCGATCGGCTGTGTGACTTGGGGTTGTAGACCTCGATCTCCTCGATCGTGAACCCCGCCGCGCGGAACATCGCCTCGTACTCGGCCTGCGGGTAAAGCCAGACGACCGGTGCCTTACCAATAAGCGTCATCGCCGGAATGATCAGCCGAAAGTACCAAGGGATGTCCTCCCGGCACGGCACCTCGGCAATCAGCGCCCCGCCCGGCCGCAGCAATGCGTGGGACCGTTTCAGTGTCGCCGCCGCGTCGTCCACGAGATGCAAGACGCTGTACGCCGTGATCCCGTCGTAGCCGCCCTCGACCAAGCCCGGGTCATCCGCGGTGGTTGCCGCGAACGTCGCGTTCTCAACGCCCTGCGACGCCGCCCGCCGCTCCGCGATCGCGATCAGCTTGGGCGAGAGGTCGATGCCGTGAATCCGCCCGACGCGCGACGCCAGGTCGATCGTGATGTGCCCGCCCGCGCACCCCACGTCCAGCACGTTGGCGTCAGCCCCCAGCCAACCCGCCGCCCGATCCAGCCGCGCCGCGTAGTTCGGTCCCTTCACCACCCCCGCGTCGTACTCCGCGGCAACGCCGTCCCAGAACTTCATCGGAGTGTTCTTCATGGCGAGAGCTTAAGACCACACCGCCGGTCCAGGCAAAGCTCGATCACCTTGCCGGGCGTGTCCAGCGTCGCCACCAACCGTCGCGCGACCGCTTCTCGCGACATCCTCGGATGTGTTCACGCCCCACGGTGGTACAGTCCAACCACGACTCGACTCACGCTCCGGGAGCTCGCATGAACCACCTCGACCCGAACACCGTCTGCCGGCTGTGCCCCGCTTGCGGCTACGACGGGTTCACCAAGCTCAAGGCCAAGGGGCTGACCCTGGTCAAGCCCAGGCAGTGCGACACCTGCGGCCAGCAGTACCGCCCGCCGACGTCCAAGCCCGTGGCCATCGTCGTGCTCGTGCTCGGCGTGCTCTTCGCCGCGCCCGGCCTGATCGTCACGCTCATGATGGCCCCCGCCTTCATCAACGCCTCGTCCGGCGGCGGCCCAAATCCCCTCGCGCTCCTCTGCCCGGTCGGCTTCCTGGTCGTCGGGGCCGTGCTCGCCTATGGCAGCTTCAACGCGCTGCGCGAAAAGCCCGTCGAGCCCCCCAGCTACAAGCCCGCCAAGCCGACGCTGTATCGCTGACTTCTCCAGGCCACGGCAAACGCTCGCGAGTCAGCCACACGGTGCGCGCATCGCACCCCTCGTCGCCGCCTCGCCCGACCCGGTTGTCAACGAGCCCCGCGTGACGCCCGCGCCGCTTCGCCGATGTTCGACGGCTCGGGACCCGTGCCACGCGACACGCCGAGGGGAGGGGCGGCGCGGCCTAAACGACGCCAACCCCAAGGCCACGCCGTCACTAGCTCACGCGTCACTCGCGGGGTGGGGCAGGGTCGCCCGCAACCGTCATCGGCCGCCCGGCCGGCGTCGTGCGCCGGGGGCGTCCCCATCGGCGGTCCGCCTCGATCTCGCCGCCCGACGCGTGCCCTGCCAATGGGGGACGGGCCGGCTCACGAGGGTTTCCTACTCACGCTCGAACGGCTAACCCGGCGCGCGCAAGCATCCTAAAACGTCTTGCGTGAACGATCGCCGGTTATCTCTTCCATCCGCCTCGACCCCACCCATGCCTAGCGGTAATAGGCATGGGCGGGGTTCTCGTTGAGACGAAGCGGACGGCAGCGCGACGAGATCGTCGCTTGCAAAGCGATCGACACGACAGGCAGAAAATGACGCAAGCCGTGCTAGGCTGAGCCATGCGACATCCCCGAGCCTCTCTCGCGATCGCTCTGCTCACCGCTGTTGTCGTGACAGTCTCTGCCTGCAACGGCCCACCCCGCGCCGTCGACCTCACCCCCGAGCAGGCCTGGGCCATCACCCAAGACGCCTACCAACGCGGCCGCGACGACGGCACCTTCTTCAACGCCGGGCGGCGCCACGGCACCGCCCTCGGCGACGTCGGCGGCCTCGAGGGCGACGCCTGGCGCCTCGGCTTCGACGACGTCCTCAACGGCCGCCCCCAACGCTCCGACGCCCAGCTCCGCGACTGGCTCGCTAAACAATCGCCCTACCCCTCGCTCCAGTAGCCGGGACGCCACGCGTCCCGGGGTTCCGCACCCGCACGCTCCTACCCGATCGGCGCGATGTAGTACCGCTTCGACGTCCCCTCCACGTCGTGGTAATAGAAAAACGCGCCCGGTGCCGCCCGCTCGATCGCCGTCAGCATGTCCGGCAGCTCCTCGTGCGTCACGATCGTCTGCACCAGCCGATACCCCTGCTTCGAGTGACCCCCGATGCCTTCCTGCACCACGTACGACCGGTGCTCGGACGTCCCGCGGATCGCCGCGCCGACCTTGTCGGGCACCTGCGTGATCACGCAGATCATCGTCAGCTGGAACTTGCGGTACAGGATGTTCAGCGTGTGGGCGCTCACGAAGATGTAGATCCCCGTGTACATCAGCGTGTTGACGACCTGCTCGAACTCGCCGGTCTTCAGCCCCTCCATGAACAGCCCGAACGCCGTTGAGATGGTCGCCGCGATGATCGCGATCGACCCCACCGGCTTGAGGTAGCGCATCGCGAAGTACGCCGCCGGCACGTCCTCGTCGCCCGTGCTGCCGCGATGGATAAACGCCAGCGCCTTCGCCACCCCCGCCAGCAACCCCCCGAAGATCACCAGGATGATCCGCTCGCCCTCCGACTCCGGGCTCGCGAACCGCATGTCCGGCAGCAGCAGCAGGCTCAACGCCACCACCGCCACCACGATCCCCGACCGCAGCGCAAACACCCGGCTCACCCGCCACCACGCAAACGCCAGCAGCACCGACTGGAACACCAGGTACAGCACCACGAACAAGAGCCCGCTCTCGTAGTAGTACGACAACGCCGCCGCGATCCCCTCCGACCCCGTCAGCACCACCCGCGACGGCAGCACGAAGTAGTTCAACGCCACCGCATACAACAGCCCCGCCAGCACGATCGCCACGTAGTCCAGCACCACCCCCCACGTCGATCGCCGCCACTTCCGCCACATAGTGACCAATGGTAACGGTCGCGAACGCCTCCTCCCCACCCACCGCAGCCGGGACACGGCGCGTCCCGGGGTTCACCGACCGGCTCCTCATCCATGCCCACCACCCACCCCGGGCTGCGCCGCAACCCGGCTACTCCCGCGCACAACCCCGCTACCCTCCCTCGATGCTCCTCCGCTGGTGGAAGAACCGCCGACGCAACCGCCTCCTCGCCACACCCACGCCCCCCGCCTGGGACGGCTGGCTCCGCGAGGACATCGCCTTCTACCCGCGCCTCGCGCCCGACGACCAGCACCGCCTGCTCGACCTCGCCCGCGTCTTCGTCGACGAGAAGTACTTCGAGGGCCGCGACGGGTTCGAGATGACGCAGCGCATCGAGCTCGCCATCGCCGCCCAGGCCTGCCTGCTCCTCCTGCACCTGCCCCGGCACGACTACTACCGCCGCGTCGGGTCGATCTTCGTCTACCCCGACACCCGCCGCACCGAAGTCCACGACGGCACGCTCGGCGGCCTGCAGTCCTCGGCCGCCATCGCCGGCGCCGCCTCGCCCGGCGGGCCCATCGTCCTCTGCTACGACGCCGTCGCCGCCGGCGCCCACCACCACAACGACGGCCGCAACGTCGTCCTCCACGAGTTCGCCCACGCCCTGGACTTCAACGACCACGTCGCCGACGGCACCCCCGAGCTCGCCACCCACGACCAGTTCACCCGCTGGGTCGACGTCATGACCGACAACTACGACGACCTCGTCCACGCCCGCGGCCGGTCCCGCGCCGTCATCGACCAGTACGGCGCCACCAACCCCGCCGAGTTCTTCGCCTGCGCCACCGAAGCCTTCTTCGAAAAACCCCGCGCCATGCAACGCCACCTCCCCGACCTATACGGCCTCCTCCGCGACTACTACCACCAAGACCCCGCCGAACGCGAACGCAACGCCGGTTAAGCCACCCCCCACCCGTAGCCGAGACACGGCGTGTCCCGGGGTTCACTCAACAAGGTCGCGAAGACAGCACGCCGAGTCAAAAAGACTTCCGACCCCCTTTTTCGACATTTCCGACCTGTCGATCTATGTTTTATTTGAAATTGATATAATCGAATCACCGGCTAAGCTCGTAGCTTCTTGAAGATATGCAATCTCAGAGTTCTCAACGAATCTTGTTCTCATAAACCTGCTTCTAATCTTAAAAAGGTTGAAAGCCACGCCACCCAGATACGATGCTCCTCCAAGGAAAATTGCAGCAAGTGGGTGATCCGGCGAGCTCAATGGCAGCCCTGCCACTGTGCCTCCAGCAGCAGGAATGACCGCGCTCGGGCTTATTACTGAGCTTAGGATGCCATTCGTCGTTTCAATTCCATATTTTTTTAAAGCATCACTATAACCTTCCAGCTTCTTCTGAATCATTGCCGACGCTTCAACTTCGTCGCGAGCCGTGGCAATCGAATATATCCAGTGAATGAAATCTACGTATTTCCTACGGTTTTCAGCGTCCGCGCGGAACTCTCTCACTTGTTCCCAGCTTAAATTGTCGTCAGCTACGACTGGAATTCTAGATAAAGATGCAGAGAAAAGTGCAAAACGAGAATTATCAGTCTCATCCAAATCATCAAATAAAATCTCTCTTGCGCGCCGGCTGCGAAGCATAAAGACTACATCACCACGACTACGCCTGAGTTCCTCAAAGTAACTACAAGAAGATACTATTGACAGCAGCTTTGGGTATGTATCGGCATCCAGAGTCTTCGATGTACCGCTTGAGGCTGAGTACATACACATTAATTCATATAATTCGCTATCGTAAGCATGGTATTCGAAGGGCAATTCGAGGTCGCTAATTGGGTCCGGAAAGCGGCTGCATAAATCATCGAAGAATAATATAGCTAGCGCGAGCGACTTGAATGAACTAATCATTGCTTCTCGATCAACAAAGACGACCCCTTGCATTGAAGCAGAATCGAAATCGCCTTTCAGATACATACCATGCAGCGTATGTACTGGCACTGCCACTCTGTCAAACAACAAAGATGCAGATTTAACTCGCCCATTTGCGACGCAGCCAGTTGGAGATGCTTTATTAAAAACAGGACTGCCTAGACAATCCATTAGATCTTTGGTTTGTCGAATCAGAACATCTTCGTATTCTTTAATGCGTATATTATTACCGAGATGATAAGTAGCTTTGATCCATGTAGTAAAAGGAACTGACCCGAAGGTTTTCACCAAGGCTTCTGGCGACAAGTCGAGAACGTCATAATCATCGTTGGGCAGGTTGTCTGACATCAGCAATTGTTATGCGACAGGTCTATGCGAAAGTCAGCCGCCCCTTTGGCTCGGGGATTGGCCGGCCGAGTTCGTTGGCGGTATCAATCCACTGCTGGGCGACGGCGTCGGCGGCGGCGAGGGCGGCGGCCTTGGTGGGGCCGTCGGCCATGCAGCCGGGCAGTTCGGGGACCTCGGCGATGAAGGCCTGGTCGTCCTCGCTCCAGTAGATGATGACTTCGTATTTCATGGGTCCAGTCCGAGGCCGTACTTGGTGATGATACCCCTGGCTTGCTTGACTTGATAGGGCTTGGCCTTGCCGCCGGGCAGGGGCTGGAGGTTGACGATCTCTTCGACGCCGTCGCGGGTGAAGATGTGGTGGCTGCCCTTGGTGCGTTCGTCGAACCCGAGGGCGAGGAGCAGGCCGCAGAGGTCGGCGAACCGGACGTTTTGGTCCTGCCGGCCGGAGAGCACGGCGGTGAGCGTTTTCTCGTGTTTGGCCACGCGGCGAGTGTAAAGAAAAACCCCGGCTGGAAGCCGGGGCTAAGGGGAGGGTGACGGGTTTTGAGGGACGTGGACTTAGTAGTCCATATCCATGTCGTCCATGCCGCCGCCGGCGGGCTTTTTCTTGTCCTTGATCTCGGTGATCACGGCGTCGGTGGTGAGCAGGAGGCCGGCGATGGAGGCGGCGTTCTGCAGGGCGATGCGCTCGACCTTGGTGGGGACGAGGACGCCCATCTTGAGCATGTCGCCGTAGTCGCCGGTGAGGGCGTTGAAGCCGAAGGCGTCGCCCTTGCCGTGCTCGACCTCGTTGCAGACGACCGAGCCGTCGTGGCCGGCGTTCTCGGCGATCTGCTTGACGGGGGCGGCGACGGCCCGACGGACGATATCGACGCCGACCTTGACGTCGCCGGTCGCCTCGAGCTTGTCCAGGGCCTTGCGGGCGCGGAGCACGGCGACGCCGCCGCCGGGCAGGATGCCTTCCTGGACCGCGGCGCGGGAGGCGTGCATGGCGTCCTCGACGCGGGCCTTCTTCTCCTTCATCTCCGACTCGGTGGCAGCGCCGACGTTCACCTGCGCCACGCCGCCGGAGAGCTTGGCCAGACGTTCCTGGAGCTTCTCGGCGTCGTACTCGGAGGTGGTGCGGTCGATCTCGGCCTTGATGGCTTCGATGCGGCCCTTGATGTCGGACGTCTTGCCGGCGCCCTCGACGATGGTGGTCGAGTCCTTGTCGATGATGATCTTCTTGACGCGGCCGAGGTCGGAGAGCTCGAGCTTCTCGAGGTCGATGCCGAGCTCTTCCATGATGGCGCGGCCGCCGGTGAGGGTGGCGATGTCTTCCATCATGGCCTTGCGGCGGTCGCCGAAGCCCGGGGCCTTGACGGCCGCGACCTTGAGGACGCCGCGGAGCTTGTTGACCACGAGGGTGGCCAGGGCCTCGCCGTCGATGTCCTCGGCGATGATGACGACGGCCTTGCCGGTCTCGGCGACCTTGCCGAGCACGGGGACGAGGTCCTTGGCCGAGGAGATCTTCTTCTCGTGGATGAGGACGTAGGCGTCCTCGAGCTCGGCCTCCATCGACGCGGGGTCGGTGACGAAGTGCGGGCTGAGGTAGCCCTTGTCGAACTGCATGCCCTCGACGAGGTCGACGTAGGTGTCGAGCGACTTGCCTTCTTCGACGGTGATGACGCCGTCCTTGCCGACCTTGTCCATGGCGTCAGCGATGATCTGGCCGATCTCGATGTCCTGGTTGGCCGAGCAGGAAGCGACGTTGGTGATGTCGTCGGAGTCCTTGACCTTCTTGGAGGCCTTGCCGAGCTCGGCGACGATGGCGTCGACGGCGAGGTCGATGCCGCGCTTGATCTGGTTGGCGTTGGCGCCGGCGGTGATGTTCTTGAGGCCCTCGGCGAAGATGGCCTCGGCGTAGACGGTGGCGGTGGTGGTGCCGTCGCCGGCGTCCTTGGAGGACTTGGAGGCGACTTCCTTCACCATCTGGGCGCCGATGTTCTCGAGGGCGTCGTCGAGCTCGATCTCCTTGGCGACGGTGACGCCGTCCTTGGTGACGGTGGGCGAGCCGAAGGACTTCTCGAGGACGACCACGCGGCCGGAGGGGCCGAGGGTGACCTTGACGGCGCGGGCGAGCTTGGCGACGCCGCGGCGGATGGCCTCGCGGGCGTCGGCGTCGAACTTGATGGACTTGGCGGGCATTCTGGTTCTCCGTGAATGCGGGGGGTGTTCTAGTTGGTGCGTTGGGGGAACGCGGAGCGAGCTCCGCGGCTATGTGGTCGCTGGCGCGACCCGACGCGTTCGCGTCGCGGTTCGGTCGATCGTCAGCCGACGATCGCCAGAACCTCGTCCTCGGACATGATCATGTAGTCCTCGCCCTCGACCTTGACTTCGGTGCCGCCCCACTTGCCGAGGATGATGGTGTCGCCCTCCTTGACGGTGAAGGGGGCGCGCTCGCCGTTGTCGAGCACTTTGCCGGCGCCGAGCGCGAGGACCTTGGCTTGTTGCGGCTTTTCTTTGGCGGACTCGGGGAGGTAGATGCCCGAGGCGGTCTTCTCTTCGGCCTCGACACGCTGGACGAGGATCTTGTCACCGAGGGGGCGAACCTTCATTGCTGATGCTCCTGACTAAAGGGGGGTTGAAAACTGGAGGACGAGGGACGACCGCCGGGCCAATGGCCCTGGAAGTGACGGTCGATCAGACGCTGGATGGCGACCAGGAGCTGCTCGAGCTCGACGGGTCGGCGAAGGACGGAGAAGGCGCCGAGGCGCAGGGCCTGCTGCAGGGCGCGGTGGACCTGAGCGGGGGTGACGACGCGGGAGTCGACGACGATGACGGGGGGCTTGGTGCGGTGGCGGGCGAGGGCGTTGAGCAGGTAGAGCCCGCCGGGGTCGTCGGATGGGGAGGGCTTGCCGGGGGCCCGGGGGGTGGCGAGGTCGACCACCGCGGCGTCGAGCGGGCCGTCGTCGAGAGCGTCGAGGGCCTGTTGGGCGTGGGCGGCAACGATGGCCTCGACGCCGAGGGGGCGCATGAGCCGGGGGAGCTGGCGGGACCAGTGGGCGGCGGAGTGGTCGCGTTCCTCGGTGAGCAGCACGCGAAAGCGGGCCCGATCGGTGTCGGGGGCGTCGGTGTCGGCTCGGGGCGGGTGCACGTTGACCACAGTGGGTGCCAGCGATGCAACAGCGGTGCCGGGATGGCGGGCGATCGGCGCGGGCGAGGACGGCTAGCTGCGGCGTTGAGCGGGGTTTACGCGGGCAGCGAGGGGTGTCGGCGAGTTGGGCGGCTGCCTCGGCGGGGGCGGGCCGGCGGGCGGGCTGCCAGAGTGGCGGGGCCGTCGGTGGCGTGTCGGCGGCCCGAAGGGCGGGTCAGCCGGCGACGTCGCGGATGGCGTCGTGCATGATCGCGGCCATGCGGTCGAGCTGATCGTCGGGCGTGTTGAGCGGGGGGAGCAGGTAGAGCGTGTCGCCCAGCGGGCGGAGCAGGGCGCCGCGAGGCACGGCGCGGCGGTAGACCTGATAGCCGGTGCGAGCCTCGGCGGGGAGCGGTGAGCGGTCGGCGGCGGCGAGGGAGAGGGCCGCGAGGCCGCCGAGGCCGCGGACCTTGCGGCAGGTGAGCGGGAGGCTGGCGGCGTTGATCCGGTCGGCGACGTCGGCGACGCGGGCGGTGAGCTCGGTCGTCAGGCGGTCGACGCGGGCGGGGGTGCCGTCGTCGAGGAACGCCTGGAGCGCGGCGTTGCCGGCGGCCACGGCGAGGGCGTTGCCGGTGTAGGTGTTGGAGTGCATGAACGCGCGGTGCGTGTGGTAGTCCGCGTCGAAGAGGTCGTAGATGGGCTGCGTCGTGAGCACGGCCGAGAGCGGCAGCGTGCCCGCGGTCAGGCCCTTCGACAGGCAGGCGAAGTCGGGCAGCGGGCGATCGGACGCGAGCGTCGAGGCGAGGAAGCGGCCGAGCCGGTACGTGCCCGCGGCGATCTCGTCGGCGATGAGGTACACGCCGTGCGCGTCGCACCACGCGCGCAGCCGGCTCAGCAGATCGGGCGAGTAGAGGATCATCCCGCCGGCGCCCTGCATCACCGGCTCGACGATCACCGCCGCGGTGGTGTCGGCGAGCGGCGCGAGCTGGGCCTCGATCGCCGGCCACTCGTCCGAGCAGTCCAGCCAACGCGGGTCGCTGGGCCCGCTGCGGTACGGCACGCCCTCGAGGAACGTGCACGCAAACCGGATCGGGTCGTACGGCGCGGCGTACAGCGGCAGGTCGGTCACCGACAAGCAGCCCGTCGTCTCGCCGTGATAGGCGTTCTCGAGCGCGACGAAGTGCGTGCGTTGCGTCTGCCCGCGCTGATGCTGGGCCTGCAGCGCCATCTTCAGCGCGACCTCGACGGCCGTCGAGCCGTTGTCGGCGAGGAAGACCTTGGTGAAGTGCTCGGCCGCCGCCCCGTCGTTCGCGCGCCGCAGCAGCGTCTCGCACAGCCGCACGACCGGCTCGTTGGTCGTGTTCGCCAGCACGACGTGCTCGAACCGCTCCATCTGCTCGGCGATCCCCGCCAGGATCGCCGGGTGCCGGTGCCCCAACGACTTGCACCACCACGACGAGAAGCAGTCCAGCAGCGTCGCCCCGTCGGCCAGCTCCAGCAGCGACCCCTCGGCTCCCACCACGTGCAACGGCGGGAAGTCGCGATAGTCGCGCATCTGCGCACAAGGGTGCCAGAGCACCGCCAGGTCCCGGTCGGCCAACGCCGATGACTGCGTCGCAAGCATGCACCGATGGTAGTGACCCGCGTCCCTATACTCGCCGCCCATGGCCGAGACGCCAGCCCCCGCGCCGCAGCTCACCGTCGTCATCCCCGTGTACAACGAGGAGGCGACGCTCGCCGACCTCGTCGAGCGCGTGCTGGCCGTGCCCATCGGCAAGGAGGTCGTCCTGGTCGACGACTGCTCGTCCGACGGCTCGCGGTCGGTCATGGAATCGCTCGCCGAGCAGAGCCCGCGCGTCCGCTGCCTCTACCACCCCAAGAACCGGGGCAAGGGCGCCGCCCTCCGCACCGGCATCGCCGCCGCCAAGGGCGACATGGTCATCATCCAGGACGCCGACCTCGAGTACGACCCCGCCGAGTACCCCGAGCTGATCCGCCCGATCGTTGAGGGCCGCGCCGAGGCCGTCTACGGCTCGCGCTTCGCCGGCGGCGCCTCCCACCGCGTGCTCAGCTTCTGGCACGCACGCATGAACAAGTGGCTGACCACCCTCTCCAACATGTTCACCAACCTCGACCTGACCGACATGGAGACCTGCTACAAGGTCTTTCAGCGTGAGCTCGTCCAGTCGATCGAGTTGCACGAGGACCGCTTCGGCTTCGAGCCCGAGATCACGGCCAAGCTGTCACGCATGACGTGGCGGGGCAAGCCCGTCCGGCTGTACGAGGTCGCCATCAGCTACGACGGCCGCGGCTACGAGGCGGGCAAGAAGATCGGCTGGAAGGACGGCGTCCGCGCGATCTACTGCATCCTGAAATACAACCTCTGGGCGCGCTGACCCCGCCGGCCAGGCGTCACGCGGCCCCCGCGCGCGGGTCCGCCCCGGCCGCGTGCAGACGATCGATCACCTCCGCCGAGTCCGAGGCCGCCAGCGGTGTCGTGCCGTGAGCGTCGAGGACGTTGGGCTCGGCGTCGGCGTCGAGCAGCAGGCCCACGGCCGCGGCGTGGCCCCCGGCGGCGGCGAAGTGCAGGGCCGTGGCGCGGGCGCGGTCCGGCGTGGCCGCGCGGGTCCGGGCGTCGGGGTGCGCCCCCGCCTCCAGCAGCAGGGCCACGATCGCCGCGTCGCCCAGGGCCGCCGCGTGGTGCAGCGGCAGCCAGAGTTCCTCACCCCCCGCCACCCCGGGCGCCCCCATCGGCACGTGATGGTGCAGCCGACGCGGCTCCGCCTCCACCAGCTCACGCACCCGCAACGCGTCGCCGGCGTGGATCGCCAGGATCAACGCGTCGGCGGGTGGCACCGTTTCCGCGATCGGCAGTCGTACATCCATCCTGGGACGTTAGGCTGTGCGCCTGACGGCTCGCCTGCCGCCCCCGCCTGTACTAGGTCTCCCGTGATGGCCGCCACCCCCACGAACGACGCCCAAGCCGCCGAGCTCGTGGTCGCCGCCGGCCGGACCGACGCCGACGCCGCCACCACCCGCCCCGGCGCCCGCCGCGCCACCCGGCCCCGATCCCGCCCCGACGCGGCCGCCCGACGCACCACCGACACCCAGTCCGACGGCCAGAACGGCTCGGGCGGACGCCTCGGCGAGCCGCTCCTGCTCGAGGTCTCCTGGGAGGTCTGCAATCAGATGGGCGGCATCTACACCGTCCTCCGCTCCAAGGCCCCCGCCATGGCCGAGCGCTGGGGCAACCGCTACTGCCTCATCGGCCCCTACAAGGGCGAGTCGGCCAACATCGAGTTCGAGCCCTCCCCCATGGTCGGCCCCATCGGCGCCGCCGCCCGCGCCCTCAACGACATGGGCTACCACTGCCACTACGGCCGGTGGCTCGTCTCCGGCCGGCCCCACGTCCTGCTCCTCGAGACCGGCCCCGCGTGGCGCTACCTCGGCGAGGTCAAGTACCGCCTCTGGACCGACCACGCCGTCCCCACTCCCGCCCACGACCACCTCATCAACGACGTCATCGCCTTCGGCGAGTGCTGCCGGCTTGCGCTCTCCCTCCTCGGCGAGCGCGAGTCCGCCCGACGCCAGATCGTCGCCCACTTCCACGAGTGGATGGCCGGCGTCTGCATCCCCATGCTCCGCAAGGAAAACTGGCCCGGCGGGACGGTCTTCACGACCCACGCCACGCTCCTCGGCCGCTACCTCGCGATGAACCACCCGGTCTTCTACGACCACCTGCCGTTCTTCGACGCCGACGCCGAAGCCCGCCACTACAACATCGACACCCAGCACCGCTTCGAGCGCGCCGCCGCCCACGGCTCACACGTCTTCACCACCGTCTCCGACGTCACCGGCGACGAGTGCACGCACCTACTCGGCCGAAAGCCCGACGCCGTCCTCCCCAACGGCCTGAACATCACCCGCTTCGCCGCCGGCCACGAGTTCCAGGTCCTCCACCAGCAGTTCAAGCAGCGCATCCACGAGTTCACCGTCGGGCACTTCTTCCCCTCCTACCCGATGGACCTCGACAAGACGCTGTACTTCTTCACCTCCGGCCGGTACGAGTTCCGCAACAAGGGCATGGACCTCACCATCGAGGCCCTCGCCCGCCTGAACCACCGCCTCCGCGAGGCCGGCTCCGACGTCAACGTCGTCTTCTTCATCATCACCCGCGCCCCCTGCCGGTCGATCAATGTCACCGCCCTGCAGCAGTCGGCCATGCTCTCCGAGTTCCGCACCTGCGCC
>JBCCZA010000028.1:0-23634 GCA_039188455.1 Planctomycetota bacterium
CTCCAGCGCCTGCGTCGACGTCGAGTACCGCTACCCGTTTACCGCCCCCGGCTACGGCGAGCTCGAGGGCGTCGCCCACCGCGGGGCGTATGACCTGACCGCGCACTCGAAGGACAAGGAAAACAACCCGGACAGCAACACCAAGCTCGACTACTTCGACCAGGAGCTGCAGGTCCGCCTGCAGGCCGAGGGCAAGCCCAAGGACGAGATCAAGGAGCGGTCGCGGTACGTCCCGCACGTCATCGAGCCGGCCTCGGGGCTGACACGCGCCGTGCTCGTCCTGCTGTGCGAGTGCTTCACGCCGACGCCCGACCGCGAGGGCAGCAAGTACGTCCTCTCGTTCAAGCCAAAGTTCGCCCCGATCAAGGCCGGCATCTTCCCCCTGGTCAACAAGGACGGCATGCCCGAGATCGGCCAGAACCTTTACCGCAAGCTGCGCGAGAAGTACCCGGTCGAGTACGACGGCAAGCAGTCGATCGGCAAGCGCTACGCCCGGATGGACGAGATCGGCACGCCCTTCTGCTTCACCGTCGACGGCGACACCGCGACGGACAACACCGTCACCGTCCGCGACCGCGACACGCTGGCTCAGGAGCGGATCAACCTCGACAAGGTCGAGGCGTTCCTCGCCGACAAGCTCGCCGACTGACGCCCACAACCCACCTTGCCCGATCGACACAACCCGCACGGGGTGCGCGATCGTTGCAGCCACCGACGAGCTGTGCCCCACCCCGCCCGCGCGGGTCGAACGCCCCCGCCAACGAGCCGTAGTTAGCTCTATCGGTGCGTTTTTCGCGAGGCGAGGCATGCTCGGCTACTCCAGACAACTCCAGGCAATCGCGGCCGTATCCGCGTCGGCTGTGCTGGCGTCGATGGCGTCGGCGGGCTGTGCAAGTGCTCAGCAGGTCTTCGCGTTCGAGGGCGTGCCGCACGGCCAAGACCTCTCGGCCCCGATCGGGCCGCTGAGCATCCAGTCGTTGACGCCGGGCGCCCGGCTGGAGGCGTTCGACACGACCCGCCGCGGCACCGACGTGCGGTGGCTCGAGGGGCCGGACGATACGCCGCTGCCGGACCGGACGTGGTCGCTGGGCAACGTGTCGCCGCTGCAGAACGCCGGCGTGGTGCTGCGGGCGGCGGAGAGCCCGACGGGGTCGGCCGAGATGGTGATCGACTTCGGCGGCGAGTTCGCGGCCGCGACGTTCGACATGCTGAACATCGCGGACCCGGGGGCCGTGGAGATCACGGCGATCGACGCGGCGGGCCAGGCAGCCGAGCTGACGCTCGAGGCGATGCGCGACCCGCGTGCCCCGGCGTTCGTGCCCGGCGTCGCCTTCGGCCAAGGGTCCAATAACCGCATCGGCCCGATCGACGCCGCGGCGCTCGGGCTCAGCGGCGTGCAACGCCTTCGGCTGCGGCTGCCGCTCAACGCCGCGATCGACCGCCTCGTGCTGCACGAGACGATGCCGGACGACGACGACATCGACCTCGCTCTGCTGGCCGAGGGGGCGATGGGCAGCGGCACCGGCGGATTCGGCGGGGCCGCGCAAGGCGGGGGAGTCGCAATCGGCCTGTTCGTCGGCGGGGGCGGCGGTGGTGGCGGCGGCGGCGGCTCGGCCTCGTCCGAGACAGCCGGTTCCTCCGAGATCACCGGCTCGCTAAGGCTCACGAGCCTCCCGCCCGGGAACGACCCCGATCGAGACCCGCCCCCGTCGCTGCCCCCCAACGACGGGCCGCCGCCCGCCGACCAGATCCCGGTGCCCACGCCTACCGCCTTCGCGGCTGGCCTAGCGCTGCTCGCCCTGCTGGGCACCCGCCGCTCGCGACGCGACAGGGCAGGCGCCGACGCGTGAGCAAGTCGACCGACCTTGCCTGTTTTGACCGACCCGCCCAGGGCGTCGTGCATGGCATCAATCGCGGCCGGAATCAGCCCATCCCGCCTTGACGCCGTGTTTCTGTGACTTACTTGCCGACCGCCGAGCATCGCTCGTCTCGGCGGAGGGATGAATGGTATCGAGCGGGAGAACGGACCCATGAAGCGATCGACTTACGCCGGTGCCGGCTTGCTCGCCGTCGCGGCCACGGCCCTGGCCAACGCAGGCGCCGTGCAGACCATCGACTTTGATGACCTCGTCCACGGCCAGATCATCGATAACGAGTACGCCGCCCAGGGCGTGATGATCTCGGCGATCAACTTCTCTGACGGCCCAAACCTCGCCGTTGCCTTCGACTCCGACATCGTCGGTCCGACCAGCGACTCCGACCTGCAGTTCGACGGCGGCTGGGCCGGCGGCAACATCGCCGATCAGTCCGCGGGCCGGGTGCTGATCATCCAGGAGAACAACGAGGGCAACAACGGCGAGACCGTCTCGGACCCCGACGACGAGGGCTCGCGCCCGGCCGGCAAGGTCGTGTTCGAGTTCGACAAGCGGATCACGTCGCTCGGCTTCGACCTGATCGATTTCGAGGACAGCGAGACCATCGGCAGCACGGTCGTCTCCATCTTCAACGGCCTCGAGCAGCGGACGATCGACTTCGCCGCGTTCGACGATCCTGGCATGTTCAACGTGCCGGGCTTCGACCCCGGCAACCGCCACGCCAATAATGTGCCGATGTTCGACCTCGTCGCGCTGGGCCTGACCCAGGGCGCGACCCGCGTCGAGTTCAACTTTGGCGGATCGATGGCGATCGACAACGTGCGGTTCATCGCCGTCCCGACGCCAACCGCCGCCGCGGCCGGGCTGATCGGCCTCGCCGGCCTGGCCTTGCGGCGTCGCAACGCCTGACGGCAACAACCAAGCTCTCTCAAGAACAAAACCCACGTCGTGTCAGCACGGCGTGGGTCTTTGCGATATCGGGTGGATACAACGGCCGAGTATGGGCCGCGTTGGCGGGCGGTCAGGCCGCGTTGATCTTGGTGACCTTGACGAGCAGGTAGGGCTGCTTGTGACCCTTGACGCGACGGTAGTTCTTGCGTCGCTTGTACTTCACGACGCGGACCTTCTCGCCGGCCTCTTCGCTGAGGATGTCGCCCTCGACCGAAGCGCCGCTGACGACCGGGGCCCCGATGCTGGACTCGCCGTCGCCGCCGCCGATCATGAGCACGCGGTCGAACGTCAGCGAGATCGCGTCGTCGCTGAGCTCGCGGTCGGCAACCTTGATGGTGTCGCCCTCGGCGACCTTGATCTGCGTTCCGCTGTCTTCGATCACGGCGTACATGGGGGGGTCCTGGTCAGTCTGCTGGGATGTTCGGGTTCGGTTCGCCAGCGGAGGCCGCGATGGCGAGCCGAGCAGCTTACTCGGTTCTCACGGGCCAGGCAATCCATCCCGTCGGAATCCGCCGTGCGAGGCGATCTGTCGCTAAAGCGAGAAAAAACCGCGTTTGGAGCGATAGGTCCGGTAACTTAGGCGAAGTCGGTTACCCGCCGTTCCGGTTCGAATGATAACTCGGAGGAGAATGATGTCGCTTCGCCTCGCTCTGCTGTGCCTCGGCGCGTTCGCCACCCTCACGCTCGGCCTCGACCTCACCGCCACGGGGCAGGCCGTCCGCACCAACCCCAACGGCAACTACGACTCGAAAGGCAAGCTCGTCGTCCGAGGCGGAGGCGGGCTGCGAGAGAAGGTCAACGCCGACATCACCCTCAACCAGCGCATGCTCGATTTCCAGCAGACCAACGGCAACAGCCCGCTCTCCGGCTCGCTGCGGATCAAGAAGAAGGTCGGCGCGACCGACACCAAAGTCAACGCCAACGTGACCGGGAAGTTCAAGAACACCTCCAACGACGCCGGCCGTATCACCAAAGGCAAGCTCAAGGTCAAGACCACCCGCACCGGTGGGTTCAGCCTCAAGCTCAACACCCGCGGCGACGTCACGCGCGGCGACGCCAAGGGCGCCTCGTTCTCCATCAAGCTCAAGGGCTCGTCGAGCTGATCGAGATCGGGGATAACGGCCCAAACGCAAAGATCGTGTAATCACGCTTGTGTGGTCTTCAGCGCCCTCGTAGGCTGGCGATGGCGGCAGTTGAAGCGGCCGTGGTTTCTGTAGTCCATCCGGAGAATCCCATGCCAGCTCGACTCGCCCTCGCGACACTCGTCGCGTCCGCAACGATCGCCCTCTTCCCGCAAAACTTCACGGCCGGCCAAACGTTCCGCACCGACCCCAACGGCGACTACGACGTGACCGTCGAATACAGGGCCAGCGGCGATGGCGTCATCCAGGTCATCAACGTCCCGGCGACCGCGACCCTCAACAAGAAGAAGCTCAAGCTCAAGTCCCCGGGCAGGATTCCCGGCACCGGCAACCTCAAGCTCGGCGACAAGGTCAAGCCCAGCGATAGCAAGGTCAACACGTCGATCAAGGGCAAACTCAAGAAGTCCGCCGTCGGCGGGCTCAACCTCAAGTCGGGGAAGGTCACGGTCAAGACCACCCGAAACGGCAAGCTCAAGCTCAACGTCAAGGCCGAGGGCAACCTCCTCTCGAACCGCAAGACCGACGTCCAGCTGAAGCTGTCCGGCAAGTCCTCCTGACGGGCCGCACGCGGGCCTTGGGTACATTGCGGCCTCACCCCAACGCGAGGCCCGCATGCCCGACTACGAGATCGTCGCCGACCTGCCCTGCCAAACCGGCGAGGGCCCGCTCTGGCACCCCGATGAGAATGTCGTCTACTTCGCCGACATCCCGCAGGGCAAGCTTTACCGCCACGACCCGGCAGCCGGGTCGACCGACGTCGTCTACGACGAGGGTCGTCCCATCGGCGGCTACACCGTCCAGGCCGACGGGGCGCTGCTGCTCTTCCGCGACAAGGGCAACGTCGTCACCTTCCGCGACGGGACGATCCTCGACACCGTCATCGACCACGTCCCCGGCCTCGAGTCCACCCGCTGGAACGACGTCATCGCCGACCCGCTCGGCGGCGTCTTCTGCGGGACGATGTCCTCCGACGCCGTCGCCGGCCGGTGGTATCACCTCGCCGCGGACGGCACGCTCAAGCAGTTGCTCGGCGACCAGGGCACGCCCAACGGCATGGGCTTCTCCCCCGACCGCAAGACCCTCTACTACCAGGACAGCCGCAAGCAGACCCTCTGGGCCTTCGACTACGACGAGGCAACCGGCGAGGCCGACAACCAGCGTTCCCTCCGCGTCGCCAAGGACCACGGCGACCGCGGCCGGGGCGACGGCATGACGGTCGACGCCGAGGGCGACCTCTGGTCCTGCCGCTGGGGTGGCGGCTGCGTGCTCAAGTGCACCCCGGACGGCTTGCCCGTCGCTGCCTACGACCTGCCGGCCGAGAACGTGACCAGCTGTTGCTTCGCCGGCCCGACCATGACCGACCTCTACGTCACCAGCGCCATGGGCCAGCACCGGACCAGCGCCGACGACTACGCCGGCTCGCTGTTCAAGATGACGCCGGGGGTCAAAGGTGTGGAAGAGTTTCGGTCGCGGATGGCGACCTCATAGCCGGTCTACGTTCGGGCACCCGATAACCACTCCAGCCAGTTGCGTTCCTGCTCACTAGACCCCGTTTCCGTGAGCAGGGCCACCTCACTATGAGTTAGATACTCAAATCCGGGAAACGCCACTTCCGCCCAGCGCACGAGGAAGTCTCTAAATCCGACGCCAAGCTTGTGCTCGGGACGAATGTGCCATCCGGCTTCATGATCCGCGTAAACAATCTCGGCCGGATCTGTGTCGAGCCGCAACACGCAATAGTCTCCATCAACCCCTGCCCAAAACGGCGTCAGCGGAATGGAGTGCCTGAGAATCATCTCGGACTCCTTGTCATCCGGCCGAAACTCCTCAAAAAACCGCTGCATCTCGGTGAAATGCGCGAGCAACGAAGTGTCTTCTTGATGCAAAAGAAATGGACCACCACCAAAGTTTGCGAGCCAGCACCCCTTCGGTGGGTTAACGCTCTCGCGCGTCTGACCGGCTCGAGTAAGTGACCAATAGAACTCCCATCCGCCACTGTACTCCGTCAAATAACTCGATAGCTCAGGCGGAACCCGCAAGCCCGTGGCTGACTCGAACTCCGTTATCTGGCTGCTTGAGATAGGTGGCGTGATCCGAACTGGCCGAAGCACTGTTGCGCCTTTTGCAGCAATTTGCTCCGAGACCTCATCAAGACGTGTCTTGATGAAGCTCCAGTCGACTTGCGAGAATTCCCCTGGCATGTGTTCTGATCTCACAAATGTAAAAGCAATTTACTCGTTCTCCTCACCCTCGGCATCCGCCTCGCTGACCTTCTTGCCGCCCAGGATGACATCATTGACGAAGCCATAGTCCTTGGCTTCTTGCGAAATGCTCACAACGAAAGTCCCCCCGCGACCCGAATATAAAGAACACAGCCCCCGCTCACCAAACACGATACGCGATGTGCTGCCTCGCCAGTCGACCCGAAGTAGCTCCCGGGCTCCATGCGGGTGACACAAACTGTCTGATGGGCAGCGTAGTCCAAGCTGCCTTCGACCACGACAGCGCGGAAGACCGAGCCGTCCGTGCGGATCACGCCGTCGAACCCGGCGGGCAGCTTGATCAGTATCCCGGCGGGGCCATCGCCGCGCGGATCGCCCCAGAGGAAGGCGACCTCGGGGGTGTCGGGGCCGTCGTGGTCGCCGAGCCAGGCGATGTCGTGCGGGCCGAGCCAGACGATGTTGGAGGCGTCGACGTTGACCGGACGTTCGCCGTTGTCGAACGCCTCGCTCGGTGGTTGGACGAGGTATGGGCCGGCGTCGATCTCGATGTACGCAACGTTGTGATCGCCCTGGGCGGCGGTGATGTGCGTTTCGCCGGCGGGCTGGGTCCAGAACGAGCCAGGCGGCATCCACATCATCGCGGCATCGGGGTCGTCGTTGTGCACGAGGCCGCTGATGACCATGCCGCGATAGGTCACGTTGTGGATGTGCGGCGGCGAGGAGAAGCCGTCGACGAACTGGACGAGAAAGCCGGTCGCCTCGTCGGCACCGCGGTCGCCCCAGATCGTGGCGGCCTTGGGGCTCTTGTCGCCGCGGGCCGGGTTGAGCGCGGTCCAGTTGACCTCCGAGGCCGGGACGACCTCCACCGTGCCCGAAGCGTTGCCGTCCATCGGGTCATTGACCTTTGCGGTTGGCGTGCTACCGCAGCCAAGCATGACGAATAAGCACAGGAACGGCAGAAGAACACCGATTGATCGCATGGTTGCCTCCGGCCCTGCCCGTGATGGCCTGGTGCGAGCTACTTCGAGCCGTCGCCGTTGACCTCGCTGGCCTTCTTGCCGCCGGGGAGGACGACGTCGTCGACGAGGCCGTAGTCCTTGGCTTCCTGAGCGGAGAAGAACTTGTCGCGTTCGGAGTCTTCGGTGATCTGCTCGACGGTCTGGCCGGTGTACTCGGCCATGAGGCCGTTGAGCTCTTCCTTGGTTTTGATGATGTCCTCGGCCTGGATGATGATGTCCGAGGTCTGGCCGTAGACGCCGCCGTAGGGCTGGTGGATCATGACCTTGGAGTGGGGCAGGCAGTAGCGCTTGCCCTTGTGGCCGGCGGCGAGGGTGATGGCCCCGCCGGACATGGCCTTGCCGATGCAGAGGGTCGAGACATCAGACTCGATGAACTGCATGGTGTCGATCATGGCGAGGGTGTCGTCGACGGCCCCGCCGGGCGAGTTGATGTACAGCGAGATGTCGACGCCCTTCTTCTGGTTCTCGAGGTAGAGCAGCCGCATGACGACGCCCATGGCCGAGCCGTGGGAGATCTCGCCGATGAGGAAGACGATGCGGTTCTCAAGGAGCAGCTCGTCGACGGTCATCTCGCGGGTGCGCTGGTAGGAGACCGGGGCGGCGGCCGCGTCGACGGGGTAGCGGTCGGGGGCGACGGCCGGGCCGGCGGAGGACGCGAGGAACTGCGAGGCCATGTCGGCCTGCTGGTTCATCGTGCGGACGAACTCGGGTGACGCGGGGTTGGCGGTGGGGTTGAGGCCGGCGGCGTGGAGGGCGTCGAGGTGGGCGGGCATGCGGTCACTTCCGTGTGAGGGGAACGGGATCAATTCGCATGATAGGACGCCGAGCCTGTCAGCGCGGGTCCGGCCAAACACGGCGCTGTCAGAGTCGCTTGCGGAAGTGGATCGCCCGCTCCACTTCTTCGAAACCGGTGGCCAGATGGGCCTTGAGGCTGACCGCGTTGTCCAGCAGGCAATCGCTCGCGAGGTCGCGATGGCCACGAGCGACCGCCCAGGACTCAGCGGCGGCGAGCAGGGCCCGGCCGATGCCGCTTCGCTGATGCTCTTGCCTCACGAACCATCCCTCGACATAAGCAACCGCTCCCCGGCCACAGCCCTCGGCGTAGCTTCGCGTCTCGACCTGGATCATGCCCAGCAAGTCCGCCGACTCGCTCGCTTCGGCCACCAAGGCAACGACATCGGGCCGCGATAAGTAGTAGTCGAACTCCTCAACGCACTCGGCGTCGCTGTCCTCAGGAAACAGCGCCCGGCTCATCTCGATCCACCGTTGCCGATCGCCGGGGCAAAGCTCGCGAATATGCCACGCCACACTTCAAGATTAGCGGGAGCCTGCAAGTTCTTACATACGTAACACGACCCCGGCAGATGCCGAGGCCGCGCTTCTTCCCCTCTGACGTGTTGCCGAACGGGGCTCGGCGTCTTCTCCCCGGCTCCTGTCCCCCCGGACGGGATCGGGTCTCTGCTCTCTCTCCAACCGGGCGGCGGTCAGACGCTGCCGGGCGCCTCGTAGTCCTCGTCGAGGTCGTGGTCTAGCTCGACGTCCTGGTCCTCAGCAACGTCGTTCTGCTCGACCAGGCCGCGGAGGTAGGCGTTCTCGCGGCGGGTGGCCTCGAGGTCGAAGACCAGGTACTTCACGGAGACGCGGAGGTAATCGAGGCTCTCCTGCAGGCCATCGACGGTGGCCTTGAGCTTGTCGTGCCGCTCACGCGTCTTGTGAGCCAGCTGGGTGAGCCGCTCGCGCTGGTCGGCGGGGAGCGTCTCGATCTGGTCCATCAGCTCGGCGAGCTTCTGGTTGAATTGGGTCTCGAACTCGGGTTGGGCCATGGTGGGTCTACCTCGCTTCGTCGTGAGCAAGGGAGACCGTCAATCGGCTTGCCAACTGGGTCGGCGCGATCGCACACACGGATACTTCATGCGCAAACACATATTCATCAATGAGTTGCGACTACCAATCGCAAGCCAGGCGAACCCTGACTGATGCCGCGCTGCGGTCGGCGTGTTGCCTCAACGCAACACGGCGTGAGGTGTCGTCGCTTCCCGGCCATCCGGGGCGTTGAGAGGCTGGCGAAGCTGGGGCAGCTGGCCAATACGGCTCAGGCGGCGACGCGGGCGGGCGTGACGGGCCGACGCCGCGTCTCAGCGGCCTCGATGAGACCCTCGACCGCGTGGCCGTCGTCGGGGGCGGCGGCCCAACCCAACGTTGCCGTGTGCCCGGTTTTGCTCACCCAGTCGTGCAAGGCGCCGGCCACGCGATCCGCGGTGGCCTCGGCGGCTTGAAGCGAGGCCTCGGGCAACACCAGCGCGAGCGTCGCGTCGCCGACCCGCGCGATCGTGGTCGACCGACGAACAACGCGGCCCACGGCCTCCACTAGGCTCGGCCAATCCACCGACGACGTGCCCGCGCCGGCGTCGGATCGCGCGATGTCGATCCGGACGATCCCGAACGCCTGCCCCGCGCCGGCCAACGTCTGAGTGAGGCGCTCGACGGCGGCTCGGTTGAGCAGCCGGCTGTCCGGGTCAAGCAGCGCCAGCGCGTCGAGCCGTTCGATCTGCTCGGCGACCTCGAGCCGCGAGGCGATGAGCGGGCCGATGGTCTCGAGCATGAGCAGGTGATGCCGCTCGAGCCCGTCGCCGCCGCGTTCGCCGGCCCAGAGCACCCCGACGACGCTGGTCGATCCCGCCATCGCGCAGGCCGCGGCGCTGGTCAGCCCGACGCCGCCGAACGCCCGGCCGTAGTCCGAGCCGCCGTCGAAGTCGGCCCAGTGCAGCGTGTGCGAGCCACTGATCGTGCGGGGTAGCAGGCGTCGCTCGAGGTAATCGCAGAGCGCGCGGTGCTCGGCAAGCCCCATCGGCGCCTCACCGCGGTTGACCAGCTGCAGACACCGGCCACCGGCGTCGCTGCGACGAACCGTGATCCCGACCGCATCGACGCCAAGCTCCTCGCGGAGTAGCGCCACAGCCGTCGCCGCCACCTCGTCGTACCGCCAGGTCGTCGCCAGCGCCACCGCGATCCGCCGCATCGCGGCCAGCCGACGGTTCTGCTCGATCAGCATCCGCTGGCCCTGCTCATGCGGCGTCGTCTCGTGCACCACCCAGAGCCGACCGATCACGCGACGCTCGTCATCCTGCACGGCAACGCCGCGGAAGACAAACGTGCCCGACCGCGTCTCGAAACGGGCCTGCAACGGCTTGCTCGTGTCGGCCTCGATCTGCGTCAGCCGCTCGACAAACGCCCGCTCGTCCACCGGCCCCAGCGACTCCCACGTCGTCGCCGCGTCGTACCGCCGATCGAGCAGCGAACTCGCGGGCCGACTGAGCAACGCCGCCAGCTGCTGATTCGCCGCCGCGACTCGCCCGTCGCTGTCGACCAGCAAGATCGCGTCGGACATGTGGTCGATGAGCAGGTTGAGCAGCCGCGTCTGACGCTCGAGCTCGCCACGCAGGTGCACCGCGTTCGTCACGTCGATGAAGCAGAGCCGCAGGCCGATCAGCAAGTCGTCCGCGTCCGTGATCGGCACCGACTCAACAACAGCCCACCGCGCATCCCCATCGCCGCGCCGCCTGCCGGCCGTCAACCGCATCTCCACGCGCTGCCCGCCTCGGTACCCCGTACGCTCGACCGTCGCCCACAGCCGAGGCAGGTCTTCCTCGGCGACCAACTCGTCGACCCGATGGTCGATCAACTCCCTCGCGTCGGCCTGGCCAAACATCGCGGCCGCCCGGCTGTTGGCATGCGTCACCACCCCATCCACGGTCACGCTCAGCATCGCCACCGGCGCCTGACGGAACAGCGAGTCGCTCTCCCGCTCGCGACGGTCGAGCTGTGTCCGCACCGTCTCGACGCGTTCGAGCATCCGGCCCATCGCCTCGGCCAGCGTGCCCAGCTGACCCGACTGCACCGACGCCCATCGCTCCAACTCGCCCGCCCCGGCGTCGATCGACACCAGCCGCGTCAGCTCGTTCATCGGCCGCTCCACCCACCGGCCAAGCATCATCACCAAGCCGAGCAGCGCCACGCCGATCATCACCCAGACCCACGCGATGCCCTCCCAGATGCGTCGCCAAGCCCCGCTCGCGACCAGCTCGCCGTCGACCAGCATCTCGATGACATAGGCCTGCCCATCGAGCAGCACCGTCGTGCGGGCCAGCGTCAGCCCGTCGATCGCAACCTCGTCGCCGGCCAGGACCGGATCGTCGCTCACGCTCCAGACTCGCCACGCCTCGCCGTCGGGCTGCTGCGTCGGCCACACCCCGCTCGAGGCCAGCTCCCCCGTCGGCCCGGCCACCCGGATCGCCCGAACCAAGTCCGATCGGGTGAACGCCGCCAGTAACTGACGCAACGCGTCGGCACGCCCCTCAGCCAGCTCCGCACGCGCCACCGACCGCACGTTGCCCAACTCCAGCGCACCCCGCTGCGACACCTCCATCGCCAGCAGCACCTGGCTACGCCGCCACTCGACCGTCGCCACGCCGATCGACAGCAACGCCCCGCCGAGCACCACCGCGGCCACCAGCCGGGTCGTCAACGAGTCGCGTAGCCACGTCGCGTGCATGGGTCCCCTTGTCGCGCCGACCGCCCGCACCGGCGACCGATAACGCTCGCTCCGCCCTGGCAAACAACCAGAACCTCACCCGTCTATCGTCCGCCCGACCCGGCGCTTTCACGACCACCCCCGCTCACCCCGACTTGCCCGGCCCGCCCGATCAACGCATCCCGCAAAACCGAGACAACCGCCACCACACCCGACTCACGCCACCATCACCCGGCCCGTCCCTCGCGTGATCCGCCCGATCTCAAACACCCGCTCCCCCGTCCGACGCAGCCGCTCGGCCACCGCGTCTGCGAAGTGCGGCCGAACCACCAGCGTGTAACCGATCCCCATGTTGAAGACGCGGAGCATCTCCTCCCGGCTCACCCCGCCGCGCTTCCGCAGGAAGTCGAACACCGCCGGCACCGCCCACTGCTTGAGCTTGAGCTTCGCGTCCAGGTCCGCCGGCAACGCCCGGTTCAGATTCCCCGGCAGCCCGCCACCGGTGATGTGCGCCATCCCGCCGATCGGCTTCTTGACCTTGTACGCCCGCAGCAGCGAGACGATGGGCTTGGCGTAGATCCGCGTCGGCTCGAGCAGCACCTCGCCCAGCGCGCGATCCGTCTCCAGCTCGGCGTAGCTCGCCTCCAGCTTCAGCCGCTTGGACCGCACGATCTTGCGGACCAGCGAGTAGCCGTTGCTGTGAATCCCGCTGCTCGCCAGCCCCAGCACCACGTCCCCCGCCGAGATACGCGCCGGCCCGTCGACCACCCGATCCAGCTCGACCACACCCACCGCGAACCCCGCCAGGTCGAAGTGGCCGGGCTCGTACACATCCGGCATCTCGGACGTCTCACCCCCCAGCAGCGCCGCCCCCGAGATCGCGCAGCCATCGGCCACGCCCTTGACGATCCGCTCCATCTCCTCCGGCACGACCTTGTGCACCGCGACGTAGTCCAGAAACAGCAGCGGCTCGGCCCCCTGCACGACCAGGTCGTTCACGTTCATCGCCACGCAGTCGATGCCGATCGTGTCCAGCACCCCCATCTGCTGCGCCATCAGCACCTTCGTGCCGACCCCGTCCGTGCACGCCACCAGCACCGGGTCGCGGTAGTTCCGCTTGAACAGCGCCTGGTTGTAGTCGAGCCGGAACATCCCGGCGAACGCCCCGTCCCGGCCCAGAACCCGGGGCCCGTAGGTCCGGCGCAGGTGGCCTCGGATCAGCTCGGCCGCGGCGTCGCCCGCCTCGATGTCGACCCCCGACGACGCGTAGGTCATGCCCGCGCCATTGCGTTCCGGCTGTGTCATTTGGGCAGTCTAAGGCCAACCCAACCCCGCGTATGGCCGCACAGCCACGCCACTAGCCTCCAACCCGCCCGATATCTACAATAATTCTCATGTCGAGTTCAGGCACTCAAACCACACACCAGTCCACCGCCGAGCGCCTCACCCAGGCCGGCCTGCGCGACACGCGCCAGCGCGAAGCCGTCTACGACGCGCTCGCCGCCGCCCGCTCGCACCCCACCGCCGACGAACTCCACGAGCTGCTCGCCCACCAACAGCCCGACCGGCCCGTCTCCCTCGCCACGGTCTACAACACCCTCGAGGCCTTCTGCCGCGTCGGGCTCGCCCAAAAGCTGCCAGGCCGCCAGGGCTCCACCCGCTACGACATCCCCCGCAACCAGCACCTGCACCTCAAGGATCGGCTGACCGGCGACATTACCGACGTCCCCGACCACCTCTCCCAAGCCATCCTCAGCAGGCTATCGCCTAAGGACCTCGCCCGGATCGAGCACGACCTCGGCTTCCGCATCGAGCGCATCGAGCTCAATCTGGTCGGACAAGCCGACTAATTCAGCCGATAGATCACTCGATCCATTGACACTGCCGGGCCTGCGAAGCGACCATCACGCGCCGGGCCCGTGTTTTCTTGCGAGGTATCGCTGCCCAGATGAGTGACTCGCACGTCATATTTACCGTGGTCGTGCCGTCCTACCAACGACCGGAGCGGCTCGCGACCTGCGTCGCCGCGATCGGCAGGCTGGAGTACCCGCGAGAGGCCTTCGAGCTGATCGTGGTAGACGACGGCAGCGATCCGCCGCTCGAGTCGGCGGTGGCGGGCGCCGCCCCGGCCGACCTGAACTGGCGATGCCTGCGCCAGGCCAACCAAGGCCCCGGCGCGGCCCGCAACGTGGGCGTCGCGGAGGGCGCGGGCCGATATATCGCGTTCATCGACGACGACGCAACGCCGGAACCGGGTTGGCTGAGCGCGTTCGAGCGGGCGCTGGACGCGTCGCCCCAGGCGCTGGTGGGCGGGGCGATCCGCAACGGCCTGCCGCGGGCCCGATGTTCGACAGCGAGTCAGCAGCTTGTGTCGTTTCTCTACGACTACTTCGATGGCAGCCCGGGGCGGCCACGATTCTTCTGCAGCAACAACATCGCGGTCAGCCGCGAGACCTTCCAACGGCTGGGCGGCTTCTGCGTCACAGGCCTGGGCGCGACGGCCGAGGACCGCGAGCTCTGCGACCGCTGGCACCACGCCGGACTGCCGCTGGTCTACGAGCCGCAAGCCGGCATCCTGCACTCGCACGCAATGAACTTGCGGCAGTACTGGCGACAGCACTTCCGCTACGGCCAGGGGGCACGCTACTTCCACCTCGTGCGTGCCGATCGAGGCCAGCCCGGGCTCGCGCCCGAGCCGTTGAGCTTCTATTGGCGACTCATGACATGGCCATTCCACGACCCAAGCGAGCTGAACGCGTGGGGGCAGTCGGCGTTGTTCGCGGTCTCCCAAGTCGCGAACGCGGCCGGCTATGCCGCTGAACGGTTCAGTCCAAGAGCCAACGCCCCCAAGATCGATAAGCACGCCGAGGACGAAACCACGACTTCGCCCGAGCGCGCCGGCATCGAGGAAGCGAGCCATTGAGCGAAGCGCCCGCCACGCTAGCCTCGACCTCGAGCGATGCCTTCGCCGGCAGGGTGCTGGTCACCGGTGCATCGGGTGTCGTGGGCGCGCGATTGGCTGAGCAGCTCAGAGCATCTGGGGTCGCGGTGCGGTCGGTGGTGAGAGCGGCCAAGGCGAGTCGTCGACTAGGCCGGACTGGCGTCGAGGTGGTCGAGGGCGACTTGCGTGACAGCGCCGTGTTGCAACGGGCCTGCGACGGCTGCGCCGGGGTGATCCACTGCGCGGCGGCAACCGCGCGCCAATCGGCCAGAAGAGACGCATTTTGGACGGTCAACGCCGAGGTCCCGGCCAGACTGTTTCGAGTAGCCGCGGAAGCAGGCGTCGGTCGGATGGTTCACGTCAGCACGACCGGTGTTCACGGCTCGCTGCGACGGTGGCCGGTCGATGCCGATGGACCTTTGCGTCCCGACTCGCTCTACCGACGCAGCAAGCTGCGCGGTGAGCGAAAGCTCGTCGCGACGTCGCGAGAAACAGTCAGCGGACCCGAGCTGGTCATCGCTCGGCTGACCAGCGTGATCGGCCCCGGCACCGCCAAGACGTGGCGATCGCTGTACGACAGTGTCGCGCTGAGCGGTGTCACCCTCGTGGGTCGAGGCGATCACCCGATCCACCTCGTCGACATCGACGACGCGGCCATCGGTCTCGCCCGTTGCCTCACCCGACCCGCGGCGGCAGGCCAGACGCTGATGCTGGGCGGCCGCGAGCCCATCCGCCTGATCGACCTCATGGACACGGTCGCCGGGGTCGCGGGTGTCTCACTTCGGGTGCGTCGCCGCGTGCCAAGCTGGCCCACGGCCGCGATCGGGCGGCTGGCCATCCGGGCGTTGTCGCGCCTCGGGCACGAGCCGGCACCGCTTCACTCGCTGGCGTTCCTCACCAGCCCTCGGGCCTACCGCACCGATCGGACCTGGGCGTTGCTTGAATACACGCCCCGCTTTGACGCGGCGCAGTCGGTGGCCAGGACCTTCGCCTCAGCGGAGTCCACGCCCCCCGATACAGCGGGCGGCCTCACGCCGAAACAACACCATGCCGATGAACCCGAAGGAGCCATGGCGTGAGCCTTAGCCATCTTGAGACACCAGACCGGGCCCGCGAGGCCGAGAACCGGTCGGGCAACGTCGATGGCTCGACGGCACCCGAGCTAACGGTCGTGCTCGTGGTCGGCGCGGAGTATCGGGTCGTCGCGCGGACCGTCGCTCACTGGGCCCGCCAGACCATCGCGAACCGTGTCGAGCTGTTGTTGATGGCGGCGCACCCCGAGGCGGTGGCGCGCGACGTGACCGACGAGATGCGTACCCGGCTGCACACGTTGAAGGTGGTGCCGATCGGTGAAGAGCGACGGGTCGGCAGGATCCGAGCCGACGGGATCCGACACGCAGCTGCGCCATTCGTGGCGATGTCGGAGGACCACTGCTTCCCGGCCGAGGATGTCGCCGAGCGGTTCGTCGCGCAGCACGCGCGGGGAGCCGATGTGGTGGGGCCTGGGATAGACAACGCCAACCCAGCCACGGCCGTGAGCTGGGCCGCGCACCTCATCGCGTACGAGCCGTGGATCGGCCGAGGCGAGGCGCGCGAGATGGCCTTCCTGGCAGGGCACAACGCCAGCTACCGCAAGTCCGCGGCGATCGCCGTCGGCGACGAGCTCGACGACCTGATGAGCAGCGAGGTTGTGCTGCATTGGCGACTGACGTCCGAGGGCAAACGAGTCGTGTTCGAGCCGGCCGCGCGGTGCCGACACATCAACCAGACCGGCGTGCCCCTGTTGGCCAAGGCGATGTATGAGCACTCGCGCAACTTCGGCTGGCTCCGCGCGCGGTCGCTGTCGCCGCTGAAGCGCTGGCTCTATGTCGCAGCGGGTCCGTTAATCGCGGCGATCCGATTCAAGCGGAGCCTGCGTCAAACGGCCGATCACCTGCCGGACGGCATCTCGCGTTCGCGCGTGCTCGCGGCCCTCGCGCCGGTGTACGTCGCCAGCGCCGTGGGCGAGGCCGCCGGCTTGGCGCTGGGACCGGGTCGCGCCCCGATGGCCGATTGGAACGTCGAGCTCGATCGCTCGCGGTTCATCGAGACGACGGACAACGCCCTGCTGGACCCCGCCACGCCGGCGCGCGACGCCGACCCGCCGCCGACCGATCCGCGCGATGACGCACCCGTTCGTATCGGGGTGATCGGATGCGGCAGCCTGACGCGCAGCGTGCACTTGCCCCTGCTCGCCGGCCACCCGCACGCCGAGGTCGTCGCGCTCGCCGACCTCGACGACAACGCCCGCGAGCAGGCAGCCTCCCTCGCGCCGAACGCCAGCACCTACCCCGACCCCGCTGACCTGCTCGCCGACCCGCGCGTCGAGGCCGTGATCATCGCCACCCCGACCGCAACGCACGCCCAGCTCGCCGTCGACGCCTTCGCCGCCAGCAAGCATGTCTACCTCGAAAAACCCGTTGCCGCGGACCCCGCCGAAGGCAAGCGCGTCATTAACGCCTGGCACGCCGCGGGCAGCGTCGGCATGGTCGGCTTCAACTACCGATGCCGACCCGAGTACCAGGCCGCTCGCGAGCTCATCGGCCGAGGCGAGATCGGCCCGGTCACGCTGCTTCGCTCGACCTTCACCCGCGCCGCCGGGCAGACCGACGGCTGGCGCCGCGACGCCATCGGCGGCGGCCCGCTGCTCGACTTTGCCTCCCATGAGGTCGATCTCGCGGCCTTCCTGCTTGCCGAACCGCTCCTCGACCCCAACGTCTCGGTCTGGTCCGCCGCCTTTCCCGACGACTCCGCCAGTCTCACGGCCACCACCCCCTCGGGCGTCCGCGTCCACTCCTTCGCGAGCTTCTCGGCCACCGATGACGCCCGCCTCGAGGTCATCGGCCAGCGCGGCCGAATCACGATCGACCGCTACGGCGGGCTTGGACTCGAGGTCACCAACGCCGCCGCCCAGGGCCCCGTCCAACGAACGCTGCAACAGCTCGCACAGTGGCGGCGCCTGCCCGCGCTACTCCGCCGACGCAAAGCCCCTTGGTCCGAGCCTTCGTTCGGCGCCTGCCTCGGTCGATTCCTGGACGCCGTCCGCGCCGGCTCGACCGCTCGGCCCGATCTCACCGATGGCCTGGCCAGCCTGCAGATAATCGACGGTGCCCGTCGCACCGCCGCCACCTCGGCCCCGAAGACCGCGCCGACCATGCCGCTGTCTACCTCGACCTAGCCGATGCCAGCTCCCGCCCTCGCCGCGATCCTCGTTACCCCCGACCGCCCGAGCAACATGACTCGGACGCTCGCCGCTCTGCGTGCTCAGACGGCACGCGATCGCGTGCAGCTCGTCCTCGTCGGGCCCTCCCGCGATGCCATCGCCGTCCCCCCCAAAGAACTCGCAGGCTTCGCCGATGTCTTGCAGGTCATCGACCCCATTGAGCGGATGGGTAGCGCCCAGGCCGCCGGTGTCCGAGCCGCGACCGCCCCGCTGGTGATGTTTACCGAAGACCACTGCTACCCCGAGCCCGGCCACGTGCAGGCGATGCTCGACCTTTTCGCAGAGCACGGCTGCGCGGCCGTCGGCCCGACCGTCGTCAACGCCAACCCCGCTTCGCTCGTCAGCCGCGTGCAGTACCTCATCGAGTACGGCCCTTACGGCGAGATCGGCCCCAAGGGCACCGCCCGCCAGATCCCCGGACACAACGCCACGTACCAGCGCGACGCCCTGCTTCACTACGCCAACGAGCTGGACCAATGGCTCGAGGTCGAAACGCTCATGCACTGGGACATGACCGACCGAGGCCTGGTCTTGATCAACGACCCAGCCCCCCGAAGCCGGCACTGGAACTGCTCGCGGGTCGCTCCGCTGCTGCGGTTCGCCTGGGTCTTCCCGCGCGTCTTCGCCGCTTTTCGCGCCCGCCGGTACGGCCTGCTTGAGCGCCTGAAGCTCGGCCTGCTTTGGCCGCTCATAGCACCGATCCGCTTCCGCCGCCTCCTGCCGTACGCGGTCAAGCTGCATGGCATCCCCACCACCCTCGCCGTTAGCCCCTTGCTGTTCCTCACGCTGCTTGTCTCCGCCGCCAGCGAAGGCGCCGGGTACCTAGCCGGTGAGGGCAACCACGGCCCACGAGCGACGGACTTCGAGTTCCACCGCGATCGCTTCTTCCGCCGTGGCGAAACCTACGACCAACTCTCGGCCACAACACCAGCCTCCGCCGATCCGTCGCGCACCCACGACGCCGTGGAGGCCACCGGGTGATGGCGTCGGGCGCCTCGCCGCAACCCGCCGAGGCCTCAGCCCGGCAGCTCGGCTTCACCGCCGCCCGCGGCTCGGTCTGGCTCATGCTCAGCCAGGCCCCCATGCTCCCGCTGGGGGCGGGACTCATCCTCTTCCTGACGCGTGCCCTAGGGCCCGAAGACTACGGGCGTTACGCCACCGTGATGGCCATCCTCATGTGGGCCGACTGGGGCGGGTCGGCGCTGCTGAGCCGGGCCACCAACAAGCGCGTCGCTCAAGCCCAAGACACCGTCGCCGCCGCAGCCGCGATGCTGCGGCTGGCGCTGGCGATCGGTCTGGCGGGCGCGGTCGTCCTATTCTCCGCCGCCGGACCGCTGGGAAGCCTTCTCGGCGACCCCGAGCTCGCCCCACTATTCCGTCTTGCCGCGATCGACCTGCCACTGTTTATCACGGCCCGCACGTACCTCTCGATCCACAGCGGCGCTAACGCCTATGGCAAACGCGCGATCAGCGAGGCCGTCTTCTGGCCCATCCGTCTGCTGGGTGCGGTGTTGCTGGTATGGGGAGGGCTGGGCGTACCCGGCGCGATCCTCGCGACGGTCGCCGCCTCGGCCTGCGAGCTAGCCATCGCGGCCTGTCTCTTCCCGGTGAATTGGCTCGCACGCGGCTCCACGACCTATATCTCACGCCACTGGATCCTCAACGACCTGCTGCCCCTGTTTGGCTCGGCGATGGCGCTGCGGATCACCGAGGGTTACGACCTGTTGTGCGTCCGAGTCTTCGTCGAGGACGACATCGCGGTTGGGGCGTACGCCGTGGCGATGAATGTCGGCGTCATCTTTGCGTTGGCCGGGGGGGCGCTGTTCTTCCCCTTGATGACCCTCACCGCCCAGCTCCGTCGACTGGGCCACGACGAACAGACCCGGCGGGTCGCACGAACCGCCATGCTCGGCACGCTATGGCTCGTACCTCCAACCGCCGCCGTGATGATGGCTAGCGAGACGCTGACGCTGCTCATCTTCGGCGAGCCCTACGCGCTGACCGGGCGGCTCTTGGCCGTGCTGGTGTGGGCTGGCTGGGCGCGCGTCGCGATCGCGCTCGGCGGATCGATCCTGGCTGGGGCGACGGATTCGCGGTGGGCTTGGTGGAGCGCGGCCGCCGCCCTGCCCCTCACGCTGATCCTGATCCCCATCTTCGCGAACTCGTGGGGAGGCTGGGGTGCCGCGGTCGGAAGCGTCATCGGCCTCGCTCCGGCCGTGCTCGTGTCGGCTTGGCTGCTCAATCGATTGCTGCTTGTGCGACTGACCGCGAGTCAGATCGGCTGGATCGGCGCAACCACAGCGTTGGCGTTGGTCGCGGGGTGGCTGCTGCCGACCTCCGACGGCATGGCGATCGGCTACGTGCTCGCCGTCTCAGCCCTGAGCGGCTTCATGGCTTGGCGCACCGGCGGTCTGAACGAAGTGTTCGGCCTGATGGGCCGGCAACCCGCAACGCAAAAAGGATTTGCCAGGGCCACCGAGTGACTTATTCTTTGTACGGGAGAATCCATGAAAAGCAGCGAAACGGCACCGGCAATCACCGTTTACTCAGTGGGCGTCGAGTCCGCCGGAGACTGCTACGCGGTCGTGCAGGAACTGCTCCGGCAGACCATTTGCGACCGGATCGAGCTCATCATCGTCGCGCCCACCGCCGATGGGCTGGACCCGAAGCAGTGCACGCCCTTCGCGGCCTATCGGTCGATTGAGCTTCCCGAGATGCCGATGCTGGGCTCCGCGATGGCCAAAGCGATCCGGGCCGCCGCTGCGCCGCTCGTCGTATACGCCGAGGAGCACACCGGGCTCAGCGAAGACTGGGCCGAGCGCGTCGTCGCGGCTCACGAGAAAGGCTACAAGGCCGTCGGCTTCGCGATGGAGAACGCCAACCCCGGCTCGCTCTACAGCTGGGCCCACCTGCTCGGTCAGTTCGGCGACCTGGTCGCCCCTGCCGTGTCCGGCGAAAAGCCCTTCCTCGCCGGGCACCACGTCTCGTATGATCGCGCCCTCCTCCTCGGCTACGGCGACCTGCTCGACCGGGTGATGGAGGATGAGTCGGCGTTGTTCCTGGATCTCCGCCAGCGCGGCATCGCGATGTATCTCGAGGCCGACGCCAAATCGCAACACGTCAACGTCTCCACGCTCCGCGGGCTGGTCGATCTGGAAATGTGCGGCCAGCGCAGCTTCGCCACCACCCGGGCGCGGGTCGGTCGATTCACGCTGTGGAAGCGCATTGCCTTCGCGGCGTCGATGCCGTTGGTGCCGTTCCTCCGTCTCGTCCGCGTCTGGCCGGATATCCAACGCGTCCCAGACGCCCGACGACGCATGCCTCAGCTGCTGGTCCCGATGTCTTTTATGTTCTGCGTCGGGGCGATCGGCGAGGCCCTGGGCTACCTCTTCGGCGCCGGCAACGCGGCGACCCACCGGCTCTCGGCCGAGCTGGAACGCGAGCTGTTCACCGGCACCGCCGGCGGGGCTTGGACCAAGCCCCGCGCCCAAGCCACATCCAACACGGCCGGCCCCGTCGTCGAAGCCGCCCCGCTTTCCCAAACCGCGCCAGCGGAACCCGCTGAACCCGTCGCGAGTGGCTCATCACCTCGCTGAGCGGCCCTCATCTAGACTTCCACCTGGCGAATCGCCGATAACCACACAACTCGATCTCACCACGTCGTTACGCGGATTGTGGGTCGACTGGCAGCCGTCGCAAGGGTGTCCACTAACTCGGACCGCAGGAGCTCAGTCACGCATGCGTTCGGCCCCGCAACCCGATCCCATCACGGCGGCTAAGCCCCGACAGCGTCTTGCGGTCATCGGCGGCGGCCCGGCGGGGCTCACCGCGGCATATCAGTGGGCCAAGGGCGGTGGCGACGTCGTCGTCCTCGAGATGTCCGACCTCGTGGGCGGCATCTCACGCACCGAGTCGACCAACGGCTACCGATTCGACATCGGCGGGCATCGCTTCTTCACCAAGGTCGTCGAGGTCGAGGCGCTCTGGCACGAAATCCTTGGGGACGAGTTCATCAAGGTTCCCCGGCTCTCGCGCATCTACTACCGCGGCCGGTATTACGACTACCCCCTCAAGCTCGCCAATGCGATGCGGAACCTCGGCGCCTATGAGTCGGTCCGCATCCTGCTCAGCTACGTCAAGTGGCAGCTCTGGCCCAGCAGCGAGGAAGAGAGCTTTGAGCAGTGGGTGCAAAACCGCTTCGGCGGCCGGCTTTACTGGCATTTCTTCCGCACCTACACCGAGAAGGTCTGGGGCATCCCCTGCACCGAAATCCGTGCCGACTGGGCGGCCCAACGCATCAAGAGCCTCTCGCTCAGCAAGGCCGTCCTGAACGCACTGCTCAAGAGCAAGTCGCACGGCACATCGACGCTCATCAGCGAGTTTGACTACCCCCGCCTGGGTCCCGGACAGATGTGGGAAGCCTGCCGCGACAAGATCGTGGACATGGGCGGCGAGGTCCGCATGAACAGCCGCGTCATCGAGGTCCGCCACGAGGGAGCCGGCACGGTCCAGAGCCTGCTGGTCGAGTCCGGCGAGGGCGAGCAGTACACCCTAGAGGCCGACGCCTTCATCAATACGATGCCGATCGGCGAACTAACCCGCCGCATGACGCCCGAGGCGCCGCCCGAGGCGCTGCAGGCCGCGGGCGGGCTCAAGTACCGCGACTTCCTCATCGTTGCCCTCCAGATCGAAGGCCGCGACCCATTCCCGGACAATTGGATCTACATCCACAGCCCAGAGGTCAAGGTCGGCCGTATCCAGAACTTCCGCAGCTGGTCTCGCGCGATGGTGCCCAGCGACGACGCGTCCAGCCTCGGCCTTGAGTACTTCTGCCATAAGGGCGACGGCCTCTGGCAGTCCGACGACGCTGACCTCATCGACCTCGCTCGACGCGAGCTCGAACAGCTCAAGCTGTTCGACCAAGACAGCCGCGTCGTCGATGGGGTCGTCATCCGTCAGCCCAAGGCTTACCCGGTCTACGACACCGAGTACCGTGGCCATCTAGGCGTCCTCCGCGACTACTTCGAGCGCTTCAATAACTTCTATACCGTCGGGCGCAACGGCATGCATCGCTACAACAACCAAGACCACTCCATGCTCTCGGCCATGCTCGCAATCCAGAACCTACAACACGGCGCCGAACACGACGTCTGGGACGTCAACGTCGAACGCAGCTACCACGAGGACTTTCAGCGCGGCGAACGAGGCAACGGCAACCCTCGGGGCAGCAACGAAGCCTCGGCAACCACGAGCCAACCGCCGCCCGCCGATCGATCGCCCCCCCCGACCGACTCGGTCGTTGCGCGGGCCGAGTGATCCCGATGCCCAAGTTGCGCATCAGCGCCGTCATCCCGGTGCACAACTCAGCTGCAACGCTCGAAAGATGCCTCGCCGGCCTCGCCGGCTCGACACGATCACCCGACGAAGTGATCATCGTCGATGACGCATCGACAGACGCTTCCCCACAGATCGCCAGAACCGCGGGATCGGCCCCGCTCCGACTCGGGCCGACGCCGCGCGGTCCCGCCTTCGCCCGCAACGCCGCAGCGGCACAGGCCAAGGGCGACGTCCTCGTTTTTATCGATAGCGACGTGGTGATCCAGCCCGACACGATCGATCGGCTCGTTGCCCCGATCGAGCAAGACGCCACCCTCGCCGCCACCTTCGGCAGCTACGACGACAACCCGCCAGC
>JBCCZA010000029.1:0-23616 GCA_039188455.1 Planctomycetota bacterium
ACGCGTGACCATGACCTACGACACCGCCAAACGCCTCGCGATCGCCCTGGCCGAAGCCGTGCGACGCCACGAACAAGCCTTCGGCCACATCGAACCCGACGCAAAAAAGCGACGAGCCAACTAGACGAGAGCGCGTCGGGTTGCCGTGCCTGCAGCGACTTCGGAGACAGCTGGGCACCGACGTGCGGATATTGTTGACCTGATGTCCCCACGCATGGGCTTGCTAGCCATTGCCAATCATCCGTGCAATCTCAATAACGTTGCGATCGGCGATGCCCAGTCCAGCTTGGCTCAACTGCTGCTACTTCGCCTTGACAAGACTCTTCCGCGCAACTTCCGCAAGACTCTGCTCGGGACGCAACACTTGCAACCCGGAAAACTCTTTTATACCGTTCATTAACGGCACGCCGTGCCCGCGCCTGCTTTGGGAGCAGGAGGCCGTCGGTTCAAATCCGGCCGCCCCGATTCATGACCCCGTGCTACAGGGCGGTGCCGCTCGGACCGGGAGGAAAATGGAACAAGAGCTGCAAATAGCTGTTTTGGGGACGTCCCATGGATGGGGCGTTGAGCCGTTCTAATTAGTTAGCGTGGGTATACAGGATCGACATCGAAACTACAGCAAGCGGGGTATCAGCGAGATGGCAACCGCACCCAACATCCCTTGCCACGTCGTAGCCGGCCCGCTCGGCGTCGGCAAGACATCGGCGATCCTCAACTACCTCCGCCAGCACGCGGCCAGCCAACGCGTTGGCGTACTGGTGAACGACTTTGGCCCGGTCGGCTTGGACGGCACCACGCTCGAAGCCGAGGCCCCGACCGCCAAGGTGCTCAACGTCCCTGGTGGGTGCATCTGCTGCACGATGCTCTCGGAGCTCCCCGGTTCGATCCGTCGGCTTACCTCAGAACAGACGCTGGATCGCCTGATCATCGAGCCCAGCGGCATGGCCTCGCCCGCGCAGGTGATCGATGTGTTGCGTCAGACGCAACACGTACTGAAGATCAGCGTGCAGCCGGCCATCGTGATGCTGAGCGCCGATGACTTCGACGAAGACACGTTCGAGCAGCGGGCGTATTACCACATGTTTTGCGAGGCCGCCGACATCCTGGTCTTTAATCGATGCGATCAAGTCAGCGCGTCCAAGATCGATCGAGCGCGACAATGGGCGGCCAAGCTCGACCCCCCGAAGCTGCGGGTGCTCACGACTTCGCACGGACAACTCCCTCCGGACGTGTTCGATGCCCGCGTGGAGGCTCCGGCGCACCGTGAAGACTGCCATCACAGCCATGACCACGGGCACCACAACCACGGTCACAGCCACGACCATGAGCACAGCCACGGGCACGACCACCACGCATCTGACCACGGCCACCATCACGGCCACGCCCACGATCCTTCGATCCATCCAGGCGGGTTTGTGCTCGACGCCGACCGCAGCTTTGACGAGCAGGTCTTGCTGGTCAACCTGATGCGTGTTTGCCATCAGGGCATCGCGGAGAACCAGGTGCTACGACTCAAGGGCGTGTTCCACACCAACGACGGCTGGCAGGCCATCGAGATCGCCAACCGAGAGGTGTCTTTCCGCCCCTCGGCCCACCGCCGCGACAACCGCATGGAGTGGCTCACGCAGCCGGGCGTTGTCGATCAGGCGCAGATGCTGAACGAGATCGACCGGCCATTGGACTGGCGTGACATCGCACAGTCGCTGAACACGAATTGACGCGAGCCGAAAGCCGCAGACAGTTCCGTTCAGGCAGCCTATCGGTCGCCCCGTGTTCTCGGGCCGAACTCGGAAATCAGACTTAATGCCCCACGGAATGAAGCATCGAAGGTGGAAACACGCCCGGTTGAGCGTTGCGGGCTAGATCGATGTCTGCGTCGGCGAAGTCGAGTAGACGCCCAAGCCAATCGGTGTAGCTCACGCGTGCCAACAGCTGCGGTTCGTAGAGAGACGAGGCGACTTGGCCGTATGCCTCCCAGTGGTCTCGCGCCGACTCGAGGTGGTCGATCGCGGCGGCCTGAGCATCGGGATCGCCGGCGACTCGGAAGCGATGGACCTCGGTGGAGCCTCGGAGCTTGTCGGCGTAGTAACGCCCCAGGTGGGCGAATGCCGACAAGTCTGCCAGCGTACGCCGCAGCTCTTTCGTAGGCGTAGTCGATTCATCTCGAAGTGACGCGAGCCCCGCGTCGACCTCATCGGCGATCGCGTCCAATCGATCCGCCACAGCAAACGGGTTGAGGCCAGGGGCATCGGGGCTCTCAACGTACTGTGGGATGGAGACCATACCGCTCTCACGGAACGGGCCGAACTCGATGAAGTGATCGACCGAATGATAGCCCTCTTTCTTGGACATGCAGGTCTCGACAGACCACTGGTGATCCCAGTCGCGCCAGTGCGCTTGGTTAATGAGGGGCACGATCTTGGAGGCCGACTGCCAGGTCGAGTAGAGCGACGCCGCGTCTACGTCGGGGAACCGCTCGGCCAGCTTCGCTTCGAAGAAACTGCGGTCCAGCGATGGGTCGTACCCTAGCCGCCCCCAGAGCAAGAACCGGTACCAGTGCTTGTCGATCTCCAGCTGACGTGGAGTTTGGGGTTCGGTGCTCGTGAACTCTCGGCCCCAGACGTATCCATCGGAGCCCATGTAAAACCCCGCGAGCGTAGGCTCGGGTGGGAGGTTCTGCAGGAACGCACGGGTGTAGTCGGGATCGCCCCAGCGGAAATTAAAGATGTCGTCGTTGCGGAGGTTCATCCAGCAGCGCAGGTCGTTGCGCTCGACTTGGTCTCGGAGTTGCTCGTTGAAGAATGGCGGGTCCGGCATCGCGTACAGCCGGGCGCGGGCGTACTTGAAACTGACATCGATGGGCCCCGGATACTTGTCGATAAACGGCTCCATCATGTGATCCACCCCCGTGTACCAGACCCGATGGATGAAATCGAACTCTCGCCCCGGCTCTTCGGCGAGCGCCTCGACGATGCCCTCGCCGTAGGTGTTCCACAGCCAGTTCTCGACGCTGTGCTCGCCCTCAAGTTTCTTGTTCATGTGCTCACCGGCCGTGACGCCAAACCCTTTCAGGTCCGGGTAGGTCAGCACCATCTGCTTCATGCTTTCACGCAGGTAAGCAACGGTGTCTGGGTCGGCCTGGTCGTACGAGATCCCGTACTTGCCCTCAGCCCCGTGAAGCCAGATGTTCCAGGTGATGAAATAAATATCGATCCCGCGGTCTTTGGCGTAACGCATGACGTGACGCCAGTGCTCGATCTTCTCGGGCATCGACATCGGCTTGACGACTTCGTACTGCCCCGGCTCTTGGAGTCTGGCTTTGCGATATTGGATGAGCTCCCAGTCGTCGACCTCGTACGCAGGGACGGCAACATCGGGTATCGCGACGTCGGGATAGTCCTCGAGTTCAACCATCGTGGTAAACGGGTGATTGCACCAGAGGGTCAAGACGTTGTACCGGTGCTCGGCAATCGCATCGAGGAAGCCATGCCAAAACTCACGATCCCAAACCTCGGGGATATTGCGCCTGGCCGAGTCGCCGGAGTCGTCGTAGCTGGGCGAGCGGGCGTCCATCGGGATGTTGAACTTGAGCCCACGCCGGTGAATGGCCGGGCGGGCTTTCTTCACGGGGTCCAACCCCAGTCGCAGACTCTCGCCGAGGTCAAGAACGCCGTACATCAGCCCGTAGTCGTCCGAGCCAACCACACGCCAGGCGCCGCTCGCCTCGCGTGTGATCTCGAAACCCTGCGGCGGCTGTGACGCGTCGCGCGCGACTTCGACCACGACCGTGTCGGGCAAGCGAGCGCGATCGATCGCGAAGCTCACCATCGGCCCGTCGGCGTCGGAACCAACAAGAACCTCGCCGCGTGCCATCCCGACGACTAGAGGCCAGAAAAAGATCGCAGCGAGCAGGCACAGGTAAGGCCGCGGTGTAGATTTGTTCATGGTGGTGTCGCCTACGATCACCCAATAGGGATGCTGTTCGGATCGAGTGAATCTCGAGAAAGAGCCAAGTGCCTATATAAATAAGCGGTGAAAATCTGGGCGTCAACGCACTTCTCAGCGGAGCCCTAATCCGACATCCGATCGGTCCGATGCGGCCACCGATCACGCCTGCTCTACTGGCCCAGCCTCGATCCGATTATTAACAACGCAAGCCAATTACCACATGCTTGATCCGGCTCGTTCCTCCGCAATCCGCCGGCAAATGGCCGATGACGCCGGCACGCCGCCCCGGGCCAAGAGCACGGCAGACGGCGGCCGTCCGCTGAACCGCGTGTCCACCGCGGCACGCTCGACCACGCCCGGTCCTCGGCCCGCTCCGCCAACCCCGCCCGCAGCGCGTTCCGCTCGACGTACCGGCCCGCCGTCGGCAGTTGCCGATCCGTCTGGACCAGCAACCACTTAAACCGCCGCCGGCCCGCACCGCCGACTCATGCAACGCCTCTTCGCCGGCGACTCCACCGCCCTGGGCCACGGCCAACGCCGGGGGCCGAGACCGCCATGAGCATGCTCAAACGCAACCTCGGCCACGCCATCGCCGCCAAGACTTACCACGCTCAGAACCGCGACATGCTCCTGCACTGCATCGCCCACAACGCCGTGATCCTCAGACGTCAGAGAGCTTTTCTACACAGCAGACCTGACCCCTTTTCCGGCCTCCAGGTCGAGTCGACCCGGCCACCCCGCCTCTTCGCCCAGCGGACGGCCTCGACCGACCAACGCATTCGTGTGAGATCACGCTCGGGATGCCCCGTATCCACCTCTCGCAGCCATGCAACAGACTACTGCGTCACGGCAATTTCACGGGAGATCAACTCATCGTCAAGAGCAACTCGGCGGGTCTCTTCTCGTCGGATGCTGTGGACGACAAACTTCTCTTCATTAAAGCCACTGATGTCTCGCACCAGTCTTGATCCGATCGGAATCTCGCCGAGCTCACGTGGGGAGACCAACTCAATTCTCGCCAGACTTTCGTCCTTCCACTCGCGAACGCAGTACACTATCGGCGTTTTCGCATAATCCAATTCGAGTATGGCAGGCATGAAAAACCCTAAAGGTAACCTTAAGTCGAGAGGCGGAGTAGCGCTTTGAAACATCGACATGTCAGGATCCATCGACGTGCTGAGCGACTGAAGCTTTCGATGTAAAAGCACATCTGGGATCTCTTGAATCGTCTTCACTGACATTCTGGCAACGACGGTATAGACAGACATCTCTCGTTGGACGTGCGATACGAAAGACGGGACGCTTAATTCCAAGCAATCTGCCCTCGACTGAAGAATCACTTTACATTGGGCACTCATAAGATCCATACGCCGATCGGGAGAAGATAAATCGATGGTAGAGTCTGGCAGTCCGTAATTGATTTGGACGCGCGGGTCACGACCGTCCTCGTAGTCATCTTGACTGAAGATCGGGAAAGCACTATTCGCACTATCAATGAGCATTATGGGTCTAGAAGCTCTTCCTGCAGACTCGATGAGATTGTTACCGGAGAGATCGACACCGCTCAAGAACCATTTATCTTGAACACGTTGCTTCGCGTAGACATATGCGAGTATCTCACGATTCATTTCACATCTCAATTTAACATCAAGGGTCTACGGGAACAAGTCCGAGATTGGCGAATACATTCTCGACTTGTTCTTCAAGAAAGTCGTCATACTGTTGGGGTAGCAAAACATCTTTGTTCATATGGCCATATCGCCTAGCCTGCAGAAAGTGCACCAATTCTTCCACCATCGTTACTTTGTCATTCTCGAATCCGGTGTAAATTTTAATGTAGTTGTCCGGGTGGAAATACAGGCCTCGAGTGACCTCGAAAGTGCCGTCGTCCAATTCTTTAATTGGTGGCGGGCCGCCGGGTAAAATCCTGCCTCCTGAATTCAAGAATTCAGACCGATAACGTTCGATCCAATCGTCCACGGCGCGTTCAACTACTTTATCCGGTATCACGAAGTTGCGTTTGCTGCTCGACCGGAGTGATAGGTCTTCCGTAAATCGTTTCGATGGCGTTTTCGGGTAGCTCGATGATTTCGATGTACTCGGTGCTGCGTCGTGAAGGCTCTTTAGAGCCGGACTCTTCACCGGGACATACTTGATAATGAGCAGTGCGTCGAAGGCGGGAGCGAGGGCGAGGATGGCGTCGAGGGTTTCTCCTTGGCTGGCCTTGATACCGGCGTCGGCGATGGAGGCACCGGTTGTGGCGGCGGCGGTGATCTTCTGAGCGGTGGCGGCGAAGTTGGCGACGCGTCCGGTGGCGACGGCGAGCCTGCTGACGAGGCCGAAGGCCAGGGTGGCGTCGGCGCCGGCGCTGATGGCGCCTTCGAGGTAGTTGCCTTGGTAGAACTGGTAGGCGGTGCCGAGCACCGGGGTGAGGTTGATGACGAGGTCTCGGCCGAACGTGGCGAGGGTCTCGGCTGTTTGGTAGAAGGCGTGATCGGCCTTGTTCTGGACGACCTGGGCGAGGAAGTGGTCGTCGGTGTTCTGACCGTAGACGTAGTCCTGAGCGAGGAAATCGTAGACCCGCCACGCAGGGGGATCGACCTGCGGCCCCCTGGCCCTGGCTCGGCTGCCGACGGCCTGGTGCCTCTCAAGCACCAGGTGGTTGAAGGTGGCGTTGCCCTGGGCGTCGACGCCCGAGGGGATCCGCACGACGAGGAACTCCGAGGCGTCGTTGAAGATGCCCCAGTCCGTGCGCGGCTGATCAGTGGCTTGGCCATCGTTCACGTAGAAGCCCTGATCGGCGTCGACGATGGACTGGGCCTCGTCGGCGGTGAGCCGGCCGTCCTGGCGGATGCCGATGCTGAGGCCGACCCCGGCGTTGGTGATGTCGCCCTCGGCGATGACGGCGGTCTCGTTGGCGGGCGACGGGGGGACCGGGGGCGCGACGGGGGTGTCGGCGTCGACGGCGGGGGCGTCGTGGTTGACCTCGGAGCGGCGCGCGGAGGTGATCTGGCCGCCGCCGCCGGGGCCGTTGCCCTGGGTGGCGTCGCCGACGGATTGGGGCCCGGCGCCGAAGACGCCGCCGGGGCCGGAGATCCCGCCGGACGCGGAGACGTCGGACAGGGCGAAGTCGGAGCCGACGCTAGCGCCGACGATGCCAACGGAGAGGGAGAATCCGCCCGGGGGGATGCTGCTGTAGGTGATGGGGCTTGAGGCCGAGTAGACGAGCTCGCCGTCGAATCTGGAAGAGGACTCGGCGGTCCCGGAGCCTGTGACTCCGTCAGGGCCGAACGAGCCGGAACCGGAGATTTGGTCGGTGACTACAGCCACGGTGTGCGTATTGTCTTCGACCGAGGAGATAAGCTCGTTGACCGTGAAGCTGCCGGTGGTTTCGCCGTTGCTTGACTCTGAGTCGATCGAGATGTCATCGGACTGCACGAGATTAAACGAGAATCCGTTGGTGCGCTCGTCGAGCTCAGACTCTCGGCTCCAGGATTGAGACTCGGTCAGTGAGTCGTTGCCGGAGTTCGCGTCTGTCGACAGGGACGCGCTGTAGGTTTCGTTAATTGTATTCGTGGACTTGCCGCTGCCCGGTCCGAAGTAGTAAGAGAGCGCCCAGTCGCTGCTGAATTCGTTGGCTACGGTTCGCGAACCCTCGGCGTTACCAGACCCGGTGATCTGGAACCCGCTTCCGTCATCGGAGAACGTGCCGCTTCGGGAGGATGACTCGTCGAGCGAGGTCGTGCTGGTCGTAGACCAGTTTGCCACTAAGTTGAGGTCGGCATCGATGACGTCACTTCCGCTGGACGACGACTCCTGTTCGGACTGGGTGCTGGTGCCGTTGGAGTACGTGCCTGAGTAGGTGGAGAGCCCGCCCTGGGCGTCGGTCTCGTAGGTGCCGCTGGTTTTGGAGCTGGTCTCGGTCTGGGTGGAGGAGCTGGAGCTGCTGTCGCCGTCAGAAGATGCGCTGTCTTCGGTGGTCTTGGTGGTGGTGGATGTGGAGAAGCCGAGGGGCTGGGCGTTGGTGGAGGTGATCTGGCCGTTGGCGTATTGGTGGGTGACGCCGCTGCTGAGCGATCCGTGGACGGTGGTTTCGGAGGAGTCGGAGTTGGTCGTGCCGGCGCTTGAGTTGCTGGAGCTGGACTGAGACTGCTGGCGTTGGTCCTGGGCGTTGGTGGTGGTTTCGTCGATGGTGCCGGAGGCGCCGGCGCCGTTGGACGACGAGCCGGTGTCGGTGAGGGTCTCGGTGACGGAGCCGATGGTCTCGTCGAGGGAGCTGCCCTGGGAGGAGACGGTCCCGTTGTCGGAGCGAGAGGTGGAGGTGGTTCGGGTGCCCTGGAAGACGCCGGAGGAGACGGAGCGGGTGTAGCTGGTGTTGGAGCTATCGGGGGTGAAGTCGGTGCTGACCTGCAGGGAGTTGCCGGTGGTGGTGCCGGTGAGGGTCTCGGTCCCCGAGGTGTTGCCGGCGCCGTCGTCGGAGACCGTGCCGACGGATTGTTCGCTGCGGACGTCCGTGGAGCCGGACTCGGTGCTGTTGCCGCTGAGGCTGCCCTGAGTGGCCTGGGTGTTAGTGGAGGAGGAGGTGGCGGTCGTGGTGGTGACGGTCTGAGTCTGGTCGCTGTGGGAGTATCCGCCGGCGCCGTCGTCGGAGGTGGAGCGAGAGCGGTTGACCGTAATGGTGGTGTCGGTGTCACTCTCCGAGGCGGTGGTGATGCCGTCGGAGGCGGAGTGGAAGGGGTCCTCGCCGCCTGAGTCCGAGGTGGTTTCGGATTCGCCGTTGGTCCAGGTGGTGGTCGACTCGTCGTAGGTTGAAGTTCTTGAGGTGCCCCCGCTGTTGTTCGATGCACCGCTGCTGCTGGTGGCGGTCGTGTCGGTGGAGGAGAAGGTTGCGCCCGAGCCGTCGTCGGCGACGATGTCGGTGGATGAGAAGGTCTGCGAGTGGGACTCGTCCTGAGAACTAGATTCGATACCCGAGGTGGCCTCGTCGGAGTTCTCGGTTCGCGAACTCTGCGTCCCGGACCTGCCGTTGCCGTTCGAGGGTTCGGTGAACGAGCTTGACTCTTCCAGGCTATAGGTGGAGTCGAAGTCGGTGCTCTGGAGCGAGTTGGCGCTCTCGCTGGAGCTTTGGTCGGCGGTAAAGCGCGTTGTCGTGGTGTTGCCCGATCCGGTGGTTGTGGACGTGGTCGAGCTGATCAACGTGTCTTGGCTGCTGCTGTTCGACGAGCTGCTGCGATTGCCGCCCAGCGACTCATCGCGAGTGGACGAGTCGTTCGTCGTCACCCCGGCGCTGTTCACCGAGTCGCTCTCAGTCACCTGGTCGATCCGCTGGCCAGATGCCGTCAGGTTGTTTGATCCATCGCTGACGGAAGAGGATGTTGTGGTCTCGGAGTGCGAGTACGCACCGGTGCTGTCGGTGATGTCCGTTTGTGAGGACGATTCGCTCTCGCCGTGGCTGGTCGAGCTGATCGTGTGGCCGAGCGCCACGTTGAGATTGCTGTAGCCATCGATCGTAGTAGAGGTGACGCCATTGACTGTGGTGATCACCTCGCGGTTGCCGGCACTTAGCGATCCGATCTCACTGAAGGTATCGCTTTGTTGATTCGTCGAGGAGCTTGAGCTGGAGTCATCTGTCACGGTCGTCACGCTGCCGTTGGTGGCATTCGTCGCGCTAGAGGTGATTTGGTATGAGCTTGAATCGGACTGAGATGAGTCGGTCGACTCGTACTGGGAGTAGGTCTGATCGACCTGTTTATCGGTCGTGACGCTGGACGTTCCGAGCGAAGTGATCGAATCACGTTCGGTTACGTTGCCTGACCGAAGCTCTGACTGGGAGTCCAATTGATACGACATGCCGCCGGACTCGTGGCTGCTTCGGTTGCCTGCGCCATCGTCGGACGAAGAGCTGGACTCGCTCTGGCCAGACGCTTCCTCCGAATTAAGCGTGTAGATGTACTCGGAACCGGTGAACGTGATCGTGGAATCGCTTGTATTGACACCGGTGGCGTCGTTTGTCGTGGCGTTGGAGTGGCGGCTCACGTCTCCGTCGCGGCGGTAGTCGTCGATGTCGGTCGTCGTGGTAGACGAGAGGCTGTAGCTGCTGGTACCCGAAGGCTCGTTCGGCGTGACCGCGACTTCAACGGTCGTGGTATCCACCCGTTCCCAATAGTCATCCTGATCGATCGTCGCGTTGACGAGCAGGTCTTGCTCCGCGCTGCCCGAGGACGTGCCGGTCGACGACACGGTGTCCAGCGTCAGAATGTCGTAGACGGTTGTCCGATCGATCGTGCCGTCTTCTTTCTCTGTATTGGTCCGAGTGCCGGTCTCGGTGACGGATCGAGTGTCGTCAATCGTTGAGGTGTTGACCGTTTGTGCCGTGGTGGACTGATCGTCAGTCGAGCTGTTTACGGTGGTTGTCTCCGTGAACGTGTCCGTGACGATCGAATTTTCACGATCCGTGTAATGCGTGGTGCGGGATCGATCGACATCCGAGGTAACTTGCTCGGTCAGAATGATGTCCGATCCGGTATCGGAGGCGGTCTCGGTCGAAGACGTTGTTGACGTGTCGTTAACGGTCCCGTTGCCGATTGAGGAACTGCCCTGATCGATTGAGTATGTCGAGTTGTAGCTGTAGGTGGTATCGCCGTCGGTGTAGCCGCCGCCGCGCGCTTCGCTGGCGACGAGGCTGTCGGAAGACTGGTAGTTGAAGGTTCCGGTGGTGGTCACGTCGTCTTCATCGACGTCGCGTGTTGTGCTCTCGCTGTGACTCGAACTTGACGTGGCCGTCGAATTGGAGGATGTCGTGCCCGACATCGTGATACCCGATCCGAGTTCTTCGGAGAACGAGCCTGATGCCACTTCGATAACAATCTGGTCCGAGTTGGATGACGTATTGACTGTGGCGAGCGACCCGGAAGTTGATGGGCTGTCGTCGTAAGGCGTGATCTCGAGCCGATAGTCGTCGCCCCAGGCATCGAGATCGATCACGATGCTCTGTGTCTCGGAGAGACTCGAGGTGCTGGTGGTGAGCGTGCCCGCCTCATCGATCGTCCGTATCCAGTCGCTGTCTGTCTCGTCGCGTCTCGATCCGTTCGTCGTTCGCTCGATCTCGCCGTTTACGAAGGCCTCGTCGTACGAGCCGTTGTCGTCGATGTCGGTTGTCTCGTTGATGACTTCATCGAAGACAAACGTGCCGGAGAACAAGCCAGACTGAAGATCCCCGTCGCTCGCTGTGCCGTCGATAAACTCGTGCCGATAGAGAGTCCCGTCCTCACGATCCTCGAAGGTTGCCCCGCTCGTGAATGTTCGCGTGCCGTCGGGCAGGAACATCTCGATGTACCCGCCATCGTTGGTGAATCCGCCGTCGGTTGTCGTGGTTCGGTCGAGTGTCGTGGTTACGGTGAGCTCGGCGTCGCCGACAACGTCGCGTCCAGCAACATTGCCGTCAAAGCTGCCGTTCAGAGTCGTCAGCGACGTATCGCTGTCGATGATGACTGTCTCTAGGAAGTTGACGTCGCGCGTCACGATCCCGGCGGATGCGTCCCACGTGCCGTCTTCGATCAGCTTTGTTTCGATTCGCTCGTAGGTGTCTTCGGTATAGTCACTCGTCAGGGTCCCGCCCTGGAGCGGCAATTCGCGATTCCCGGATTCGTCGTAGTCCGTGATCTCGATGCGTGTGATCGTCTGGTCGGTGGTCCCGCCGTCGATCCGGTTGCCGATGGTTCCGGTGTAATTTGAGACGTCGGTTCTTGTGGTGATCTCCGAGATCGACTCCTCGAGCATGAAAGTTCCCGAGCCGTCGGGGTAAGTCAGGTCTCCGGATTCGCTATTGGTGTAGGTGTAAGTCGAATCTGTATTGCTAGACTGAGTGCCGATGTTACCGGTGGCGTCATCTCCGTTACCGTTGAGATTTCCTAGATCGGGGTCGGACGATCCGAAATCGTCGCGTGATGTTCGCGTGAAGGTTCCTGACGCGGATCGCGAGCTACCACTGACAGCGAACGTGCCAAACTCCGTGACCTCGGTGAGGATGTCGAGGGTGTCGATGACATCGAGGGTGAGGTTCGAGCTGACGGCGCTACCGGTCACCGTGTAGCTGCCTTCCTTGGCGTTACGATATTCAGAGTCGCTCGTGCGGAGCTCGGTGAAGCCGCCGGTCTCGGTCCTGCCTTCGCCGTCATTGGCCGTGAAACTGCCGATGTCGTTGCGTTCGTAGCCATCGATCACTTCGATGATGTAAGAGAACGTGCCTGCGCCGCCGATATCTGAGCCGTCACTCGTGACCGAACCGTCTTGATCCAGCGTCACCGTCGTCGAGCTCGACGACTCGCCGGAGTAGCTGCCCGTCCGCTGCCCGCCCGCGACTGCTTCGTCGATAATGCCGGAGAAGGTGTCGGACGTAGACGCCGTTGACGTCAGACCACGCGCGATCGTGCCCGTCGCGTCGATGAGGCCGCCGGTTAGCTGATAAGTGCCATCTTGGGTGTAGATGTGTGAAACCGCGGCTCCGTCGGGACTGCCCTGGGTGTATTGCGTGGTTTCGTCCAGGTCGTATGTGCCGGTCGCATCTGTCACGCCGAGCGTGACGGTCTCGGCGTACGTGTGGGCGAAGTCGCCGTCGAGGTCTTGCGTAAACAGGCCAGGCGACGAGTAATCGAAGTCGTAGCTCGCGGCCTCTTCCCCCGTCGCAAGACCGACGAGACTCATCACACCGGCCGCGTACTCAAGCGTGGCGTCGAACGTCCAGGTGTAGCCGGCATCCAGGCCGATCACTTCCAGCACGTCGCCCGATGCGCCTCGGCGATCCTCGCTGTAGATGAAGTCCGAGGTCACATCGAGATCGATCAAGATCGTCGACCGGTCGGCGTCAATAGGCGTCACCTGATAGGCGGCGATCAGCGACAGCGATCCCGTCAGATCATATTGGCCCGTGGCTGTGACCCCCGAAGCCGAGAGATCAACGGTCTCCGTGTGACTCCATGGCGCCAGCGATACAGTGGCGGCATCGGGTGCGAACGCGTTCGTGATGCCTCCGGCGTAGGCCGAGTCCAAGCCGGCCAAGCCCGCGCCGGCGTAGTTGGCCAAGACGTCCCAGGACCCGAAGGGCAGGCCGGCAACGCCAGCCGGGCTCGAGAAGCCCAAGGCGACCTGGATCGCGGAGGCCAACTCGGTCTCTACGCTATAGGCGTAGGCCTCGCCGATCCATGCCAGCGGGTCCTGAGAGAACGTCGGTCTTTCCACGACGAGATCAAAGTCGATCGTGCTCCAGGTCTCGGAGCCCTGCACCCGTGCCGCGATGGTCTGCGGCCCGGCGGTCAAGGCGAACGCGGTGTACGTGAAGGCGCCGGATGCATCAGAGACCGTCGTTCCCTCCACGATCCCATCGCCGTCGTGATCAAACTCGACGACGACATTGGAGACGCTGTCGCCGGCCAGCTCACCCGCAAGCGTCGGATCGCTGGTGATCTCGTCGGCGGGATCGACGCCGTCGTCGTTGGCGAGCCTGATGTCAGCGATGGAGGGCAATGGCCCAGTCACGACGTCGTTCACAACCAGGTCGAAAGTCGCGGTGACGGAGGCGCTATCGCTGTCTGTCGCGGTGAGCGTGACGGTCTGGGAATCGCTCGACCCGTTAGGCGGGGTGTAGGTCCAGGTCCAGGTGCCGTCGCTATTGTCGGTGATCTCGCCGACCGATGCGGCGAGGCCGACGTTCCCGCCGCCGGGGTCACTGAACGTGCCGTTCATGGTGGCAACGGTGCCTTCGTCAACAGTGACGGAAGGGGCATTCGCGGCAATATCGGGCGCAACGTTCGTGGCGGTGACGGTGTAGTTCTGAACGTGCTGGCCCCCGTCTCCGTCGGAGGCGGTGACCGTCACGTGGTACGTGCCGGGCTCGGCGTAGGCATGCGGCTCCCAGAACTCCAATGACCACCCGGTAGGCGTTGACTGTTCGTCCCAATATGCAAACTCGGGAGGCGTGTTGTTAGGCCCGCCAACATCTACGTTCCCGTCACCCCAGTCGACCGTAATCGTCAGTTGATCGGCGTCCTCATATGACGCGTTGACAAAGATTCCTGCATTGTCGTATAGCCCTTCGGGCCCAGTAGAATTCACGCCCTGGCTTATCACGTTCGGCGCCAAGTTGACGACGATCAAGTCGAAGTTGGCGGTGCTAATGGCCCCGTCCGTGTCGGTAGCCGTGATGGTGACGATCTGTGAGTCGGCGGGGCCGTCGGTGGTGTCGTAGGTCCAGTTCCAGGTGCCATCGTTGTTGTCGGTGAGGTCGCCGATGGAGGCGGCGATATCGGCAATGCCGCTGGGGTCGCTGGCGGTGACGGTCACGGTGGCTTGGGCGCCCTCGTCAACGGTGACGGAGGGGGCGTTCGTGGTGACCGTGGGCGGGGCGTTCTCGACGGCGCCGATGTCGACGGTGCCATCTTGGATGCGGGCTTGGCCGCGTTGATCGGTGGCGAGCGGGGCGCCGGCAGCGTCGACGGCCAGGGCGTTGTCGCCGGCGTCGCGGGCGGGGCTGTTGGCCAGCGGCGCGTGGTAGGCGGTGCCGCCGGAGGTGTTGAGCGGGGCGAGCAGCGGGTCGGTGACGCCGACGATGTTGCCGTCGACGCCGTCGGTGAGCGAGGTGGTGTCGTCGACGCCGATGAGGCTGTGGCTGGCGGTGATCGTCTCGCCCAGTCCAACCCAACCCAGATCACTACTTTGCGTCCCCGATCCGACGTAATTGCCGGATACGATCGTGTTGTGAAGAGTCACATCGGACTCGCCTCCGCCGACGGCGCCCCTGACGTAAATCCCCCCGGCCCGGTTGCCGCCGGTGTCGTCGGTGTCGGCGTGGTTATCCGCGATGGTGCTATTCACCACAATTACTGAAGTGTCTTCAGCCACCATCATGCCCGCAGCCTGACCCGTTGAGCTGTTGCCAGAGATGGTTACGTTCTCAAGGCGTGCAGAAGCACTCACACCGATGTTCAGCGCCGCGGCTGCCCCGCTGTAGTTGATGAACGCGGTGTCGATAGCCGTCAGGCTGGCGCCAGCTACTGACAGGTAGGCTCCGTCAAAAGTTGTGCGCTCCAAGAGGATGTGAGCGCTGTTGTAGTGCAGGCTCACATACTTGTTACTGAAAGTGCTGTCAGTCGCCGTCAGTTGGCTGCCGCTGATCCAACTCGTGTCCAATGCGAGATCACCGTCAAGGGCAACCTGGTCGAGTGTCAGCATCGCTCCTGGCAAGCTGAATATGCTGCCGGTTCCGCCGGTCACAGTTAAACCACTGACGGTCGTGTCAGCAGTCACCGTCAATGTACTGACGTTCAGCGTCAGATCGCCGGCACCCGGGCCCAGCATCTGCAACTCGTCATCGATCGTTAACGCACCCAATCCGGTGGCCAGATCGATCGTCACGGGTCCGCCTGCGGTCAGACCCACGTCGAACGTGATCGTGTCAACGCCGCTGCGTGTGCTGGCAATGGCGACCGCCTCGCGGAGGCTCAGATCGCCGGCCGAGTAGTCGCCGTCGTCTTCGTCGACGGTGGTGGAGACGACCAGGTTCGCGGGGAGGCCGGACTCGGGCGCGATCTGCGCGCCGGCGTAGGTCGACAGCACCTCGCCGGGGACGATCTCTGTCGGGGTGGCGCCCGCGCCGTCGCTGGGGGTGCGCCAACCGACGGCGAGGTGGTCGCCGCCGCCGCCTTCTTTGTGGAGGACCTCAAGGTAGTAGGACTGGCCGGCCTGGAGCGTGACGGTGGCGGACTGCTGCGAGGCGTACCTGTCCCACTCCAACTGTGCGGTGTGGCTACCCAAATTGATGAGCTGCGCCTTGTTGCCGGCGGTCTCGTCGGTGCTGAGCCAGAACTGCGATTTGTCGTCACTCGAGATCCAGAAGGTGTAGTCGCCGGTCTCCGGGGCGACGAGGTAGCCGCTGATCCGCTGGCCGTAGCTTTCGGCCCAGTTGTTCGTCTGGATGGCGTCGTTCCAGCTGACGGCCTGCAGGCTGGTGAGCGTGTCGCTGCCGGTCGGGCTGAGGGGGTACGCCGACGAGCCGGTCAGGTCCGAGATGTTGGTTCCGCCGATGCCGGTCCAGTAGTCGCGGTTGACCTGGCCGTCGACAAAGGTCATCGAGGGGTCGTTGACAACGAGGTCGAACGTCGCGACGGCGCCGTTGCCATTGGCGTCAGTGGCGGTGACGGTGACGGTCTGCGAGTCGTCGGGGCCGGTGGCGGGGGTGTGGGTCCAGGTCCAGGTCCCGTCGCCGTTGTCGACCACGGTGCCCACGGAGGCGGCCAGCGTGACGGCGTCGCCGTTGGGGTCGCCAAACGTGCCGTTCATCGTCGCCTGCGTGCCCTCGAAGACGGTGATGGCCGAGGCGTTAGAGGCCACCGTGGGCGCGAAGTCGGTGGACCACGGCATCGCGACCTGATCGAAGACCGCGGTGGCGAACTGACTGTTGTCCTGGCTCGATGCGGCCAGGCCGACCCATGGCGAGGCGCCGATGGTGGTCAGCGCAACGGTCGTCGTGGCGAGCTGCTGCCAGTCGCCGTTGTCGTCTTTGTAGGAGGCGACGTAGAGCTCGCCGGTGCGTTCCAGCCGGAGCTCGCGATCGCCGGGCGTCAGCGCTTGGGAAGCCACCGTCTGGCTCTGCCAGTCGAGCCCCATCCGCCGCATGAGCTCGACGGTGCCGTCCGGCTTGGTGTAGAGGAAGACCATCGGCGATCGGTAGTCGCTCGAGTGGCGAATCATGACGCCCGCCTTGGCATTCGGATTCGTGTTCTCCAGGCTGACGACCCGGACCTGAGTGGCGATGTCGCCGGTGTGCTTGGCGCGCGCGAATTGGAGGAAGTCCTTCTTGCCGCCGATCCCTTGGCCGGCGGCCTCGAGCGTGTAGACGTCGTTGTTGGCGTCGAAGGCCGTGTCGCCTTGTAGCGTCCCGCCCCCGATGGTGCCCTCTTCACCGAAGACGCCGAACGGGCCGGTTGTCAGCGAACCATTACCGTCGATGGACCACGGCATGCCAACCCGGTCGAACACGGCGGTCGCGGCCTTGGCAGGATCGTTGCTATTCACGGCCAGCCCAACGAGTGCGCTGCCCGCGAAGCCTTCGATCGTGACCCGCCCGAAGTCTTGCCAGACGCCTGTGTCGCCGAGGTAATGAGCGTAGAACGTATCACCGACACGATGGAGGTTGATCTCCCTCGGCAGCTTGGTGAGATTGATCAGGCTGCTCGTCTCGGTCGCGCCACCCTGAATCGATCGCCAACGTAACTGAATATCCCCATCGGGACGAACCATGGCAAACACATATGGGGCGTCGGTAGCATCGGACGCACGGAACATGACGCCGGCTTTGGCCCAGTTGTTGGTGTTCTCCAGACCGGCGATCCGAGCGTTTGCGGCGCCATCGCCGCCGTGCGTGCCGTAGACATATTGGAACTCGTCCGCCACCCCCCCGATGTTGGCGCCACCGCCCTCGACCACGTATAGGCCATTGCCCGAGTCGTGCGTGTACTGACCGGCCACGGCGGGCGCACCGATGTCGCTGTTTTGGCTAAAGGCGTCGACGTCGTTGAGACCCGAGTCGCCGGCCTGCGCCGCCGACCACGGCATGGCGACCTGATCAAACACCACGGTCGCCAACTGCGTGTTGTCGTGACTGGTCGTTGCCAGCCCGACCCAGGCGTCGGAAGTCAGCTGAGCCATCGAGACCGTGGTGGCGCCTAACAGCTGCCAGTCGCCGATGTCGTCCTTGTAGAACGCGGTGAAGAGTTCGCCGGCGCGTTCGAGGCGAAGCTCGCGGTTGCCCGGTGTCAGTGCTTTAGAAGCGACGGTCTCGGTCGACCAATTGAATCCGGCACGCCTTTGCAGCGCCACCTGACCGTCGGGCCTGACTTTCAGAAACACATTGGCGGATTTGGGATTCGACGAATCCCGGAACATGATGCCGGCCTTGGCGTACTGATCGGTGTTTTCCAGGTCGACAACGCGGGCCGCGGCCACGCCGTCGCCGCTGTGCCAAGAACGGGCGTAGTGGAAGTAGTCGTATTTGTTCCAGATGTCTGACCCACCGGCTTCGACCGTGTACACCCCCGTTGCCGCGTCGTACTGGGTGTCGCCCGGCAGCGTCCCTGTGCCAAAGTCGATCTCTTCGCTGAAGACGCCAATAGGGTACGGGTCAACCGGCTCGAGCGTGACGTCCGTGGTGACGTCTTGGCCGCTGACAACCACGTCGAACGATCCGTCCCCGCCGCCCTGCGCCTGGTAGCCGGCTGGGATCACGGTCTGAACACGATGCGTGCCATCGGCCAACACGCCGAGGTCGTACTGCCCCAACGCGTCGGTGGTCGCCTGCGTCTCACCCGCGTCGAGCTGGCCGTCTTGATCGGCATCCAGGAAGACGACCACCGCTTCGGCGGGCAACGGCGTGGTTCCCAAGATGCCATCCGGGTCGTTGTCGAGCTGGATGTTGCCGTCGATCGACCCGCTGAACAGCAGCCTCGGCTCGAGCGCGTCGACGGGCGGCGGTGCAACGTCGTGCGGATGGCTCAATCGCGGTATCGCGAAGTGCATCGCACTCCGAACGCGTTCCTTCCAAACGTGCAGCGACCACTGATGCTGAAGCCAGCTGATCCAACGCGGCATGATGTCGTTCCCGATCGAATGCGTAGAGGCGAGACCCCGGCGGTCCCAGCTGCAACTCAAGACATGAGAGTCGCGAGTCGAACTCGAACATACCAATCCGATTGCGATGCACAACCGTCGAGTCCGCAAAAAAACAGCGAGGTTGACGCAGAACGCGAAACGTCCATAACGGCCAGGTGCCCGTGCCTTTCGGGTTAGTCCAGACCGTGCCCCTCGACAACGCGCGCTCCGTCTGGCATACTCGTCAGACATTTCTTCACTTCCGAGGAGCCACGACATGTCAGAGGATCAAAGCAAGGTTGCCACCACCGATGCGCCCGCCGACGATCGGCCGCAAAGCCCACCCGAATCGGCCTCGTCGACCGACAGCCAGCGTGTGCAGGTTGGCCTGCGCGTCGACGAGTCGGACCTCAAAACGGCCTACGCCAACGCCTTCCGCGCCCACCACACCGCCGAGGAGATCGTCTTCGACCTCGGCATGAACGTCACCACGCCACGGCCCACACCCCCCCCCGCGATCGACCCCGCGTCATCGGAGCCGCGGCGGCTGGCCGACGTCACCTTCCACGCCAACCAGCGCGTGATCATGAGCTACTACACCGCCAAGCGTTTCGCGATCGCCCTTGGCGAAGCGTTGCGTCGGCACGAGCAAGCCTTCGGCGATATCGAGCTCGACACGAACAAGCGACGTCAGAGTTGATGCTGCGCACGATCAGCCACCTGACGCAGCCAAGATTTGGACGGCAGGCTTTGAGGCAGAGACGAATAATTGCTCAATCGTTGTCCGGCGCGTTCGACTGATACCGCGATCCGCATGGCCGACCTGCCCCTTTCATCCGCGCTGCGCTGCCTGATGGCCGAGGACCTCGGCACGCCGCGACACCTGCTGGAGAGACTGGCGGCGGATGGCAATCTGCACGTTCGGCGTACCGCCGCCCGCAACCCAAGGACACCCGGCGAGACCATCGCCCTGCTGTGTTGCATCGGCGCGTCGGCCCAGCTGACGGCCTACGCGGCACCGGATCGATCGATCGAACGGGGCGACCTCGAACGAGCCACTTCGCTCGGCCCCTGGTCCCGCCTGCTCGTCGCGCGGCATCCGGGAACACCGGCCGCGCTGCTTGACCGCATCCGCATAGCACACGGCAACGAGTCGGCCGCGCTGCGCGAGGCGATCGCCGCCCATCCGCACTGCCCGCGGGCCGCGTTGTGCACGCTGTGTGTCGATGCGTCGCCGAGCGTTCGGCGGGCGGCGGGGACACATCCCGGGCTCGATCGCGCCACGCTCGACGAACTTGTCGCGGCGGGTGCGTCGGCCGACCTGACGACGTTGGCGGAGCCAGCGCCGATCGCGGGGACGGTATTGGCGGCGCTGGCACGACGCGGCCCTTGGGGACGCGTGCTGGCGGCCCGTCACCCCGATACGCCGCCTGAGGTGATCGATGAGCTCGCCGGTGAGAAAGCGATCGACGTGCGGCTAGGACTGGCTAGCAACCCGGCCGCGACGGAGAAGGTGCTGAGGCGTAGCGCCGAGCCGCTCGACAAGGCCATCGCGGAGCGGCTGGCCGAGCACCCGACGACGCCGGCGGACTTGCTGATTCGTCTGGCAGCACTGGCGGACATCGAGGTGCGTGCTCGCGTGGCCGATCACCCCCGCCTCGCCAAGGCGGACGGGCTCGCGCTTCGGCTGGCGGTCGACGGGGCATCGGCGGTGCGGGAGCGCATCGCGCGTCGGGATGTGCTGAGCCGTGAAGAGCTCGACTTGTTGGCCGCCGCCGGTGCGGGCGACGACTTGCTGTCGTTTGGCACGCCGGATACCGCCTTCCCCGCGGAATCGATCGACCGACTGGCGTCGCTTGGCGGCTGGGGGCGGCACCTCGCGGCTCGCCACCCCGCGACCTCGCCAACATCGCTCGCGGCGCTGCTCACCGACGGCGACCCCGTCGTCCGTCTCGCCGCGGTAAGCCATCCCCATCGCCCGCGCGAACTGCTCGCGCTGTTGGTTCTGGCAGGCAGCGAGGAGGATCTGCAAGGCTTCACGCGCCCGCTCAGCAAACCCGGCCCATCGCCCGAGCAGCTAGACGGGCTTGCGGCCCTTGGTCCCTGGGCTCGCCGACTCGCCGCTCGACACCCCGACACGCCACCGTCGACGCTGATCAAGCTGGCCGACGACGAGCACCCGGCCGTGCGCACCGACGTCGCCCGACACCCCGCCACGCCCGACCACATCGTCATGCGACACGCCGGCGACGCCCTGCCGGATGTGCGCTGGGCGGTCGCTCGACGCGAAGGGTTGCCCCGCGACGTGCTCGACATCCTGGTAGCCGACCCGCTGCCCGCGATCCGCCTCGCCGTGCTCGGCTACGCCGACACCGCCCCCGACCTCGTCGCCCGGCTGCGGCAAGACCTCGACGCCGACGTCCGCGACGCTGCCAACGCCACGCCGATCGCCGCCGACTGACGCTTCTCGCCCGGCGCTTAGCCGCCCGCCGCGACCGCTGCCGGTGCACCATCGCGCGCCACCGCCCGCGCCGACACCAGCGCATCGATCCACCCCTCCATCCCTGCTCCCGACTTGGCCGACACCTCGTGCACCGCCATGCCCGGCCGCACCGCCTCGACCGACGCCCGCATCGCGGCACGGTCGAACTCGAGTACCCCGGCCAGGTCCATCTTCGTGATCACGGCCACGTCGGACGTGTTGAAGATCGTCGGGTACTTGCGCGGCTTGTCTTCGCCCTCGGTCGTCGAGACCAGCACCACGCGCAGGTCCTCGCCGAGGTCGAAGCTGGACGGGCAGACGAGGTTGCCGACGTTCTCGACGAACAGGAAGTCGAGCTCGTCGAGCGACCACTGCGCCTCCGCCAGCGCCGACTCGACCATGTCGGTCTCGAGGTGGCAGACGGTGCCGGTCGTGATCTGCCGAGCGGGCGCCCCGCTGACGGCGAGGCGGTCGGCGTCGTTGTCGGTCGCGAGGTCGCCGACCAGCGCCGCCACGCGGAACCGATCGACCAGGCCGGCCAGCGTCTGCTTGAGGAACTCGGTCTTGCCGGTCCCCGGCGACGACACCAGACTCACGACGTAACAACCCGTCTCGGCCGCGCGAGCGCGAAACGCCCGGGCCAGCTCGTCGTTCTTCTTGAGGATCTGCTTGCGCACCTCGACGATGCGTGGGCCGGCGGGCTTGGTCTCAGGCGGGTTGCTCATCGGTCATCTCCAGGCTCATGATCTCCAACTCGCGGCCGCGGACCAGCTCCCGGCACGCCAGCCCGCAGGTCGGGCACAGCAGAGCGACGCCGGCGATCTCCCGCTCCGCGCCGCACGCCTCGCACCATACCGCGGCCGGCACCGCCTCGATCGCCAGCCGCGCCCCCGCCACCGCCGTGCCCCCCGTCGCGGCCGACCACGCGAATTCCAGCGCCTCCGGCACCACCCCCGACATCGCCCCGACCATCACGTGCACCGCCGCCACCCGCCCCGCCTCGCCCCCGTCGCGCTCATCGGCCAGCACCCCCTCGACCGACTCCACGATGCTCATCGCGATCGACATCTCGTGCATGGCCGCTGCGCCTCGTCGTCAGGTTCCGACCCACGCGTTGAGGTCCGCGTTCTCGATCGGCTCACGCTTCGCCGGCAGCTTGCCGCCGTCGACCATCGCGCCCAACACCTCCATGCACGCGTGCACCGCCATCACGGACGTGATATCGCCCACGTCGTAGCACGGCGCGACCTCGACGCACTCCATCGCGCACAACCCCTCGCGCGCCACCAGGTTCAACAGCTTCAGCACGTCCCGCGGCTGGAATCCGCCCGGCTGCGGCCAGCCCGTGCCCGGCACATGACCGCCCTCGACCGAATCGATGTCGAACGACAGGTACACCGCGTCGGCGTCCTTCCAGGCGATCTCGAGCGCCCGCTCGGCCGTCTTCTCGATGCCGAGCTCTTCGACGTCGTCCATCGTCAAGACGTACGTCCCCTTGTCCCGCGCCCCGTGCACCCACGCCCGCGACGTCTGCCACCCGCCGATGCCGACCTGCACGAGGTTCGTCGGCGGCGCGTTGGGGATGTTCGTCGCGTGGAACCACGGGCACGTGTGCATCCGCTCGTCCATGTCCTTCTCGAGCGTGTCGAGGTGGCGATCGACATGGATGATGCCGACGCGGCCCTTGCCCGGCTCGCCGTGCTTATCGGCGACGTAAGGCGCGACGCCCCGCACGCTGGGATAGCCGATCGCGTGGTCGCCGCCCATGATCACGGGGAACGCGCCGGACGTGTACGCGTGGGCCACGGCCCGGCTGATCTGGTCGAAGCTCTTCTCGATATTGCCGATCGTGAAGACATCGCCGAGGTCGCCCATCCGCAGTGACTCGAACAGGTCGACGCCCATCTCGGGGCTGAAGAAGCTGGTGTACATCACCGACGCGCGGCGCATCCCTTGCGGGCCGAAGCGCGTGCCGGGGCGGAATGTCGTGCCGATGTCAAAGGGCACACCCATGAACGCGACGTCGTAGTCCCTCGCCTGCGTGACGTCCTGCACGTACGGCAGCTTGAGCATCGTGCTGACGCCCGCGTAAAGCGGCAGCGGCCCGCGGCTGAGCATGGTGACGCTGGGATCGGTAATCGAGTCGGCGCCCGGCAGGCCCATCTCCAAGGCATGCGCCTCGGCTTGTTCTGCCCGGACGCTCGGCAGTGGTCGCTCGCGCTCGAGCGCATCTAGGCCGTGACTCGGTGGGCGAAACGTATCCATGGGAGGTGATGGCTTCGGTGAGCATCTCCCTAGCTGCGACGCTACGCGTCGCTGAAGGCTCGATCGATCGTTTCCGTCGTTTCCCCAGCGACGCGTAGCGTCGCAGCTATCGGCCGCGTCACGTGCCCTTCCACGCGTCGATACCGGCGTCGGAGGTCTGCTTCTTCTGCTTGGGCAGGTGCCCTTCGTCGACCAGGGTGGCGAGCACGTCGAGCATGGCTCGGACGCCGAGAAGGGCCGTGATGTCGGACTGGTCGTAGGCCGGGGCGACCTCGACGCAC
>JBCCZA010000030.1:0-23607 GCA_039188455.1 Planctomycetota bacterium
CAGCCCGACACCGATGAACGGCGCGATGAACCCACGCACGCCGGTGAGCGTCTGGTGGATCCCCATGTAGTGCCCGGCGAGCCGACGATCGGCGAAGTCGTTGTGCCCGATCTGCCACGCCAGCCGCCCGCCGCCGAACATCACGCCCTGGATCGCCCGCGGGATCACGATCCACCACAGCCCGCCGTACGCCACCGCCAGGTAGTTGCCCAGCTGCGCGACGACCCACAGCGCCCCGTGCACCGCGCGGAACTCGAAGATGTGCACGCGATCGATCAACCGCGCCCACAGCGGGATCGTCAGCACGACCATCACGGTCGTGATCGTCGTGTTCAGCAGGACCGACGCGGTGAACTCGGCCGTCCCCGCCTCGCGCGCGAGGTCGATGATCGCCAGCGTGATCGCCGCCTCGCCCATCATGTTCGCGCAGCCGGCGATGAACTGCCAGATCATGTAATGCCGGAAGTCGCGATCCTCCACGAGGATCGACCGCGCGGTGTGCGGCCGCCCGGCGCGCGACAGCAGCGGTGGCTCCCGTGTCGACACCACACCGCGGTCGTGGTCCAGCAGGTGTTTCTCGCGCCGCACACGCAGCCCCCACAGCGCCACCGCCCCCACCAATCCCACAACCGCCGCCAGCGGGTACATCACCCGGAACACGTCGACCCGCCAGTCGAGCATCGCGTAAACCGCCAGCGGCGACACCGCGAACAGCACGGACGCGATCAGCACCAGCCGGCCCGAGATGCGCGCCCGCTGGGCCCGCCGATAGTTCGCCCGCCACACGATCGACCGTACCGTCAGCAGCCCCGCCACGCAGCACCGCCCCACCACGATCGTCGTCACCAGCAGTGTCGGCCCCCAGCCCGACGTCGGCAGCACCGCGATCGTCGCCACCAGCACGCACGTCGCCGCGACGATCGCCCCCATCACCGGCCCCTTCCGCCGGCCCTTGGCCACCCGCGTCCAGAACAGGCTGGTCAGGTTGGCGAACATCTGCGACGCGATGATCGTCGCGAACGCCAGGTCCGAGATGTCGAACACCAGCTTGGCCAGCACCGCCACCACGCCCGGCTCGAGCATCGCCAGCGTGATCGAGCTGGTCAGCGCCGCGACCAGCTCACGCCGATAGCTCGGCCGGGCCATCATCGGCAGCGACGACGGCAGGAACTTGTGCAGCAGAGGGAGGCGGACCACGTGCAGACGAGTCTACGGCCGCGGGGAGACCGCACCCGGACGCCGCCGCTCGATATACTGCCCGGCTCGGCCTATCGGCCGACACCCATTGGGCGGATGCCAGAGCGGCCAAATGGGGCGGGCTGTAAACCCGCTGGCGAAAGCCTTCGTAGGTTCGAATCCTACTCCGCCCACTTCCCCAACCGTGACACCGGCCGGCCGCTGGCGTCGTCGGTTGCCGAGTTCACGTTCAGCCAGTCGCCACGGGACTGCGACTTGCGCCCTCCGCCGCGGGCTCAGGCGGATCATCAGACGCGTCCGCCTCCAGGCACTCCAGCGCCGAGCTGGCCAGACCCAGCCCCATCTCGTGGTGCAGGTACCGCGGGGTGTCGACGCCGGCTTCGCGGAGCTGCTCGATCTCGTCGGGGAACCGAGCCATCGCCACCACGTGACCCGTAAAGCCGTTCTCGCGCAGCAGCCGCGTGATCGTGCCGGCCTCGGACTTGGACTGCAGCGCGATCAGCACCAGCTCGCAGCCCGACGCCGCGCCGAGGCGTTGGTAGAAGTCCGGGTCGGTCGCGTCGCCCACGATCACCTGCCGGCCGGCGGCGCGGTGGCGCTCCGCAGACTCGGGATCGGCGTCGAGCCCCACGACCTCGTCGCCGAGTCGCTCGTGCAGCGCGTCGTACGCGGCCGTGCCGGTGCGGCCCAGCGCCACCACGATCGCCCGCGGCGGCTTGTCGAACGCGATGTGCTGGTCGTCGGCTAAGCGTTTGTCGGACTCGAACCGCGTCAAACGCTTGGCGAACCGACCGAACAGCCCGTGGGCCTTGGCGTTGAACGGCGAAGCGAGGATGAAGCTCAGGCTCACCGAGATCGCCAGCACGACCAGCCACTCGGAGCTGATCCAACCTTTCGACGCGGCGAGCGCCCCGACGATCAGCCCGAACTCGCTGGCGTTGGCCAGCGCCAGCGAGCTGAGCACCGCGGTCCGCGCCCGCAGCCGGAACTTGGCCATCAGCCAGAAGAAGGCGATCGTCTTCAGCGGCACCAGCGCGACCAACGCCACCGCCACCAGCAGCTGCTCGGGCCCGGGCAGCCCGTTGAGCCCGATCGTCAGGAAGAAGGCGACCAGCAGCAGGTCCTTGAGGCTCAGCAGCGTCTTGCCCAGCTCGCTCGCCTTGGGGTGCGCCCCAACCAGCAGCCCCGCGATCAACGCCCCGAGGTCGGGCTTGAGGTCGACCAGGTTGAACAGCGAGGTGAAGGCGTAGACCAGCACCAGCCCGGTGAGCACCATCAGCTCGCCGTGGCCCACCCGGTCCATCAGCATGCCCAGCACCGGCCGCGCGAGCGGCAACGCCAGCAGGCACAACGCCCACGGCGACGGCATCTTCCCCAGCGACACCGTCAGGAACACGATCGCGAACAGGTCCTGCACGATCAGCACCCCGATCGCCTCGCTGCCGTGCCGGCTCTTCATCTCCGACTTCTCTTCCAGCACCTTCACGGCGAACACCGTGCTCGAGAAGCTCAAAGCAAACGCGATCAGGAGCGACGTCTGCCACGTCAGCTCGGCGAACATCCCCAGCCCCGCCAGCGATAGCCCGAACACCGCCGCCCCGACCAGCACCGTCGTCGCCAGCATGTGCACCGACGCGACGCCCCAGACCTCCGGCTTGGCCAAGCCTCTGATGTTCAGCTTGAGCCCGATGCTGAACAGCAGCAGGTAGATCCCCAGGTCGGCCATGTAGGTCAGCGTCTCGGACGGCTGAACGCCCATCGCCGAAAGCACGAACCCCGCCCCGAGAAACCCGACCATCGGTGGCAGGCGGCACTGCTTGACCGCCAAGCCAACCATGAACGCAATCACGACCCAGATGGGGTCCATGCCCGCTCTCCCTCACCGACGACCGATCCCGCGTGCGGGCCGTTCAGTCAACCAACGGCGTCCCGTGTCTCAGGGGGATGAGCAGGCATCGCCGCAAGCCTAGCAGCTCGGCAACACCCAACCCTGATCTCAACAACGCGCGTGCGTCATCAGCCGGAGCGAACGGCGTCGACACCTGATCGCGCACGCTCGCCCGATCGGCGAAACAGCCCGAGCGCCAGCCACGCCACTAAAACCAGCCCGAAGCCGACCAGCGTGCCGAGCGTGAGGATCGCCAGCGCCCCGCCCGCGATCAGCCACCGATCGATTCCCCGCCACGCCGGCGCGGCCGCCCCCGCCAACCGAGCGCCCGCGATCACCAGCAGCGGGGCCAGCACCGCCAGCGGGAAGTGCGTCAGCACGTCGCCCAGCCGCGGCCACAGCGCCAGCACCACCGCGATCTTCAGCAAACCCAGCATCACGACCGACCCGCCGGTCCGCGCCCCGAAGTAGTGCTGCGCCGCCAGCCCGCCCGCCCCGTGACACATCGGCATCCCGCCCAGCGGGCTCGTCACCGCGTTCATCAGCCCGACGCTCACCGCCATCCGCCGCGGCGGCACGCCCTGGCCTGGGAAGTACGCCGCGCTCAGCGCACACACCGCCACCACCGAGTTCAGCAGCGTCAGCGGCAGCTGCGGCAACGCCAGTGTCACCAGCCCCGACCACACCCCCGCCATCGCCGAGCCCGCCCCCGGAACATCCCCCGCCAACGTCTCGCCCGTCGCGCTCGCCTCACCCCCGCCCGCACCGACCCCCAGCGCGTACGCCCCGCCAATCCCCACCACCAACGGCAGCAGCCACACGTGACGCACCGCCCCCGCGCCCAGCGCCGCCAGCAGCAGCACCGCCATCACCGACCCGTCGACCCCGGCCACCGGCAGCTGCGCGATCATCACCACGCCCAGCAACGCCAGCTTCGCGGCGATCCCCGCCTGCAACGCCGCGATCCAAGACCGCGGCATCCGCGTCACCCACCGATTGAACTCCGGCACGCACGCGATCGCCACCAGCAGCCCCGCCATCCACAGCCCGGCCCAGCGGATCTCCCCGGCCGTCAGCCCCTCGGCGATCGCGATCGCGGCGATCGCCTTCATCGGCTGCACCGGGATCGGCTGGCCGAACATCACCCCCGTCAGGATGTTCATCAGCCCCGCCAGCAGCACGACCATCCCCAGGTCCAGCCCGCACGCCAACGACACCCCGATGGTCAGCGGCAGGAACGTGCCGAGGTCACCCAGCCCGCCGGCAAACTCCCGCGCGTTGAACGCCAGCCACGGCCGCCGCGCCACGACCGTCTCACCCGCGCGGTCGGCCGCCGCGCCGGTCGCGCTCACGCCGCCGGCCCGTGCTCGGCGCTCGACACCAGCGTCGACAGCCCGTGCGGCAGCACCGGCTCCAGCGCGTCCAGCCACTCCACCGCCCCCTTCGGCGAGCCCGGCAGCGCGATCACCAACGCCCGGCCCCGCAGCCCCGCCACCCCGCGCGACAGGTACGCCATCGGGAACGACCGGCCCGTGCGATCCCGCGCCAGCTCCACCAGCCCCGGGTGCAGCCGATCGCAGACCGACATCACCGCCTCGGGCGTCACGTCCCGCGGCCCAAGCCCCGTGCCACCTGTCGTGAGGATCAGCCCCGCCGACGGGTCGCCCGACCACGCGTCGCACCAGCCGACGATGGTGGACCGGATGCGCTCGGCGTCGTCGGTGACGATCGCCGTCTCGACCGACGCGTCGCCGACGCGCTTCCGCAGCCAGTCGGCCACCGCCGGGCCGCCGCGATCCTCATACGCCCCGCTCGACGCGCGATCGCTCACCGTCAGCACCGCCGCACGCACCTTGGGCCAGACCGACGCGTTGATCAGGCACGCCTTGTCGCCCGGTGACTCCGACTCGACCGACGACTTCGCGGTGTAGTCGCCCTTGGCCCCGCCGGTCTTCTCGATCAGCCGGACCGACTCGACGCCGAGCCCGCGCTCGATCGACTTGCCCATGTCGATCACCGTTAGGGCCGCGATCGACGCGGCGTGCAGCGCTTCCATCTCAACGCCGGTCTTCCACGACGTGCGCACGTCGGCCTCGACCACGACCCGATCGTCGACCAGCCGTACGACGACGTCCACGCCGTCGATCGGCAGCGGGTGGCACAGCGGGATGGCGTCGGCCGTGCGTTTCACCGCCTGGATGCCGGCCAGCTGCGCAACCTCGAGCACGTCGCCCTTGCGCGTCGCCCCGGCGCGGATCGCCTCGGCCAGCTCGGCCCCAACGCGCACCACCGCCTCGGCCTTGGCCCGACGCTGCGTCGTCGCCTTATCGCCGACGTCGACCATCCGCGGCCCCGACTCGCCCATGTGGGTCAGTCCCTCGCTCAAGCCTCCACCTCCGTCGCCGCAAACACCGGCCGCTTCCACAACGCCACCTCGGCTTTCATCCGATCGATAAATGCGTCCAGCGCCGCGATGCCCTCTTTCCGATGAGCCGACCACACCGTCAGCCGGAAGGACGTCTGCCCGACCGCCACACGCCCCGTGCTGTGCTCGACGCGGATCGCCATCAGCCCGTGCGTCGACGCCATCTCCTCGCCCAACGCCGTCAGCTGACGCGAGGTCATCGGCTCGTACGCCTCGTACATCAACGCATCCAACAGCCGATCGTCCTCCGTCGGCCGCACCACGCCGGCAAAGCACAGCCGCGCCCCGGCGCCCGCCACGTCGCCCGGCTCATCGGCCTCCGCCAACGGCCCATCTACCAGCTCAACCCACACCTCGGCCATCACCCGCCCCCCACCAGCCCGATCAGCGCCAGCTCCTCGTCCCCCTCGAGGCGACGCGTCGGCGACGCCACCGCGTGGTCCACCGCCAGCACGCTCGCCTCCAGCGACGGCAGCAGCCCCGGCACCGCCTCCCCGAGACGCGTCAGCACCTCCGCGCACGTCGTCGATCCGGCCACCACCTCGACCGCCACCGAGCCCGCCCCCGCGATCTCCGCCTGCCGGCCGAATAGCCGCACATCACACGCTCGGGCGTCGCCGCTCATCACCACGCCACTGTAACGCCGTCAACGTTCCCCACCGCGCCGACCGATACGATGCCGGTGATGCCCGACGCAACGACGGCCGAGCGCCCCACGCCCGACGCCCCCGCGGTCGGCGGCCGACTGCCCGCCTGGCTCGAGGCCGCCCGCCCGCACCACTGGCTCAAGAACGCCCTGCTGTTCGTGCCCATGTGGCTCGGCCACGACGTCACCCTCACCAACACCCTGCTCGTGCTGATCGGCGCCGCCTGCTTCAGCGCCGTCGCGTCGGCCGGCTACCTCGTCAACGACCTGCTCGACGCCGACGCCGACCGCGCCCACCGCACCAAGCGCCACCGCCCCGTCGCGTCCGACCGGCTCTCCGTCGGCGTGGCCCGGCTCGCCGCGGCGCTGGCGATCGGCGGGGCCACGCTCGTCAGCGTCGTCGCGCTGGGCGCGGCGTTCACCGGGCTGCTGCTGCTCTACCTCGCGCTCACGCTGGCCTACTCGACCTGGGTCAAGCGGCTGGCGTTCGCCGACGTGCTGATGCTCGCCGGGCTGTACACGCTGCGGCTGCTGGCGGGCGGCGTCGCCATCGACGTGGAACTTTCGTCGTGGCTGCTGGCCTTCTCCACGTTCGTCTTCCTCAGCCTGGCCTTCGCCAAGCGGTACACCGAGGTCGCGCTGCACCTCGGTGAGACCGATCCAGACGGCAAGCCGGTGCGTGTCCGCGGCTACCTCACGGTCGACGCGCCGCTGCTGATTCAGTTTGGCGTGGCGTCGGCGTTCGCCTCGGTGCTCGTCTTCGCCCTCTACGTCGACAGCGCCGCCGCCGGCGAGATCTACCACCGCCCGGCGCTGCTCTGGCTGCTGCTGCCTGTGATGCTGTATTGGATCGGCCGCGTCTGGCTGCTCACGCGGCGGGGCGAGATGCACGACGACCCGGTCGTCTTCGCGCTGCGCGACCGCGTCTCGTGGGCGTGCGGGGCCGTGGCGGTGCTGCTGGTGATGCTCGCGACGGACTGATCCGACCGCGGCGAGCGTTTCGACCCAAAAACAAGCCACGCCGGCCTCTCGGAGCGGAGACCGGCGTGGCGATTGTGCTTCGTCCTGAAGCGCCGGCGGTCCGTCGGTATGTGTTCGCCGCGTGGCCGATGGCCCGCGGCGTCTTCAGCCGCGCGTCACGCTGCGGCGGAATCGATCCAGCAGATCGGCGATCGGCATCGACTCGTCGTGACCGGCCAGCCGAGCCGTCAGCCCTTCGTCGATCTGGCGCTTGAGGCGTTGGTCGGCCGTGATCACCGTCGAGTGGTTGCTCTTGCCCATCGCCCGGGCGATCTCGGGAAAGCTCATCGTCGTCAGCTCGCGGCAGAGGCGGATCAGCACCGCCCGAGCGAGCACGACCTGGCTGTGCCGGCCGCGTCCGGCGAGCTGGGCCTCGGTGACGCCGAGCTCTTGCGTGACGACGGCGACGATGTGCTCGTAGTGCACACGCCTCCGGGTGGTCGAGCGGTGCTCGCCGTGCATCAGCCGGTCGACCCAGTGCCGGCCGACGGGCTGAGCGGTGGCCTCATGGTCGCCGGCGAGGGTGATCAGCGCGTGCAGCTTGGTCAGCAGCCCCTCGATCTCGCGGACCGACCCGTCGCTGCCGACCTCCGACGCCAGCAGCGCCTCCGCCACCGGCTCGAGCACCAGCCCCCGCCGCCGCGCCATCGCGGCCACGAGCCGACGCCGCGTGTCGGCGTCCGGCCGGCTGACCTGCACGACCAGGCCCTGCACGCACCGGCTGACGAGCTGCTCGGAGAACTTGTCGATCAGCCGCGGGTGCGAGTCAGACGCCAGAATCACGCGGGCCCCGCCGAGGTCGATCTGGTCGAACGAGTGCAGAAACTCCTGCTGCGTCGCGCTCTTGTTGGACAGGAAGTGCAGGTCGTCCAGGGCGAGCAGCTCCAGCGACCGCATGCGTCGGCGGAAGTCGTCGAGCTTGCCCGTGCGGACGGCGGTGATGTAGTCGTTGGTGAACTGCTCGCCGGTGAGGTAGAGCACGCCGGCGTCGGGCGTCTGCTCGAGGACACGACGGCAAGCGCCCTGGAGCAAGTGGGTCTTGCCCAGGCCGCAGCCGCCGTGGAGGAAGAGCGGGGCGTGAGAGCGGGCGCCGGCGACGGCCTCGTCGGCCAGCCGGCAAGTCGCGGCGTGGGCCAGCTCGTTGCTGGGGCCGGTGACGAACTGCTCGAGCCGATGACGCAGGCCGCGGCGGGCGAGCAGGGCCGCGGTGTCGGTCGGGTGGCGGCGTTTGCTCTTGGCACGCCTGGCCTGCTTGTCGGAAGCGTCTTGCGGCTCGACGCCACCCGAGGCGACCGAGTCCTGCCGGCTGAACGCCCCGGGGTCGACGTCGATCTCGACGCGCACGTCTCGGCCCGCCGAGGCGCCGGCCGCGGCGGCGACGTCGCTCTCGAAATGCCGCTCGATCCAGTCGGCGACGAATCGATTGGGCACGGCGACGCGCACGGCTTCACCCTTGTCATCGAGCCGAAGCTTGGCCGACCGCTCGAACCACATCGCGTACTGCCGGCGCCCGATGCGAGCCGACAGCCGGTCGGCGATCCCCGCGTCGCTGCCCGCGTCTTCGGCGGCCCGATCTGCCCCGCGACCCTGGCTGCTCTCCGAGCTGCGATGCGGGGCGGGCGACTCGATGCGGCTCGGGGGGGCGACGGCGTCCACGGCGATCCTCCGCGGCCGGAGCCGCAAGCCGCGCGGCAACCGCGCTGGGCTCTGCAGAGCTTCCGGCAAGCAAACCACCCAGCGACCGAGGTCGCCCGGCGAAAAGTTGAGTGAAGGCGGATCCGTCCAGACTCGAGCGTTGCGACGGCCCCCCACAACGACGGGCCCGGCTGAGTCCGGCAGAGCACAAATCTCCTTGCCCTGCCAGTGTTTCCCGCGAGTCACCTCAATCGATCTCGGCGGGGCGACAGTCCTTTGCCGCGACGGCGGAGCATAGACAACGACCCTTGCCGTCACAAGCGGACACGCTTGCCCAACCTCACCCGCGTCGTTTCAGCGCTTGAATCAGCAACGCGTTACACGAACGCAAAAATAGTTCTCCACCGCTTGTGCAAAACGACACACATCGTGGAAAACCGTCAGCTAACGACGGGCTCGCCGATCACGTGCATCCACGCGTGACGACGACCCGTCATCACCAACCCCGCCCCGCGATACAGCCGAAGCCCCGGCGCGTTTGCCTGATCCACAGCGAGTAGCAGCCTGCCCAACCCCGCCTCGGCGGCCATCGCGATCCCCAGCCGAAGCAGCCGCCCCGCCACCCCGCGCCGACGCCACGCCGCGGGCACACCGATGTACACCAGCTCGCCCGCCGACTCCGACGGCAGCTCGCTCAGCAGCATTACGCCCGCCGCCGCGCCCGAGTCATCCGTCGCCAGCACCCACTTGCCCGGATCGAACCGGCCCGCCGCGCGGTGGCCGGCCATGACGTCCTCGATCGGCCGCACGCCGCGCAGCCCCGGGCAGTCCAGCGCGTCCTCGTACGATCGCTCCACCGCGTCGGCGAACGCGCCCGCCCGCTGCGGCGTCCACGGCTCCAGCCGGAGTCCGTCGCCCGTCAACGCCGACCGCGCCGCCGCCACCCCGCGATCGGACGCCTCGATCGACCGAGACAGGTACGCCAGCACCGCCAGCTCGCTCATCCCCGCCTCGGCCAGTACCCGCCGCTCGGCCATCTGCCCCGGCTCCAGCAGGGCCTGAGCCAGCCGCACCTTGCTCGGCGGCAGCGCGGCCAATAGCGCCAGCACCGCCGCCACCGACGACCGATCCCCACGCACCGACCTCGGCCGCGAGAGAAACAGCATCGCCGCCCGGCCCGGGTTAATCACCGCCGCCGCCGTCGCGATCGGCCGTCCGGCCGACCACGCCGACCGGATCACCGCGTCGCCCAGCTGCTGGCGGGCCAGGTAGTCGTCGAACCGACGGACCGCCGCCTCCCCGCCCGTCGCGCGGCCGGTCAGCAGCAGCGACAGCGCCGCCCCGCGCTCCCCGGGGCCGGGCGCGCGGACGTCCCACGGCGGCTGGCCGGGATCGTCAATGGGCGGGCTCGTCGCGGGCGGGTGGGGTGGGGTGGGCACGGCGTGGTCCGGCGGCGGCGTTGACCCCCTCCTCGACCGATACGATACTGCCACGATGCCTCGCTCACGTCTTTCGCTCGTTTCAGGACTGGCCGCCCTCGCCCTTCTCGCCCCGCCGGCGCTCGGCCAGCAGGCCGGCCGACCGGACGTCGGGACGTTCGCGACGCCGCGCACCGCCTCGCCCAGCTGGACGCTCGAGTTCGACTACGAGTCGCCCCGGCCGATCGCCGTCAAGGACCTCGCCGGCAACACCCGCTGGTACTGGTACCTGCCTTACGAGGTGACGAACAACTCGGGCGGCGACCGGCTGTTCGTGCCCAACGCCTCGGTGTTCACCGACGCCGGCGACCTGATGGACGCCAACGTCGACATCCCCCCCGCCGTGTTCCGCGCGATCGCCGAGGAGCTGGGCAACGACCTGCTCGAAGCCCCCAGCCAAGTCGTCGGCGAGCTGCTGCAAGGCCCGGACTACGCCCGCGAGTCGGTCATCATCTGGCCGCACTTCGACGCCGACGTCGACGAGTTCACCGTCTTCGTGACCGGCCTCTCCGGCGAGACCGCCAGCATCGAGGTGCCCGGCTCGGGCGAGACCGAGTTGCTCCGCCGCACCGCCGCCCTGAAGTTCGGCACGCCCGGCGACCGCGCCCTCAATCCGCAGGGCCAGCCCGTCGTCGACCTCGGCCGCGATGATGTGATGCGGTAAACACCGCACCGGCAGTTGAACAACATTGATTCGGGTGCCACACCTCGCCGCAGGCGATGTGTGCCCTTCCTTGCATCCATGACTTCAACGGCACACATCGGCCTGATGGCCGAGGTGTGGCACCCAAACCCATCACCTCGGTCTTCACGAAACGCGGTCGGCCACGATCACGCGTGGCAGCGCCTCGTGATCCGGCAGCACGCGCACGTGCTCGAGCCCGGTCTGCGACTCGGCCAGTTCGGTGACGGCCGCCTTGGTCGCCGCGGCGACCTCGATCGCGACCTGGCCCGGCTGGTTCAGGGCGTCGGCAGCGCCCTCGATCAGCGGCCCAACGTACTGCAGCCCGTCGATGCCGCCTCGCAACGCCGACTCGGGCTCATAGTCCTTGACGTTGCGGTCGACGTCGTCCCACTCGCCGTCGGGGATGTAGGGCGGGTTGCTGACGAGGTAGTCGACGCGCTGGGCGCCCAGCGGGGCGAGCAGGTCGCCTTGGCGGAAGTCGATCCGGTCGGCGACGCCCTGGGCCTCGGCGTTGCGCTTGGCGACCTCGAGGGCGGGCTCGCTGAGATCGGTGGCGATCACGCGGCTGCCGGGGATGTGCTTGGCCAGGGCGATGGCGATCGCGCCCGAGCCGGTGCCGATGTCGGCGATCAAGGGGTGAGCGAAGCCGGGCGTGCGGCGCGCGTGCTGGATCACGTGCTCGACCAGCGTCTCGGTCGACGGCCTCGGGATCAGCGTCGCCGGCGTCACCTCCAGCATCATCGAGAAAAACGGCGACTTGCCCACCAGGTAATCGACCGGCTCGTGCTCGGCGGCGCGCTCGACGAGTTCGCGGAACGCGGCCCGCTCCAGCTCGCTCGCCGGGCGGTCGGCGTCCGTGTACAGCCGGAGCCGCTCGACGCCCAGCACGTGCGCCAGCAGCATCTCGGCCGACAGCCTGGGCTGATCGACGTCCTTGCGGGCCAGGTGCTCGGCCGTCCACGCGAGCAGGGCGCGGGTCGTCCACACGTCCGTGCGTTTCACCGCGAGAGTCTAAGCTGCCGCGTTCGCCCTCTGCCGCCCCGTCGTCCCGCCGCCCTCGCGAGCCCACGCCCCGATGCAACCCCTGCCCAACATCGCCTGGATCGGCGACGCCGACACCGGCCACCTGCGCCTCCTCGACCAGACCAAGCTGCCCACCGAGCAGACGTACCTCGAGTGCACGACCGTGCAGGACGTGTGGGACGCGATCAAGCGGCTGAGCGTGCGCGGCGCCCCGGCCATCGGGATCGCCGCGGGGTACGGGGTCGTGATCGCGGCGCAAGACGGACCCGACGCCGTGCCCGCCGCGTGCGACCACCTCGCGTCGGCGCGTCCGACAGCGGTCAACGTCTTCGGCGTGCTCGACCGGATGCGTGCCTCGTCGCCGCACACGCCCGACGCCCTGCTCGCCGTCGCCACCGCCATCCACGACGAAGACCGCGCCGCCTGCCAGGCCATCGGCCAAAACGGCCTGCGGTTCATCGAGTCCCTCCCCGACGACCGCCGCGGCGTACTCACCCACTGCAACGCCGGCGCCCTCGCCACCGGCGGCATCGGCACCGCGACCGCGCCGATGTACCTGGCTCACGAGCGCGGCATGAACTTCCGGGTCTTCGCCGACGAGACCCGCCCGCTGTTGCAGGGCTCGCGCCTCACCGCGTTCGAGCTCGCCGCCGCCGGCATCGACACCACGCTGATCTGCGACGACATGGCCGCCCACGTCATGCAACAGGGCCGCGTCGGCGTCGTCATCACCGGCGCCGACCGCATCGCCGCCAACGGCGACACCGCCAACAAGATCGGCACGTACAACCTCGCCGTCCTCGCCAAGCACCACGGCCTGCCCTTCGTCATCGCCGCCCCCACCACCACCATCGATCCCAAGACCGCCACCGGCGCCGACATCCCCATCGAGCAGCGCGACGCCGTCGAGATCACCAACGCCTTCGGCAAACCCACCGCCCCGACGCACGACCAGCTGCCCGAGCTCGGCACCTACAACCCCGCGTTCGACGTCACCCCCGCCGAGCTGATCACCGCGATCGTCACTGAGCGCGGCGTCGTGCAGCCGGTGACCGAGTCACGCGTCGCGGAAATAGTCGTTGCGACGACAGTCGGCAGACAGTGTCAACACAAAACAAGCGATACGTGAAAGCGCAGACGATCTCTTACGCGTCACTTCTAGGAAAACCCTACCGCGCGTTGACATCATGAAACGCGTTCCATAGGTTTCATGACGAACGGGCAATTCATCGATTCCGGGTCGCCTAAGAAAGCCGAGTTTCACAATGCGCTAAGCCAATAGGGCCACGCCTCGCTTCGCGGGCTTGCGTGGTTGGAGGATCGAACTAGCTCTGGTTTGCTGTCGCACGCCGAAGCCGAACATGTGTTCGGAAGGCTTGTTGTACGCCCCATCAGGGGCATCACCCAAGGGCCGGCACAGCCGGCAGGAGAGACCCACATGCACGCGTTCTACTCAACTTTCATCGCGGCTACTTCCGCCATCTGCTTGGCATTGACCGGCCAGGCCGCCCAAGTCACCATCACGCCAACCGACTCCGCGGGCTTTCTCGTCGGGTCGTTCGGCAACTCCAACGGCGGCTCCTCGCAGATCGAAGCCACCACCCTCATCGACAGCGACGGCTCGCTCGCCATCAACGGCGACCGGACCCGCTACTTCATCACCAACACCGGCATGAACCTCGGCCTGCTCAACGAGCTCTCCACCTTCAGCTTCGACTGGACCGTCGTTCAGGAAGGCCTCACCGTCCCCACCGCCCAGGCCCCGGCGCTGCGGCTGGCCGTCACCGACCCCACCACCCCCGACCGCACGCACGAGATCATCTGGGAAGACGGCGAGCAGTCCACCCGACAGTTCGTCGCCGGCAACGGCTCGCTCAACACCGTCTACGAAGGCGACTTCTTCGACGCCGACGCCGACAAGGCCCGCGTTTACGCCATCACCTCGCCTTTCGGCAGCTTTGGCCGCGGCATCTTTGACGGCTCATCGCTGATCCCCGGGTCCGACAGCGCACAGCCCTTCGCCAACTTCACCAGCGACAGCCTGACCGCCTACGGCTTGAGCGACCAAGCCTTCGTCACGGCCATCGTCGTGGGCGTTGGCTCCTCGGTCGGCGACTTCCAGGGCTTCGCCGACAACATCGAGATCGGCTTCGACGGCGGCGACGTGACCACTTTCAACTTCGCGATCCCCGAGCCCGCATCGATCGCCCTGATCGCCGTTGGCCTTTGCGCCGCCGGGCTTCGCCGTCGCGCCTGATGCAAGACGCTCAACTTGGTTAGGGCAAACGGGCTCGCCCAATCGGGCGGCCCGTTTTGTCATAGCGCACCGACGGCACCGCCAGACGCGCTAGGTGCGCTCGATACAGCTGCCGTTGATTGGCTCGGCTCGTTGAAAACACCAACAGCTCGCCTGTCGCAGAGCTTTCAGACAGCCAAAGCAACTCAGCCATACGAAAAAGGCGTCGGACCGGTCACACGACCGGCCCGACACCGCGACGCAAGGAATCGGTGTGAGACGGGCGGGGCAGATCAGTCCTTGCCGCGAGCCCGCAGGTGCAGCCGGTCGCCGTCGGCGGTGCGAGCCTTGATCTTGATCTTGCTCACGGTGGTGCCTCGGCGCGTCTCCTTGGCCTTGAGCCAGCCGCGGGCGTTGTCGTAGTTCACGGTGCCGCTGGGGGTGTCGGCGGTGGCGTCGCCGCCGGAGAGCTTGAAGACGAAGCCACGGCGCTTGGGATCGGCGTCGGCCGAGAACGAGACGGACTGGGTGTCGCCCTCGAACTCGCCGCTGACCGACGATGCGCCCGAGAGGCTGTAGCCGCCCTCGACGCGCTCGTTGGTGCGCGTGCCGTCGACGTTGGTGTGCATCCGGCCCTTGCCCTCGACGCCGAAGTTGTCGTCCGGTGGGTCGCCGATCGCGGTCGAGCTCAACGCGATCAGGGCGAAGGCGGAGGTCGCGGCCAGGGCGCAGGACAGCACAGACGGTTGGCGATACATAGGTTTCTCCAATGAGTGAACGAGCGGCTGGCCAGACCTGAAACGGTGCGTCGCTCGGCCGAGGGGATCAACGGCGGGCGGTTCGCGATATTGCGGGGTAGCGCGAGATTTTTCGGCGGATCGCGTGTCCTCAGGCGGCGCGACGGCCTAATGCGCCACCCCACCCAAACCCCCAGCCTAGCCCCCGGCCCAGCCCCCGCCCAAGCCAGCTCAGCGTCGCGGGCGTCGCCGGTCCGTAGCCCCATCGGGCCATGGCGGGCCCACAGAGCCGGTCGAATCGCCGGCGGCGAGCCGGCGACCAGTCGTGCCAGCGGCCGCTGGGCCGAAAGCCGGCGGGCTTGTCGATCGGCGTCCACCGTCGCGACCGCGCGTCGGGCTTGGCGGCAGACGAGCCGATCACCGGGGCCGTGTCGAGCTCGTCCCACGGATAGGCGTCGCGATCGAGCCCCAGCGCGTCGAGCAGCCGCTCGAGCGTCGCTCGCGCGTCGGCGACGAGGTCCTCGAACCGCACGAGCAGCCACGGCAGCGGCGCGGCGCCCTCGGCCTGGCCTTGTGAGATCTCCCACATGAGGTCCGCCCCGCCCCGCCATCGACGCTCCCACTCGCCATCCGGCAGCGGGTCGAACGTCTTCTCCGCCGACGCGACGACCTCGCGGCCGTCGCGCATCAGCAGCACCATCGTTGCCGAGGGAAACAGCCGGGCCGCCTGGTCGAGGGCAAACACGCGCGGCGTGCGCAGCAGCAGTCGCTGATCGTCGGCCGCGTCGCCGCGCATGGCCTCCAGCAACCCATCGCCGATCGCCGACATCACCCCGTTGGCCAGGGCGTCGCGTCCCTCGGCCGACCAGTGACGCACCGTGTCGTCGGCGTACTCGGCGAGCAGGTCGGCCCGCTTGAGCAGGTAGTCCTCGCCCGAGTTCCCCGCAGCCGCGGTGGCCATGCCCGGGTGTCGGCTCAGCAGCCAGCCCAGGTGATTGGAGCCGCAGCGGTTCATCACCCCCAGCAGCAGGATCGGGCCTCGGCCGGGTTGGGTTGGCGCAGCGGGCGGCATCAGGATCGATGTCGTCATCGCAACCACCGCCCCACCATCGACGCCGGCAGGGTCCGCTAATCGCCCGCGTCGGCGCCGATCAACGCCGGCAAGCCGTCCTCGGCCGTGAGCCGGACGACGTGGTCGAACGCGTCGCTGATCGGCGTTGGCTCGGGGTTGACCTCGATGCGCGTCGCGCCCGGTGGCACCGCGTGCACAAACCCGGCGACCGGGTGCACGACGCCCGACGTGCCGGCCGAGACGAACAGATCGCAGTTCTCGATCGCCACCTGCACCACCTCAAGCACGTCGGTCGGCAGCATCTCACCGAACCACACGATGTCCGGCCGAAGCGCGTGCCCGGCCGGGGAACGCGGCGGGTAGCGGTCGTCCTCAACGAGGGGGCGGTCGTCGACCGCATCGAGGCGTTGGCCGGTCTCGGGGTCGAGCCAGCGGAACATGGTGCCGTGGATGTGGTGCACGGAGGCGGGCGGGCTGCCGGCCCGCTCGTGGAGGTTGTCGACGTTCTGCGTGACCAGGGTGAACGCCGCACCGAGCCGGCGCTGCCAGGCGGCGATCGCGCGGTGGCCGGCGTTGGGCGTGCAGGCCAGGCAGGCGAGGCGGCGCTCGTCGTACCAGCGCGTGACGAGCGCGGAGTCGCGGGCGAAGGCCTCGGGGGTGGCCAGGTCCTCGGGGCGGTAGTTGGCCCACAGGCCGGTCATCGCGTCGCGATAGGTGGGCACGCCCGACCCACGCGACACGCCGGCCCCGGTGACGCACAGCACCCGCCGGGCGTTTCGGCAGGCGTCGATCAGGCTGGCGTCGACCCCGGTCATGGCCGGGCAATGTACCGGGCGGCGGCCGGTTGCCGACGCGGGGCGCTGCTAACCTGTCGCCCTTCCCGATCCGCCCCGGACCCCGCACCATGAAGATCGCCATCGCCTGTGACCACGGCGGATTTGCCCTGAAAGACGAGCTGGCCGACGTGATCAAGTCGCTCGGCCACGAGGTCGTCGACTTGGGCGCCCACACCTATGAGGCCACCGACGACTACCCCGACTTCGCCCGCTACATCGGCCAGGCGATCCAGCACGGCCACGCCGACCGCGGCGTCCTGCTCTGCGGCTCGGGGGTCGGCGCGTCGGTCGCCGCCAACAAGATCGCCGGCGTGCGAGCCGCGGTCTGCCACGACGCCTATTCCGCGGCCCAGGGCGTCGAGCACGACGACATGAACGTCCTCTGCCTCGGGGCTCGCATCATCGGCCCCGCCCTGGCCAACGTCCTGGTCGAAGCCTTCCTGCAGGCCAAGTACGACGGCGGCGAGAGGTTCCAGCGCCGGCTGGAGAAGGTGCTGGCGATGGAAGCTCAGGCCAGCTGAGCCCGCGCCTCGGCACGCGGCCCACGCCGGCATCGATCGGATGCATCTCACCCCAATGAAAAATGCGGCCGCGTAACGGCCGCATCTCTCTCCTCTCCGTGATCGCCATTCTCCGCTCGCCCCCTCACGGACGATCGATCTAATGATTGCAATCACTGTGCCAGTCACGCGCCGATCGCCGGTGGCCCCATAATCGCCCTTAATCGCCCGCAATCGTCGTTGGAAAGCTAGGCAGCTGCTCATGATGTAGGCAGCGACGCGCCAATGCCGACCTCTTCAGCCTATGGCGTAGGCACGTCGGTCGGCTCGCTTGGTGCTTCCGCCGCGTCTTCCGCCGGCCGCGCCGCCTCGATGAGGGCCAGCAGGCTGATCGCGTTCGGCCCTGCAGCGAGGGCGTGGTCAGTCAGCGACGCCCGCACGCCGTACAGCGCCGCCGGGCGATCGACCCCGTACCACAGACGTGTCGGCGTCAGCTGCAGCCGCTCGATGAAACCCGCCGCCTGCGACACGCCCAGCAGCAGCGTGAATCGACCGCCGGGCTCCTCGGCCCGCCGCGCCAGCGACGCCAACCACCCCAGCCCCGCCGCCGTCTTCCACGTCGGCCCCGCCGCGCCCGCCGGCTCGACGCCCATCAGCCCCCCCGCCTCGCCCCGCCGACCGCCCAACGGGTCGGCCAGCCGCTGCGTCGACATCAGCCCCACCGCCGCCCGGGCCTCTGCCGACGGATCAACCCACCCCGACCCCGCCGCCTCCCCGGCCCGGCCGAGCCACCACAGCCCCGCCACGTCCCCCCGCCTCAGCATCGCCTCCCCGCCGGCCTCCACCCGCTCCGCCTCGGCGTCGCTCAGCGTCAGCGCCTCGCCCGACCGCGCCACCGCCCGCGCCAGCCCCCACAGCGCCATCGACTCGCCCACGCCCCACCCCGTCGGCTCCTCGTTCCCGGCACCCCACAGCCGCGCCGCCACCGCCTCCGCCAGCGCCGCCCGCGCCCGGTCCGCCCACCCCGCCGACCACACCGGGTCCGCCAGCGCCCCCAGCAGCAGCCCCCCCTCCGCTAAGCCCGCCTCCGCCGACTCGCCCCCGGCGTCGCCCGACCACGCCGCCACGGCCGACCGCATCGCCGCCTCGACGGGCCCCCACTCGCCCGGCCGCACCCAGCCAGCTTCTCGCGCCTCGGTCATCGCCAACAGCACCGCCGCTAGCGACACACCGCTCGACCGCACCGGGTCCCACCGATCCTGCGCCGGCTCGTAATCCCCCAGCACCACGCCATCGTCCGTCACCCGCATCAGCAAGTGCTCGGCCAGCCGCCGGCCGGCCCGCTCGACGTCCGCCGACGTCGCCGCCGACAGCGCCTCGTCCGTCGGCAGCCCCCGCTCGTACCGCACCGGCCACGCCGCACCCTCCGGCCGGGCCGCGTGCACCGTCGAGAACCGCTCCACCACCCGCCCCGGCACCGCCATCATCCCCAGCGCCACGCCCGGCTCATACCCCGCCCCCGACATCGCCCGCGCCAGCTGCCGATCCGCGTCCATGTTCGTCGCCAACCCCCACGCCGGCCACGACACCCCGCCCACGCCCCGCCCCGCCACCGGCGCGACCCGCAGCCCCTCCGACCCCGCCGACCACCCCGCCGACGCCAGCCCCGCCGCGCCCCCGCGGTCCACCGCCAGCCGACGACGCCCATACCCCAGCTCCACGCTCGCCGTGATCACCCCCACCGTCTCGCCGCTCCCCGCGCCCCCCGCCCCGCGACGACGCGCCGCGCTCAGCGCGTCCTCCGTCGCCGTCCGCAGCAGCCCCACCATGTCCACCGGCTCCGCCTCCCCCGCCTCGTCGATGTCCCGCCGATACGCCTCGCCGATCCCCACCACCCGACCGTTCCGCCTCAGGCACACCCGCACCCCAAACAGCCCCGACCGCATCGCCCGCCCCGCCGGCTCCCCCGCGCCCGGCTCCACCGACCCCCGGCGCGCCCACCCCTGCACCAGGTCCAACGCCAACAGCCCGTCCGCCGGCGCAACCGTCGCCGCCGATTCCCTGACCTCCGGCGCCGCTTCCGTCTCAGCCCCGGCCCCAGCCACCCCCACCCCATCAACCGGCCCGCCCTGAGCCCACACCCCGCCCGCAATCGCGTTGACCCCGCACCACACCACCGCCGCCGCCGTGTGGCGTACACGCCACACCCCCGCTCGCCCGCAACCCGCCCGTCTGGCACGCATCGACCACAACCTACCACCAAACCATCGTTTACGCGATCCCCACCGCCACCCCACCCCGCCGGCATCGCCCTTGACTTGGTCTGGCATGGCCGCCGCCCACACCCTCCAACGCATCTTCGACTTCACGTCGCCCAACCGCGCCGCCAAGCGCCGCATCGCCCTGCTCGCCGCGCTCTGCTTCCTGGCCCTCTGCTAAGCCAGGCCGCAGCGAGGTCGCCGCTTACTCCCCGCCCACACGGCTGACCTGCCAATCGGTCGGTTCCGTTCGCTTCGTGGTCTCGGCGCTGCCATCGCCGGCGAGCTTGTTGAACGCGTCATCGCCGTGAACCCCCACGCCAACCTTCATCCGAGGCGTGCCGCTCTGCGCGGTGCGGTTCGTCGAGTGATCCGTCTCGCCGAAACGCCACACGCCCTGGGTCATGGCCAGCGCCGCGGCCCCGCTACTCATGTCAGCGGCGTAGTCCGGCCGGTGATCCACGATGAACACCGTGTCCGAAAGCGGCTTGGAGATGGCCGCGTAGTTAATCGGGAAGTTCCAGTGATTCGTGTAGTTCGGGCCCAGCGACGCGGGCACGCCGTGCCAGCCCGTCGCGGTCTCGGGGTCGATGATCTCCGCGGCAGCCACCGGATCGGCGTCATCGGTCCACGCCGCGGCGGTCGGCCGCATGGTGTTCATCACGTAGCTGACGCGCTCGAACACCTGATAACGCGGCGGCACACCGCCGGACGGGTCGTAGTGACCATCGTCGTCGATCGACGGGCACTGAAACATCTCCTCCTGGCCCCAGTCGTAGTCGACCTGGGCGTAGAGCTGCCAAGCGAGATACGTTGACTCCTTGTCGCCGTCGGTGGGCGGCAACCAGTCGCGGAAGTCCGCCGCATAGGTCGCGGCGAAGATCCCGAACTGCCGCATGTTGCTCAGGCACTGCCCCGTCCGCGCGGTCGCTCGCGCCGCCCCAAGCGTGGGCAGCAGGATCCCGATCAGCAGCGCGATGATGCTGATCACGACCAACAGCTCAATCAGGGTGAAGCCAGATCGGCGGTAGGTTTGCGAAGCGATGACTTGGGTCATGGGGATGGCCTTGCGCGGGTCGCGGGGTGGAGGACAAGCGGGCGAAGCAGGCGGCGCGTGCGTCGGTCCCCCGGATGCGGATGTCGTGCTGAACGAGGCCGTGCGGCGGAACGCGATGAGGCGTCGCGGCGGTCGCTCGTGGTGATCGGATGGGCTCGACGGTTGTGGCTTAGGACGTCACCGAGCCTTACGACGCCAGCCTAGGAACAGCGGGCCGGAGTCTCAAGACTCCGGCCCGCGAAATTCACGCAATCTTGACGGCAGTCGCCAACGCTCAGGCTGAGCGGCGACGCGTCGCGGCCAAGCCGAGCCCCGCGGCGAGGATCGCCAGCGACGCCGGCTCGGGGATCAGGGCGAGGGCGTCGAGATCGTCGTCGGCGAAGCCGGCATCGAACTCGTCTTCCGACAGGAAGAGGCTGGCCACGCTCTGGGTCGGGTCACTGGGGTCGTAGGCGATCTGAACGATGTCGCCGTCGCTGAAACCGGTGCCGTCGATGTCGAATCCGGTCAAAGCGGAGATCAAGAAGAGGTTGTCGCCGATCACGTCGAAGCCGTCGATGTCCTCGGTGCTGCCATCGAAGATCGCAGAGCCGTCAAACGCCAGGCTGATTCGGTTACCGGCGGGCAGGCTGGGGTCGTAGAAGACCACGTCTTCTTCCAGCACGCCGCCTTCAACCTCACCATTGATCGTCAGCGAGGCCTGATCCGTGGTGAAGGAGAAGTAGAAGCCGTCACTGGTGACCGAGAGCGCGTCGAGGTTCCCCGAACCGCCGATGCTCAGCTCGACGGACGCGGTGCCGCCGGTGAGGCTGACGACCTCGTTGCTGCCGAAACCCGTCCCGCCGATCGAGGCCGCTCCGGTGGTGGAGAGGTAGCTCGAACCGCCGAAGACATCGAACGCGTCGATGTCCTCGCCACTGGCATCGAAGGTGGTGATGCCGTCGATGAACACCGAGACGTCGCCATCGGTGTTCGAACCCGGCGAGTTCGACTCGAAGAGCAGGACGTCTTCCTCGACAATAGCGACCGGAGAGGTGCTTTCATTGAGCGAGATGTCCGTCGTGAACGAGACGTAAACGGGGACGGCCGACGCGACACCGGCAAAGCCGACGCTCGCAGCCGCCAGACTCAGCGTGCAAAAAGCTTGTTTCATGGTTGATTCCTCCTGCTTGGGACGATCACGGATCAAGAGAGAGTGGGGCGGTCTGGCTCGCTGACTCCGATGAGCAGGAGCACGGCATAGACCAACCTACATCGGGGCCGGACGGGTCCGGCACGTCACATCAATCGCAGCATTTAGCGACCGCTGCCGTCGGCCGGTCTCTCAACGAAGCCGTTCACGCCGCGGCGTGCCTCCCGGGCTCCGAGTCCGTGGCGGGTCATCGGCGTCACGCGTCTGCCCGCAACCACGGCCGCCTGAGCGACCGTGTGCGAGAGAAGATTAGGACTTTTCCGAGGTGTGTCTACACCCGGTCATTGGTTTTTCACGTTGTTCGCGAAACGCTCACGGATCGCCCACCCAAGGTTGCGCGCCGCATAGGCACGCCGTGCCTGTCGGTATCAACCTGCCTGTTTTTTGGTCGCGCAAAAGCGGCGGATCGACGTCGCCGTCGCGGGTGTCCGCTTACGCCGCCGCCGGCTGTTTCGCGCCGACGCGGACGGTCAGCTTCGCGTCGGCGTCGTCCGAGGCGTCGATCGTGACCGTCGCGCCCTCGGTGACCTCGCCGGCGATGATCGCGCGGCCGACGCGGGTCTCCAGCTCGTGCTGCAGGTAGCGCTTCAGCGGGCGGGCGCCGTAGATCGGATCGAACCCCGCTTGGGCGATGTGGCGTCTTGCCGCGTCCGTCAGCTCCAGCGTGATCCGCCGGTCGGCCAGCCGCGCCTGCAGGTCGGCCGCGAGCAGGTCGACGATCCGCTCGATCTCGGCCAGCGTCAGCGGGCTGAACAGCACCACGTCGTCGACGCGGTTGAGGAACTCGGGGCGGAAGTGGGCGCGCAGGTCGGCCATGACCTGGTTGCGGGCCTGGTCGGAGATGTTCCCCGACGCGGCGGTCACGGCGTCGTCGAGCAGGTACTGGCTGCCGATGTTGGACGTCATGATCACGACCGTGTTCTTGAAGCTGACGGTGCGGCCCTGGCTGTCGGTCAGCCGGCCGTCGTCGAGCAGCTGGAGCAGGACGTTGAACACATCCGGGTGGGCCTTCTCGACCTCGTCGAACAGCAACACGGCGTAGGGCTTGCGGCGGACGGCCTCGGTGAGCTGGCCGCCCTCGTCGTGGCCGATGTACCCGGGAGGGGCGCCGATCAGGCGGCTGACGGCGTGCTTCTCCATGTACTCGGACATGTCGATGCGCACGAGGTTGTCCTCGCTGTCGAACAGCGAGCCGGCGAGGGCCTTGCAGAGTTCCGTCTTCCCGACGCCGGTGGGGCCGAGGAAGATGAACGAGCCGATCGGCCGGCGGGGGTCCTTGATGCCGGCGCGGGCGCGGATGACGGCGTCGCTCACGAGCTGGACGGCTTCGTCCTGGCCGATCACGCGCTCGTGCAGGACCTCGTCGAGCTTGAGCAACTTCTGCCGCTCGGTCTCGACGAGGCGGGAGACGGGGATGCCGGTCCACTGCGCGACGATCGCGGCGATCTCTTCCTCGGTGACGGCCTCGGCAACGAGCGGCGTGTCGCCCTCGGACGTTGAGTCGTCCGCGTCGGTGGTCTCGGCCTGCCTGGTCGCTTGCACCTCGCGGTTCTCGGCGTCGGCGAGCTGTTGCTCGAGCTCGGGCAGCCGGCCGTACTGCAGCTCGGCGGCTTTCTCGAGGTCGTAGCGGCGCTGGGCCTGCTCGATCTCGAGCTTGACCTGCTCGATCTCGGCGCGGAGCTGGCCGGTCTTGTCGAGGTCGGCCTTCTCGGATTCCCAGCG